>NZ_CP035088.1:3325000-3643125 GCF_004786035.1 Pseudomonas viciae
AGCCTGTTTGCCACTTCGATCAACTTTGACCTGGCGGTGTTCGAGTATTTCGTCCCTCTGGCCGCTGGCGCGACCTTGCACGTGGCCCGCAATGCCCTGGCCTTGCTCGACTGCCCGGTGCCGGTGACGCTGATCAACAGCGTGCCTTCGGCGCTTGACGCGCTGGTCGGTGCCCAGGCGATCCCGGCCTCGACGCGTGTGGTCAACCTGGCTGGCGAGCCCCTCAAGCAAAGCCTGGTCGAGCAAGTGTTCGCCCATAGCGCGGTGCAGCGCCTGTGCAACCTGTACGGTCCTTCGGAAACCACCACGTATTCGACCTGGGTGTCGATGAGCCGCGAGCAGGGTTTCGTACCCGGTATCGGGCGACCGCTGGACAACACCCGGGTGTACATCCTCGATGCCCATCGGCAGTTGGTGCCGCTGGGCGTGGTCGGGGAGCTCTATATCGGCGGCGCCGGGGTCGCCCGTGGCTACCTGAATCGACCAGCACTGAGCGCGGAGCGCTTCCTGGAGGACCCGTTCGCTACCCAGCCCGGCGCGAGGATGTACCGCACCGGAGACCTGGGCCGCTGGACCGCCGAGGGTCAGCTTCTCTATCTGGGGCGCAACGACTTCCAGGTCAAGGTGCGTGGCTATCGCATCGAGCTGGGGGAAATCGAAACGGCCCTGGGCCGGGTGTCGGGCGTGCAGCACGCCGTGGTGATCGCTCGGGAAGATGTGGCCGGGGACCCACGCTTGGTGGCGTACTGGGTGGCCCAGCCAGGCGTGTCGGTGTCCGAGGTACAACTGCGCGACGCCCTGGCCGCAGGCCTGCCGGAGTACATGCAGCCCAGCGCTTACGTAGCTCTGTCGGCCCTGCCGCTGACGCCCAATGGCAAGCTCGATCGCAGCGCCCTGCCCGCTCCCGAGCATGGCGCGGCCGGGCACTTCGAACCGCCCCAAGGCCCGCTGGAAATCCAGTTGGCGGCCATTTGGAGCCGCTTGTTGGGGGTGCCAAGGGTCGGTCGGGACGAGCACTTTTTCCAAGCCGGCGGCCATTCGCTGCTGGCGGTGCAGTTGATTTCTCAACTGCGTCAGCAATTGCGGGTCGAGCTACCACTGGCCTGTGTGTTCGACCAGCCAACCCTGCAGCGTCAGGCCCGGGCTATCGAAGCCTTGGCCGCGTCCGGACAATACGGTGCGGCGTCCATCCCGGCCGTTGCGCGGCCGGCACGGCTGCCGCTGTCGTTTGCCCAGCAACGCTTGTGGTTTATCGCCCACCTGGATACCCAGGCCAGCGCCGCCTACCACATGGCCGGTGGTGTGCATTTGCGCGGAGAGTTAAACGAATCGGCATTGCGCGCGACACTGTCACGCATCGTTGAGCGGCATGAAGCCTTGCGCACCCGTTTCGTGTCCGAAGGTGGTGAACCGGTCCAGGTCATCGACCCACCGCAGGCTTTCGTCATGCCCAACGAAGACCTGCGCGGCCACCCACAGGCGATATTCCAGGCCCGCTGCGCCGCCGAAGCGCAGGCGGCGTTCGACCTGGCGCGGGGCCCGTTGATTCGTGCGCGCCTATTGCGCCTGGCCGACCAGGAGCACGTCCTGCTGGTCACCTTGCACCACATCGTCGGCGATGCCTGGTCGCTGGGGGTGCTCACCCGCGAACTGACCGAACTGTACCGGGCCTTTGTCCTGGACCAAGCCGACCCGCTGCCGCCGCTGGCCATCCAGTACGCCGACTACGCCCTGTGGCAACGCTCACCGCGCCAGGCACAACGAATCGCCGAACAACTGGCTTACTGGCGCACCCAGCTCGAAGACGCCCCGCCACTGTTGAACCTGACCTTGGACCGGCCACGTCCAGCGCACCAGGATTTCACCGGCGCCAGCCTGGAAGTCAGCATCGACGCAGGTTTGGTCCAGTCCATCAAACAGCTGAGCGACCGGCACGGCGGCACCTTGTTCATGACCGTCCTGACCGCCTGGTCGATCGTACTGGCGCGGTTGTCCGGGCAGAATGACCTGGTGATCGGCTCGGTGCTGGCGAACCGGACCCGTGTCGAAGTCGAGCCGCTGATCGGCTTTTTCGTCAACACCCAAGCGTTGCGTATACGGCTCGACGAGGTCAGCCAGGTTGCGCAATTGCTCGCCCAGGTGCGGCGCACCGCGCTGGACGCCCAGGCCCATCAGGAGGTCGCCTTCGAGCATCTGGTCGAGGCCTTGAATCCAAGCCGTTCGCTGGCCCATAGTCCGATCTTCCAGGTCATGTTCGCCTGGCAGAACGCTCCGCAGCCGAGCCTGGCACTGGGCGCCCTGGAATTGACGCCGCTGAGCACCGACGAAGACAGCGCCAAATTCGACCTGACCCTTAACCTGTACGAACGCGACGGCGTGATTGGCGGTCGATTGACCTATGCCACGGCGCTGTTCGAGGCCAGCACCGTGCAACGGCATTGGCAGGCCCTGTGCGCCACGTTGCAGGCCATGGTCGACGATGACCAGCAACCCCTCGATGGGCTGTCGATTCTCGGCACAGCCGAGCGCGAACAAGTGCTGCATGCCTTCAATGCCAGCGCCCTCGACTACCCGGCAGCCGAGCCGCTGCACGCGTTATTCGAGGCCCAGGCACAGCGTCGACCCGAGGCGACGGCGGTGCAGGATGGCGACCACTCGCTGAGCTATCGTCAGCTCGACCATTACGCCGAACAATTGGCTAACTGGCTGGCCGAACACGGCGTGCAACCGGGTGATCGGGTGGCCCTGTGCCTGGACCGCGGCCCGCGTCTGGTCGCGACAATCCTGGCGATTCTGAAAAACGGCGCGGCCTACGTGCCCATCGACACGGCCACCCCGCTGGAACGGCAACGTGCCCTGCTGCACGATTGCGGCAGTGCCTGGTTGCTCACCGACGAACTGCCCTCCAGCGTGCTCGACCCGACGGTCCGACACCTGGCCTTGGCAACCTGGGAAAACACCCTGGCGCAGGGCTCTCTCGCCACGCCGCGCCAGCATCCTTCGGTGTCTGCCGAAGCGACCGCCTACATCATGTATACCTCCGGTTCCACTGGCGCGCCCAAGGGTGTGCAAGTCCCCCACCGTGCGGTTACCCGGCTGGTGCGCAACAACGGTTTCGCCGAGTTCAACGCCCAGGACCGGATTGCCCTGGCCGCCAACCCGGCGTTCGATGCCTGCACCCTGGAAATCTGGGGCGCATTGCTCAACGGCGGCTGCCTGGTGGTCTGCCCGCGCGACACCCTGCTCGACGCTGCGCGCTTCAATGAACATCTGCTGCACCATGAAGTCAGCGTGCTGTGGCTCACCGCCGGGCTCTTTCATCAGTTTGCCGAACCCTTGGCCCCGGCGTTTCGCAGCCTGCGCTACCTGATGGTCGGCGGCGATGTGCTCGACCCTCGACGTATTGCCCAGGTGCTGCGCCATTCGCCGCCCCAACACCTGCTCAACGGCTACGGGCCGACCGAAAGCACTACTTTTGCCACCACCCACCGCATCACCCTTGAAGACGCCCTGAACGGTGATATTCCGATTGGCAAACCCATCGGCAACACCCAGGTCTACGTGCTCGACGAACAGCGTCGTCCGTTGCCCATTGGCGTCGCTGGCGAGCTGTACATCGGCGGTGACGGGTTGGCCCTGGGTTACTTGAACCAGCCGCAACTGAGCGAACAACGCTTCGTGCCCAACCCGTTCCAGCCGGGCTCGCGTCTGTATCGCACCGGCGATCTGGCTCGCTGGCGCGCCGACGGTGTGCTGATGTTCCGGGGACGTAACGATTTCCAGGTCAAGATCCGTGGCTTTCGCATTGAACTGGGCGAGATCGAAGCGCAGCTCAAGGCCTTGCACGAGGTGAGCGAAGCCGTGGTCCTGGCCGATGCCCGGCAACGTTTGCTGGCCTATTTCACCGCCACCACGGTCCAGGAGCCGAGCGAGTTGCGTGCGCGCCTGGCCGCCGTGCTGCCGGACTACATGCTGCCCGCCGCCTTCGTCCAGGTGGACAGTTTTGCCCTGACCGCCAACGGCAAGCTGGACCGTCGCGCCCTGCCCGAACCCGACGAAACTCATTTTGCCCAGCAACGTTATGAAACGCCGCAAGGGCTGGTGGAAACCCGCCTGGCCGAGCTTTGGGCCCAGGTCCTTGGTGTGCCGCGGGTGGGGCGCCAGGACAACTTCTTTGCCCTCGGTGGGCATTCGCTGCTGGCGGTGCAACTGGTCGAGCAGATGCGTACAGAAGGCTGGGGCATCGATGTTCGCACCCTGTTCGGTGCGCCCACCATCGCCGCACTGGCCACGGCGCTGGCGCACCGCGAAACATCCCCCAGTCATGATCCCGCAGCAATGGGAGCATCCCTGCCATTGGGCTGCACCCACATCACGCCTGAGTTGTTGCCGTTGGTGGAATTGACCCAGGCGCAGATCGACCGCATCGTCGCCAGCGTCGAGGGCGGCGCGGCCAACGTGCAGGACATCTATCCCCTGGCGCCGTTGCAGGAAGGCCTGTTCTTTCACTATTTGTTGCAGGACGAAGGCGACACCTACCTGCTGCACACCACCCTGGCCTTCGCCGACGAAGCCCGGCTGGACGCTTTTTGCCTGGCGCTGCAACAAGTCATCGCCCGCCACGACATTTTGCGCACCGCCCTGGCCTGGGAAGACCTGGAGCAACCCGTGCAGGTGGTTTGGCGGGAGGCGCCGCTGCCCATCGAGATCCTGCGCATTACCGAAGTCGATGCGCTCGCTCAACTACAGGCCCACACCAATCCCCGGCAGCGACGCCTGGACATCCGCCAGGCGCCGCTGCTACGGGTGGTGAAGGCGTTCGACGCCGGCCAGCAACGTTGGTTGCTGCAGGTCTTGCACCATCACCTGGTGCTGGACCACACCACCCTGGAACGCATGGTCGAGGAAATCGTGCTGATCCAGCAGGGCCGCGCGGCGCAGTTGCGCGCACCGGTGCCGTTCCGGACCTTCGTCGGGCACGCCCGGCGCGGCCAGGACAGTGCCCGGCAGCAGGCTTTTTTTCAAACCATGCTTGCCGACGTCAGCGAACCCACCGCCCCGTTTGGCCTGCTGGATGTGCAAAATACCGGCGAAATCGACGAGGCCCACGGGTCGCTGGACCCAACGCTGGCGCTCGCCCTGCGCCAGGCGGCGCGGCGCCATCAGGTGAGCGTCGCCAGTCTGTTTCACCTGGCCATGGCGCTGGTGTTGGGCAAGGCCACCGGTCGCGCCGACGTGGTATTCGGCACAGTCTTGCTCGGTCGTTTGCAAGGCGTGCAAGGCGCCGATCAGGCGTTGGGGGTTTTCATCAATACCTTACCGCTGCGCATCGGCTTCGCGCAGACCTCGGTAAGCGACAGTCTGCAACGTACCCATCAGGCCTTGCTGGCGTTGCTCGAACATGAGCACGCACCGTTGACCATGGCCCAACGCTGCAGCGGCGTGCCGGCCAGCACGCCGTTGTTTTCCGCGCTGCTGAATTTTCGCTACAGCCTGGAAGACACGCCACACCAAAGTGTCGAGGGCATGCAGGTGCTGAGCAGCGCCGAACGCACCAACTATCCCTTCACTGTTTCGGTGGACGACCTTGGCCAAGGCTTCGGCGTGACTGCGCAAATTGCCGGTTCGGTGGGGGCGCAACGAGTCTGGTCCTTCCTGCACCGTGCCCTCGTTAGCCTGGTCGAAGCCCTGGATCACAACGCGCAACAGCTCGCCCAAACCCTCGACATCCTGCCGGCGGACGAGCATCAGCGCTTGGCCCGCTTCAACGCCACGCAGCGTACGCAGCCCGAACGTGCCTTGCTGCACCAGCGGTTCGAAGCACAGGCTCGCTTGACCCCGGAGGCTGAGGCGGTGCGGTGCAAGGGGCGCGTGCTCAGCTACGGACAGCTCGACCGCCAGGCCAATCGCCTGGCCCGGCAACTGCAAGCACTGGGTGTCGGGCCCGAGACACGGGTCGGTGTTCACTTGCGCCGCTGTCCGGAATTGATCGTCGCGCTGCTTGCCGTGCTCAAGGCGGGCGGCGCGTACGTCCCGCTGGACCCTGCCTACCCGACTCAACGCCTGGCCTACATGCTCGACGACAGTGCCCCCGTGGCGGTGCTGACGATGGGCGACGCGCCGCTGGGCCTCACCCTCGCCGATACCTGCCGGCGGCTCAATGTCGACGAGGCGTTGCACACCGGCGACACGACGCCGTTGGCTGTGGCGTTGGAGGGCAGCCACCTGGCCTACATGATCTACACCTCCGGCTCTACCGGGCAACCCAAGGGGGTGATGATCGAACACCGCAACGCGCGCAATTTCCTCGACTGGGCCCTGCGTAGCTTTAGCGCTGAAACCCTTGCCCACAGCCTGTTCAGCACCTCGATCAACTTCGACTTGTCGGTGTTCGAATGCTTCGCACCGTTGTCCTGCGGCGGCTCCCTCGAACTGGTCGACGACGCCCTTGCCCTGCTCGAGCACCGTCCCGCCCTGAGCCTGCTCAACAGTGTGCCCTCGGCCGTTGACGCCTTGCTGCGCGCCGATGCGCTGCCGGGCTCGCTGGGCACCGTCAACCTCGCCGGCGAAGCGCTGCCACGACACTTGGTCGAGCGGCTGTTCGCCCATGGCGCGGTGCGCCAAGTCAACAACCTCTATGGCCCGACCGAGACCACGGTCTATTCGACCTGGGCCTCGATGGACCGCGCGCGCGGCTTTGTCCCGCACATTGGCCGGCCCATCGACAATACTCAGGTGCACGTGTTGGATGACGCGCGGCAACCACTGCCGGTGGGCGTGACTGGCGAGTTGTATATCGGCGGGGCCGGCGTGGGGCGTGGCTACCATCGGCGCCCCGAACTGACCCGCGAGCGCTTCCTGCCCGACCCGTTCAGTGCCGAGCCGACGGCGCGGCTGTACCGCACTGGCGACTTGGGCTTCTGGGACGCCCACGGCCAGTTGCATTACCTGGGGCGCAACGATTTCCAGGTCAAGATTCGTGGTTTTCGCATCGAACTGGGGGAAATCGAAGCGGCTCTGCTCGCGCTTCCACACGTGGCCGCCGCAGCAGTGCTGGCGGTCCAGCGTAATGGTCGCGAGCCCGCGCTGGTGGCCTATGCCGTGGCGACGGCGGACGCAGCGCCGTTGACCCCAACAGCGCTGCGCGAAGCCCTGGCGAGTCGTTTGCCGGGATACATGGTGCCAGCGCTGGTCATGCCCCTGGACGCGCTGCCCCTGACCCCCAACGGCAAACTCGACCGCGCGGCCTTGCCGGTGCCCGACGAAGACGCCTGGACCGCCCAGGCTTACGAAGCGCCAAGCGGTGAACAGGAAACGCTCATGGCCGAAATCTGGCGCGACCTGCTGGGCGTCGCCCAGGTGGGACGTCATGATCATTTCTTCGAGCTCGGCGGACACTCGCTGCTGGCGGTGCAATGGGTCTCCCGGGTGCGCCAGCGCCTGGGGCTGGAATTGCCCCTGGCGACCTTGTATGCGCACCCGACCGTGGCCGCGCTGGCCAGCGTCATGGGCAATGCGACGCGCAGCGCCCTGGCGCCGATCACGGTGCTGCCGCAGAGCGTTGCGCGTCCCTTGTCGTTTGCCCAGCAACGTCTATGGTTCATCGCCCGCCTGGATGAGCAGGCGAGCGCCGCCTACCACATCAGCGGCGCCCTGCGCCTGGATGGCGAACTGGACGAAACGGCGCTGCGCAACGCCTTGACGCGCATCGTCGAACGCCACGCCGTGCTGCGTACCCGTTTCATCGAGCAGGACGCAGAAGTCCGCCAGGTCATCGACGCGCAGCCGCGCATGGCGTTCGCCCGCCTGGCGCTGGACGCTAGCGACCCGGCCCGCCTGCAACAAGTCATGGCCAGCGAAGCTGCCCAGCCGTTCTCATTGAGCGAAGGCCCGTTGCTACGGGTGCTGCTGGTGCGGCAGAACCCTTGCTGCCACGTGCTGCACGTGACCTTGCACCACATCATCGCCGACGGCTGGTCCATCGGGGTGCTGATCGACGAACTGTCAACCTTGTACAAAGCGTTCCGCCAGGGCGCGGCGGATCCGCTTCCAGCCCTGGCGATCCAATACGCCGACTATGCCGCCTGGCAACGCGACTGGCTGGCCGGCGAGCGTCGTACCGAGCAGTTGGCCTATTGGCTCGAACACCTGCGCGACGCACCTGAGCGGGTCGACCTGCCCAGCGATCGTCCACGGCCACCCCGCCAGGACTTCGCCGGTGCGCGGCTGACGGTCGCACTCGATGAGCCGACCAGCGCTGCGATCAAGGACTTGAGTCGCCGCCACGGCACGTCGCTGTACATGACCTTGCTGGCGGCCTGGGCGATAGTGGTCGGGCGCCTGGCCGGCCAGGAACGCGTGGTGATCGGCACCCCGGTCGCCAACCGCACACGCAGCGAAGTCGAACCGTTGATTGGCTTTTTCGTCAACACCCAGGCGCTGTGCATCGACCTGGCCGGGCAACCGGACGTCAGCCAGTTGCTGGCCCAGGTGCGTGAGCACGCGCTGCAGGCCCAGGCGCACCAGGACGTGCCGTTCGAGCATGTGGTCGAAGCCCTCAACCCGCCCCGCTCGCTGGCGCACAGCCCGGTGTTCCAGTTGATGTTCGCCTGGCAGAACGCTCCACGCAGCGCGCTGGACCTCGATGGCTTGAGCCTGACCAGTCTGGCCGCCGAGCAGGTCACCGCGCCTTTCGATCTGTCCCTGGAACTTTATGAGGCCGCGGGGCGCATTGTCGGTGGGCTCAACTACGCCACTGCGCTGTTCGATGCCGTCGGCGTGCATCGGCATTGGCGGTACCTGGTCAACGTCCTGCGCCAGCTGTGCGTCGACGACCGCCAACCGCTGGCCAGCCTGTCGTTGGTCGATGCCCAGGAGCGCGAGCACCTGCTGCACGGCCTCAACCCGGCGCCAACCGCCTACCCGCAGGCCGGCTGGGTGCACCAGCCGTTCGAACGCCAAGCGCTTTTGCAGCCCGACGCCATCGCGGTCGAACTGCATGGACGCGGGCTGAGTTACGCTGAGCTCGATCGCCAGGCCAATCACCTGGCCTGGCAGATGATCGAGCTGGGCGCGGGTCCAGGCCAACGCGTGGCGATCCATCTGCCGCGCAGTCTGGAGATGGTGTTGGCACTGGTCGCCACCCTCAAGACCGGTGCGGCCTACGTGCCGCTCGACCCGAGTCAGCCCCTCGCACGCCGGCAAGGCATCATCGAGGATTGCCAGCCGTGCCTGCTGCTGTGGGATGCGCTGGGCGTCGAGGTGTTGCAATGCGGCGACCGTTGCACGCCGCTGTCGGTGCGCTTGGCGGCAACGGCGATGCAGGCACCCTCCTCTCCATCGCTCGGGCAACCGAGCCCCGATGACCTGGCCTATGTCATGTACACCTCCGGCTCCACCGGCCTGCCCAAGGGGGTCGCCATGGGTCATCTGGCGTTGAGCAACCTGCTGGCCTGGCAGGTCGAACAGCCGTTGCCCGGCCCGGCTCGTACCCTGCAATTCGCCGCGCTGGGATTCGATGTCGCGTTTCAGGAGGTTTTCTCCACCCTGGGCAGCGGCGGTACCCTGGTGCTGTTGGACGAAGCCCAGCGCCTGGACCTCGCGAGCCTGCCGCGCTGGCTCGGCCAGGCGCGTATCGAGCGTTTGTTCCTGCCGTATATCGCCCTGGCAGCGATGGCCGACAGCTGGGCCGACGCCCCGCTTGAACTGCCCATGCTGCGCGACGTGATTGTCGCTGGCGAGGCGCTGCGCATCACCGGCGCGTTACGCACATTGTTCAGGCACCATCCCCGCGCGCGCCTGCACAACCACTATGGCCCGACCGAAACCCATGTGGTGTGTACCCACACCCTGCCCGACGATCCGGACCAATGGCCGGACGTACCGGTGATCGGACGGCCGATTGCCAACACCCAGGTGTGCCTGCTCGATGCCCATGGCCAATGGGTGCCCCAAGGCGTTGTCGGCGAACTGCATGTCACCGGCGTGGCCCTGGCCCAAGGCTACTTGAACCGTCCCGAACTGACCGCCGAGCGGTTTATCGAGTCCCCGTTCGACGCCACCCCCGGCGCGCGCCTGTACAAGACCGGCGACCTGGCTCGCTGGACCGCCGAAGGGACGCTGCAGTACCTGGGGCGCAATGACTTCCAAGTGAAGATTCGCGGTTATCGGGTTGAACTGGCCGAAGTGGAAAGCCGCCTCGATCAATTGCCCGGGCTGCGCGAGTCGGTGGTCGTCGTGCTGCCGGCGGACCACGGCGACCCGCGCCTGGTTGCCTATTTCAGCGCCGAGCAGACCTTGTCGCCGCTGGACCTGCGCAGCCAACTGAGTGAGCGCCTGCCCGAGTACATGTTGCCCAGCGCCTTTGTACAACTGCATGTCCTGCCGCTGACCAGCAATGGCAAGGTCGATCGCCAACGTTTGCCGGCGCCAGCCCCCGAGGCGTTTGCGCAAACGGAATATAGCCAGCCCGAGGGCGAGCTGGAAATGACCCTGGCGGCGATCTGGAGCCAATTGCTGGGTATCGCATCCATCGGTCGCGAAGACGATTTCTTCGCCTTGGGCGGACACTCGCTGCTGGCATTGCGGTTGCTCGCTCAAGTGCGCCATCGACTGGGCCTGGAAGTGCCGCTCTCGACGATCTTCGCCCAACCGCGCCTGCGCGCGTTGGCGGCAGTGCTGGCCGATGCCGGGCGCAGTCGCTTGGAACCGTTGCAGGAAGCCGACCGCAGCCAGCCCCTGCCACTCTCGTTCGCCCAGCAAAACCTCTGGCTGATCCAGCAACTCAACCCGGACTCGACAGCAGCCTTCAACATGCCGGCGGGCTTGCGCCTGCGCGGCAAGCTCGACATCGAGGCGCTGCGCCGCACGCTGGATCGTATCGTGGCGCGCCACGAAAGCCTGCGGACCCGGTTCGTGAGCCTGGCCGGCCAAGCGCGGCAGGTGATCGACCCACCACGGGCGATAGCCCTGCAGGTGCTGGACCTGAGCGCGCCCGGCGCGGCGGATTGGCAGGTGCTGTGCGCCGAGGAAGCTGGCCGGCCGTTCGACTTGACCTGTCAGTGGCCGATCCGCGCACGCCTGTTGCGACTGGATGTCGACGATCATGTCTTGCTGGTGACAGTGCATCACCTGGTCTCGGACGGCTGGTCCATGGGTGTGCTCACCGACGAGTTCTCCCGTCTCTACCGAGCCTTCAGCCAGGATCAGGTCGATCCCTTGGCGCCCCTGGTACGCCAGTACGGCGATTACACGCTGTGGCAACGCCAATGGCTGCAGGCGGACGAATTGCAACGCCAACGTGCCTATTGGAAGGCCCACCTGGACGGCGCGCCGACCTGCGTGACCCTGCCCACCGACCGACCGCGTCCGGCTCGACAGGACTACGCCGGGGCGAGCCTGCCGGTGCGCATCGATGCCGAACTGAGCCATGGGATCAAGGCCCTCGGACGGCGCCATGGCACCACCTTGTACATGACCTTGCTGGCGGCCTGGGCCGTGGTGGTCAGCCGGCTGTCGGGCCAGGCCGAGGTGGTGATCGGCTCACCTGTCGCCAACCGCAACCGGGTCGAGCTGGAACCGCTGATCGGCTTCTTCGTGAACTTCCAGGCCCTGCGCATCGACCTGGGCGACGCGCCCCGGGTGAGTGCGCTGCTGGCCCAGGTCAAGAACCTGGCGCTGGCCGCCCAAGAGCATCAGGACCTGCCATTCGAGCAAGTGATCGAAGCGCTCAACCCACCGCGTTCGCTGGCTCATAACGCGATTTTCCAACTGATGCTGGCCTGGCAGAACGCTCCGCAGGGCAACCTCGACCTGGGCAACGGACTGCAATTGCACAGCGTCGGCGCGCCGGTCAGCACAGCCAAGTTCGACCTGGCCCTGGATGTCCATGAAGCGGGCGATGTCATCGAGGGTGGCTTCAACTACGCCACCGCGCTGTTCGATGCCGACACCGTGGCCCGTCACTGGCAGGCGCTGTTGGCCGTGCTGCGGGCCATGGTCGACGACGATCGTCGGGCCGTGACCCGCATCGACCTGCTCAGCCCGGCCGAGCGCGAGCAGTTGCTGCATGGCTTCAATCCGGCGCTGGCGCTGGAGGCCCCGAGCGGCGAACGATTGCACCAACGTTTCGAAGCCCAGGTCGCACGTCGTGGGGACGCCATTGCGCTCCAATACGAGAGCCTGACCCTCAGCTACCGGGCGCTCAACGAGCGGGCCAATCGCCTGGCCCATCGCCTGCGCGACCTGGATGTCGGCCCGGACAGCCGCGTGGCGATCCACGCCGAGCGCGGCATCGAAATGCTCATCGGCATACTCGCGGTCCTCAAGGCCGGAGGCGCCTATGTGCCGCTGGATCCGGTCTACCCGGCGCAGCGCTTGAACTTCATGCTCGACGACAGTGCGCCACGGGTCCTGCTGACCCTGGATGCGTTGCCTGAGACGCTGCAGGTCCCCGCGTCGTGCGCAGTGGTATCCCTGGACCCGGACACCGGTGAATGGGGGCATTTGTCCAGCATTGACCTGGCAGCCGATCCGCGGGCCAGTGACACGGACCTGGCCTACATCATTTACACCTCGGGCTCGACCGGCGTGCCCAAGGGCGTAATGATCGAGCATCGCGCGGTGATGCGGCTGTTCAGCGCCACCGATGCCTGGTTCGGCTTCAACGACCGGGACGTCTGGACCTTGTTCCACTCGTTCGCCTTCGACTTCTCGGTGTGGGAAATCTGGGGTGCGCTGCTGCACGGTGGCCGGTTGGTGGTGGTGCCCTACTTGACCTCGCGCAGCCCGGAGGATTTCTACCACCTGCTCGTGGACGCTGGCGTCACCGTGCTCAACCAGACCCCTAGCGCCTTTTATACCTGGATGAAACAGACCCGCGCCGAACCCCATCGGTTGCGCTGCATCATCTTCGGCGGCGAGGCCCTGGATGCCGCCGCGCTGCGGCCCTGGTTCGAACGGCCAGACAGCCAGGCTACCCGCCTGGTGAACATGTACGGCATCACCGAGACCACTGTGCACGTGACCTACCAGCCGATCGAAGCCGCCGACTGCCACGCCCAGGCCGGACTGGCGCCGATTGGCCGGCCCATCCCGGACTTGCAGGTCTACCTGCTCGATGCCCACGGCGAACTGGTACCACGAGGCGTAGTCGGCGAGCTGCATGTCGCCGGCCCAGGCCTGGCGCGCGGCTATCTGAATCAACCGGCGCTCGATGCCGAGCGCTTCCAGCCGGCGCGCTTCCTCGGAAGCCAAGGCGAGCGTCTCTACAAGACCGGCGATCTGGCACGCTGGACCGCCGACGGCACCTTGCACTACCTGGGCCGTAACGACCAGCAGGTCAAGGTGCGTGGCTTCCGCATCGAACTGGGCGAAATCGAAGCTCGGCTGAGTGTCCTGGACGGCGTGCACTCGGCGGTGGTGCTGGCACGCCAGGACGATCCCGGCGATGCGCGCCTGGTCGCCTATCTGCTGGCCGAGCCGGGCCGGCACCTGGAGCCTGGGCAATTGCGCTCAGCACTGGCCGGGGAATTGCCGGCGCACCTGTTGCCCAGCGCCTATGTGCAGCTGGAGCAATGGCCCTTGACCGCCAATGGCAAACTTGACCGGCGCGCCCTGCCGGTTCCCGATCAGCAAGCCTTGCAACAGCGTCCTTATGCGGCGCCACGCGGCACCACGGAAACGCGACTGGCGCAACTGTGGTCACGACTGCTAGGCATCGAGCAGATCGGTCGTGACGACAACTTCTTTGCCCTGGGCGGGCATTCGCTGCTGCTCGTGCAACTGCTCGACGGCTTGCGCGCGCAGGGAATGGACGTGGCCATCGACGCCCTGTTCAGCGCTGAAAGCCTCGCCGCACTGGCCCGCCAGGTGGTTACGCTGGACGTTGCCAACGTCGCAGCCCAAGGCCTGCTGTGCATTCGCGCCGGTTCGCCGGGCCGCGCACCGCTGTTTTTCATTCATGAAGGCACGGGCGAGGCGCTGCCGTATGTCCGGCTAGCGCAGCATCTGGACCCGGAATGGGGGATCTATGCCGTGCAGGCCGCCGCCGAGCTGGACGACGGCGTCGACAACACGACCTTGGCCAGACGCTACATCGAGCTGCTGCGCACGGTCCAACCGCACGGTCCCTATCAGCTCGCCGGCTGGTCGGCGGGTGGCGTGCTGGCCTATGAAATGGCCCGCCAACTGCTGGGCGAGGATTGCCCGGTAGCGTTCCTCGGGTTGATCGACAGCAGCCAGCCGGGCGCCCTGCGCGCCGCACCGTTGGCGCTGACCTTTGACGAAGCCGGCCTGCGCCAACAACTGATCGGGTACTTGGCGCACCACCGGATCGGCGAAAGCCCCGATGACCCTGCCCAGGACACCTGGCATGCCGGGCTCGACCTGAACGCGGTGATCGCTGCGGCCCAGGCACGGGGTTGGCTGCCAGCCGGTTTCGACCGCCAGGAACTGAGCCGCCGGGCCCGTCTCAACCTGAACCTGCGCAATGCCATGGTTCGCTATCGGCCGGCGCCGCTAGGTCTGCCCGTGCACCTGTTCCGTGCCACATCGGCGGGCCCTGCGGGAAGTGACGCGCGAGATCTGGCAGCCGACTGGCGCGCGCTGCTGGGGGCCGAGCTGATCGAGCAGCGCATCGACGGCGATCACTGGTCGATCATGCGCGACCCCGAGCATTTGCAACGGCTGGCGCAGGCCTTGGAGCAGGCGCTGGCGCGAGCCGAGCAGCGCCCTGCCGGTCCGTCGGGCGCGCGCGTCAGCCTGGTCTTGCAAACCGGCGCGCCGAACGCGCCCTGCCTGTTCATGATCCCCGGCGCCGGCGCGAATGTCGCCAGCTTCGTGCCCCTGGTCCGGCAACTGGACCCGCGACTGACGGTGATCGGCCTGCAAGCCCGTGGTTCCGACGGCCAGCGCGAACCGCATGCCTCGGTGCAGGCTGCGGCCAGCGCTTATGTACGGGAAATCCGCGCGCAGGTTCCGAACGGTCCCTACTACCTGCTCGGGCATTCATTTGGCGGCTGGCTGGCCTTTGAAGTCGCCCGCCAATTGCACGCTGAGGGTACTCCGGTGGCACCGGTGCTGGTGCTCGACAGCCGCGCGCCTGGCACGCGGTTGGCCAGTGATCCGCGTGAGGCCCTGGCGCGCTATGTGGCGTTGCTGGAGATGGAGGCCGGGTGTGAGCTGGGCCTCGACGTCGACAGCCTGGCCCAGCTGGAACCGGACGAGCAATGCGCCCGACTGCTGGCGCGGATGCAAGCCGTCGGTTTGATGCCCGCGCAAGCGCGTGCCGATGCGTTGCGTGGCCCTTTGCGGGTGTTTTACGCCAACCTGGCGAAAGACTATCGACCGGCATCGGTCTATCCGGGCTCAGTGGTGGTGTTCAAGGCCGAGCGGGGTCGTGACGAAACCGCGGATGGCTGGGAGGCATTCGCCGGGAACTGTCAGCGCCACGTGCTTGAAGGGTGTGATCACCTGTCGATTCTCAAAGCGCCGGCGGCACAGGCTTTGGCCGAGTACCTAAAACACTATTGGCCCGTGCTGGAGGCGTTTCAAACCCATGAAAATTGAGCATTCGGTGCGGCCCTGGGTATGGGCGTGGGCGGGTCAGGTCGTCTCCACCTTGGGGTCGGCCCTTGCGGCCTTCAGCCTGGGCATCTGGTTGTTGCAGCAACATGCCAGTGTGACGGACTACGCCCTGGTCATCGCGCTGTCTGCGTTGCCGGGACTGCTCCTGGCACCCGTGGCGGGCTGGTTGGTGGACCGCTGCGAGGCGCGGGCGATCCTGCTCGGCGTCGAGGCCGGCAGCGGTTTCGCGGCGCTGATCCTCTGGTGGCTGTTCGAGCAAGGCGAGCTGGAACGGTGGCAGGTGTATGCCTTTGCCGCCGTCAATTCCAGTGGCCAGGTCATGCGCATGCTCACTTGCCAGGCAGCGATCCCACGAATCTTGAGCAGTGCGCAAGCGATTGGCCGGGCCAACGGCCTGATGCAACTGATGGTCGGCTTGCCGCAACTGATCGCGCCCACCCTGGCGGCCCTGTTGCTGGGTAGCGTTGGAGTCCCTGGACTGTTGTTGCTGGATGTCGGTGCGGTGCTGTTTTCCGCCGGCGTGCTCGGTTGGCTCGCTTGGGTGGCGACGGCGGTGCGCGCCACCGGCCAAGGGCGTGTCGTGGCCGTGGGAGGGTTGGCACCCGTCTTGGCGGTGCTGCGCGGGCGTCCGGCGTTTTGGGCGTTGCTTGCCTACCTGGGCGTCGAGCATTTGATGCTCGGGCTGGCCTCGGTCCTGTTGGCGCCCCTGGTTTTGGAGCGTTACTCGGTATTGGTGCTGGGCACGCTGATGACCTGCGGCGGCCTGGGCATGCTAGGCGGCTCATTGTGGGTGGTCGCCCGTCCACCACAGCGATTGATCCGCACGGTATTGCTCGCGGACCTGATGCTCGGCGCCAGCATCCTGGGCATAGGTGTCAGTACCTCGCCGGTGGTTTTGTATGCGGCGGCATTCGTAGCCTTTGGCTGCTTTTCACTGAGCACCAGCAGCGACCAGAGCTTTTGGCAACGCAGCCTGCCCAACGCCATCCTCGGTCGGGTACTGTCAGCCCGGCAGATGGTGTGCCTGCTGGCCTTGCCGCTCGGTGCGCTGGGCGCGGGCGCGTTGGCCGACGGTTGGGCGATTCCGTTAATGAGCCAAAGCAGCGAGCTGCAAGCCAGGCTGGGCCCCGTGCTCGGTATCGGCAAGGTCGGCGGCTTGAGCTTGCTCTTCGCAGTCGCCGGCCTGCTGTATGTGCTGCTGGCCGGCCTGGGATTGACCATCGCACCGTTTCGTCGGCTAGAGCCTGGGTGGGTTGCGTCCACCCAGGTCGCGACCGAACCTGGGTGATCCGGCCAAGCCCTACACGGCCGGGACCCGTGGCAATGCGCGTTTGTGGGCCGTCTTGAGGTAGGCGCGTTCGATGATCTCTCGCGTCTGAGGCGACACCTCCTCCCCCATCAGGTACGCATCGATTTCCTCGTAACTGCACCCATACGCCACTTCATCCAACTTGCCGGGTGCCAGGTCTTCCAAATCAGCGGTCGGCGCCTTGCGCACCAGGTGCGCGGGAGCACCCATCGCGTCGGCCAGTAACCGCACCTGGGTCTTCGTCAGCCCGGACAGTGGTGCCAGGTCGCAAGCGCCGTCGCCGAATTTGGTGAAGAAGCCCATCAGCGCCTCAGCTGCATGATCGGTGCCGACCACCAACCCATTGCTTGTATTGGCAATGGCGTATTGCGCCAGCATCCGTGCCCGGGCCTTGACGTTGCCTTTGACAAAGTCGCTGAGTTCGGCCGAAGGCTGCAAGCCGTCGACTGCGATATTGGCCATCAGCCCGTCAACACACGCGGCGATGTTGCTGGTGGTGATCAAGTCCGGCTGAATGAAGTCCAGGGACGCCTGGGCATCTTGCTCATCCGCCTGGGTCTTGTACGGCAATCGGACTGCGATAAAACGCGCCGGATAGTCTTCTCCCCGCAGTTGCTCCACCGCCAACTGGCACAGGCGGCCGGCTGTGAGCGAGTCGACGCCACCACTGATGCCGAGGACCAGGGACTTGCAACCCGACTCACGCAAAATCTGCTTGATAAACCCGACCCGACGGGCAATTTCAGTTCCTTCGCCACCCCGTGCGAGTTGGCGGTCGATGCCCAGTTCCCGGGCGATGCTTTCTTGCTCGAGCGAAGTCATATCAGGCTCCCAGCTGTGGATTGATCAGGCCAACGTTGAAGACTTGGGCGGCGTAGCGCAGGAACGAGGCGTCTTCGCAAACGTTCTTGATGGGGTCATCGGAGAACTTCACCACCGGCTCGCCGTGGACCCGGACCAACTTCATGACGATGCTCAGCGGTTCGACACCGTCCACATCGCAGGCCAGGCTGGTGCCCATGCCAAACCCGAATTTGGCCTTGCCGCGTACGTGACGCAGGATCGGCAGGCATTTTTCGAAATTGAGGCCATCGGAGAACATCAGGTCCTTGGTGCGCGGATCGACCCCCAGTTCCTTGTAACGCCCCAGCACCTTGTCAGCCCAGACGATCGGATCACCGGAATCCTGGCGCAGGCCGTCATAGAGTTTGGCGAAGTACAGGTCGAAATCCTTGAGGAAGAAGTCGGTGCTGATGCAGTCCGTAAGCGCGATACCGAGCCTGCCGCGATACTCGCGCACCCAGTTTTCCAACGCGGCGTTCTGGCTCTCGCGTAACCGTCCCAGTTGCTGATGCACCATCAGCCATTGGTGGGCCATGGTGCCAATCAGCGGCAGATCGAACTCATAAGCCAAGTGCGCGTTGCTGGTGCCGACAAAGACCCCAGGAAAATCGCTGCGCATGACATTCACCACTTCACGCTGGGCCCTGAACGACAGGCGCCGGCGGGTGGAGAAGTCGGAAACACGAAATTCGGCGAGTTCTTCACGGCTGGCATTTTTCTCCAGCCATTCGAACTTCTGGTACAGCTTGCGAGTCACATCGGCCAGCTCGACTTCGGGATACTTTTCGCGGTTGCGCAGTTCGCTGACCATCGCCAGTACCGGTTGCTCGAACATGATGCAATGCAACATCGGACCACGGACGCGGATGTGCAGTTGGCCGTCGACCTCCGAAACGTGGATGTAGCGCAGATTGAAGCGGAACAGGCCGAGAAACTGTTCAAAGTCCGGTGTCAGGTACTCACGGAAACGCTTGTTGAACAGAAACCGTTGCTCCCCTTCGCGTAGCTGCAATCCGGCGAGCTTTTCCAGCTCGACACGAATGTCCGGGATCAGGTGAGCGAGTCGCTCTTTGGAGCGCACGATGAACTGGTATTCCACCTCTACATTCGGGTGCTGGTGCAAGACCGCCTGCATCATGGTGAAGGTGTAGTAATCGGTATCCAGAAGACTCCGGATGACGCCATTGCTTGAATCGTATGCACTGTCCATGTTTCTTCCTTATGCACTTGCCAGGCGGATAGTTTCTTCGCGGGTCGCGGCAATCGAGACCCCCACTTGCTGCATGTCTTGAACGGCTTGGAGGGCGCCCTCCTCACTGATGGCGCGGCAGGCTGGGAGGTGGATGATCACCTTGAAGCCGGCGGCAGCCAGTTGCAGCGCGGTGGTCTTGACGCAGAAATCCAGCGCCAGCCCGCCGACAATGACTTGCTCCACGCTCAGACCTTTCAAGTACTCGATCACCCCGGTGGAAAGCTTGCCGTGCAGGTCGTGGTAGCAGGCGCCGTACGGGTGCAAGTCCGGCTCGACGCCCTTCCAGACGAAGTAGTCGTAGTCGTATGGGGTCGGCAACTCGTCCAACAGGGTGAAACCTTCGGTGCCAGGGACACAGTGGCTGACCCAGGTGATGTCGGCGTGCTCGAGCCCGGTCGGCACGAACATCTGTGAATGATCGGCGACCACCCATGGGGCCTGAGGCGAATGGGCGTCCTTGCTGCCGATGCGGAGGCTGGCCAGAGACGCGATGAAATTCAGCTCGCTGCCAATTTGATCGCCGCCAGGCACTGGCAGCTCATCAGGGCACAGCGGTGTGAAGCTCTTTTGCGCATCAACATCGAAGGAAGCGGTTTTGCGGGTCAGGCTGTTCATCATGGCTCTCTCCTCTTCATGACCACAAAGTACATGACATGTACTTTTGAGACAAGCCTCGCTGACATGATTTTTTAGACATAGCAGGTTTTGTTAAATAAATCGGTGGCGAACCAGGTACAGTTCCATCGAATGGCTTTTGATGCTACGGTACATGTCGTGTACTAACAGGAGATAAGCCATGTTCGAAATAGCCCTCTATGGCGGCGCCTTCAATCCTCCTCACGCCGGTCATGCCCATGTGATGATCGAGGCCTCAACCCAGGCCAGACGGGTGCTGGTGGCCCCAAGCTTCAGGCATCCGTACGGCAAGCGAATGGTCGACTATGAAGTTCGCCTGAACTGGCTGGAATCGATCGTCGAGAACCTCCAGCCGCTGTGCTGCGCACCAGTGCGTGCAAGTCGGGTGGAGCAGGTGGTGGCGCGCGGGGTTGAAGGCCCGATTTACAGCTACACCCTCCTCGCCCACCTCGCTGACAGCCTGGCCCTGGACGGCAAGCAGATAGCCTTGGTGGTGGGTCAGGACGTCGCGGACCGGTTGCCGACCTTCTATCGCGGCCAAGCGTTACTGGAGCGTTTTTCCATCCTTTGCATGGAGGAAAAGCTGCCTGTGCGCAGTACGGTGGTTCGCGAACGAATGGCTCTGGGCAAGCCGCTACCCATCCACTGGATGGCACCCGGCATGGATCCGTTAAACTATGACCTTTACGCTGCCCACGGAAACTGACATGCCGAATCCCACCGCCCCTGCGCGAGATTATTTGCACACCATCGACCTCTGTGTGCTGCGCTTCTGCCGGGAAACCCAGGCGCTTGAAATCCTCCTGAACCGACGGGAAGCCGAGCCGTTCGCCGGCCATTGGGCACTGCCCGGGATCGTGGTCAATGGAGGGGTCGAAGACCTCACGCTGAGCGACGCGGTGGAACGCCTGCGTAACTCAAGCAAGGTAGGCATGCCGTTAGCCTGGATCGAACAAGTCGGCACCGTCGGCGACGCGTTCCGCGATCCGCGCTGCTGGTCATCGTCGACTTTCTATCTTGCCATTGTCAGCGATGCAGTCCAGCTCGCCGAACACCAAGGTTTTTTTCCCCTCAAAGGCGTAGCGGATGCCTCGATAAAACTCCCTTTCGATCACAACAGTCTGGTGGCGGCTGTCCAGGAGCGGTTGTTGTCCAAAGCCCTCTACAGCAGCCTGCCGCTGATGTTCCTGGGAACTGAGTTCAGCGCGCCGCAAGCCGTGGATATTTTCTCCCTGGTGCTTGAGCGCCCGGTGCTCAAGACCAGTATTCGCCAGCGTTTGCTGAAGATGACCGAAGCGGGTTACCTGCGGGAAACCGGCCGCAAAAAAAGCGGCCACGGCGGCCGCCCGCAAAGCACTGTGGAAAATCTCAAACCTGCCAGCCTGTACCTTTTCGATCGTTGTTTTCTGGAGTAATGCCCAGCATGAAGCGCGATCTGACGAGCCTCATCCGGGCAGCAGAAAATCCGGAGTCTGATAAAGACCCCGGATTACCCGGATTATTAACTCAATACAACATCGCGCATTGGCGGAATGTAGCCATAGTCATAGGCTTCCTGTACGAATGAGCGATCTCCCTTCAGCAGAATTTTCACCGTGGGTGCCTCCGTGCCGCCGATGCGGTAGTCATCGCCCGTGGTCGGCACACTGTCGATAAACGAGGTCACCAAACCATTGGGCATCACGCAGTGGGAATAGGTCTGGAAAGGCTGCGACGGCGGGTTACCCAGTACAAGGCCGGAAGCGTTCATCGGCGTGTAAGGGCCGAGCAAATGATCGCTGACAAAGCCGTAGACGCCATCGGGACCGGTGACACCGTCAGCGTAAGTAAACTTGTGGCTGATGGTGAACAGGTAATATTTATTATCCTGAAAGACATAATGCGGACGCTCGGTCTGATCATTTACACCGACTGCGGTGACCAAAGGTGGCAGTATTTCCCACTCATCACCCTTGAGGTCTTTGGCCACGGCCAAACCAATACAGCCCACTTGAAACCTTGCCCCACCCACCTCTTCATAACCCGGTGGCACCCGCCCAAGTTCGTCAGGACCAATTTTATGTGTGCCGCGCTCTCCAGCCACATTGCCTTCGAAGACCATATATAACTTGCCGTCATTGGGGTCGATGAATGGACTGGGGTCGCGGAAGTTCCACGTCGCGTTCTGGGCTTCCGTCTGGTAATACACACCATCAGCATCAAATAACGATTGGACTTTATTAAACCCTTGCAATTCAACGCCCTTCTCCGACGTCACGATCTGGCCTCTGACTTTGGCGATGGTGGCACCGGGCGTTACACAGGTGTAATACAGATCAATATCACCGTTGTTATTTAAAAGAACAGGTGTGCCTGCCCATTCACGAGTGGTTGGCGATACCCCTTCGGCCATGACACGGTCGCCGAAGATCCAGTCCTTGCCGGTTCGGGAATACCAGTAGCAAATACGTGCGTGGCCATGGCGATCCTCCCAATCGCGCTTGATGTCATAGCGCCCGTCGGCATTGATGAACGCTGGGTCGTGGGGGCGACGATCTGCGGTCAGGGTAAAAATCACCGACCAGCCGTTGACCGATACCACCGTTCCATCCAGTTCACGCAAGGGCATGGTGTCCCAGATAAACACGCTGTCACTCATGACGGGGAAATCAGGGTTTACTAATGGTTGCGTTGTAGTCGGGTCATTTTCATTAACTTTTAGCGCATCGGCCCGGGTCCAGCGCGTGGGTGATTGATTCGCAGGTTTCATGTTGATGTCCTTTTACTGACGCTTATTTTACAAGCGGGGTTTAGCGAAAGAATGCGACTTTTAAAATTGCAGCAAGGGCATAAAGATGGCCAGGCTCAATTCCAAGAGCACGAACCAAGGTTTAACATGGAAGCGATGTTTTGCAAGATGAATATAATTTAATTGATAGAGGCCACTGCTTTGATGTTATTTGCGCATTAAACCAATGGCGCACCCAAGGACTGAATCTTGTTAATTGGTCGATTTATAATGTAATAAAATTGAACTTACAGGTCGGTTGCCACCCCATGCCCGCCTATTCTCCTGAAATAAATACTGCCGATGATGGCATTGGCGTGGTAAATCACTGGCTCGGCTTTGATTGGGAGAACACCATGGCAAACGCTGTAGTGCAGGATCATGTGGCAATCGTCAGTGGCGTTGGAAGTGAGATTGGCATTGGGATGGCAATTGCGCGCAGGCTTGGCGTTGCCGGAACCAAATTGATCATCACCGCCAGCAGCGCTCGCGTCTTTGATCGAGTCGAAGAACTGCGAGCCGAAGGCTTCGAAGTCGAAGGGCGGCCCGTCGACCTGACCGACGAAAACC
Organism: Pseudomonas viciae; assembly: GCF_004786035.1. Taxonomy (NCBI): domain Bacteria; kingdom Pseudomonadati; phylum Pseudomonadota; class Gammaproteobacteria; order Pseudomonadales; family Pseudomonadaceae; genus Pseudomonas; species Pseudomonas viciae. The sequence goes on from NZ_CP035088.1 coordinate 3,347,963, forward strand.
AGGTGCGAGAGTTTAGCCTTTGGGCAGAGTCGCGCTGGGGGCGGATCGATATCCTGGTGAACAACGCGGGCATGGCCATGCAAGGTTCCCCAGAAGTTCTTTCTGAGCTGGCGATCATGGATCTGCAAGCCTGGAACCTTTCGCTGGCGCGAAATCTGACGACGGCTTTTCTGCTTACACGGGCTGTTCTGCCTGGTATGCAGGCGCGCCGTTACGGGCGCATCGTCAATATCAGTTCCACTACCGGCACTCGGTGCAGTAACCCCGGTGAAGCGGCCTACAGCGCCGCGAAGGCCGCAATGGTAGGCATGAGCATGGGCCTGGCGCTTGAAGTGGCCCGGCAAGGGATTACCGTGAACAGCGTTGCTCCCGGCTGGATCGCTACGGGGTCGAGTTCTCCCGAAGAAGTCGAGGCCGCCCGGTACACGCCGATGGGCCGGGCGGGACGTCCCGAAGAAGTGGCTGCGCTGGTTGCTTTCCTCGCATCGCCAGACGCGAGTTACATGAGCGGCGAAGTCATCGTGGTGGATGGCGGAAACTGTCTGGTCGAGAACAAGGCCCCTTGATCTGAGCACACGTTCTGTTCGCGGAGAGAGGCGATCGGCGCCTCTCTTCGCCACCTATAAACATCACCACTGACATCAAACCGTCATCTCTCCATCGCCAAACCGCCATATCCCCTGAGTAATGTCCTCGCCAATGAGATCGATCTCAAGCGAGTGACAATGACTGATTTGAAAGAAGTGGCACAGTTGGCTGGGGTATCGCGAGCGACTGCGGCGCGTGCCTTTGCTTCCCCCGAAGTGGTCCGTCCGGCCACCCGGGAACAGGTATTCGCCGCTGCGCGCGAGCTGGGTTTTCGGCCTAACCGTCTTGGCCGCCAACTGCGCCTGCAAGTGACCAAGCTGATCGGCGTCGTGGTGCCCAACCTGCTCAACCCGGTGTTTGCCGAGCAATTCCAGGCGATGGAACGCGCTGCGCGTTTGCGCGGTTACAACCTGCTGTTGGCCACCACGGACTACAGCAGCGAGCGCGAAAGCGCAGTGGTCGAAGAGTTGTTGCGCCAGCGTGTCGATGGCCTGGTCCTCACAGTGACCGACGCCGAGAGTAACCGGGTGCTGCAAAGCCTGGACAGCGAGGACACACCGTTTGTGCTGGCCTACCACCAGCCGCGTAATCCGGACTACAGCGCCGTGTCGGTGGATAACCGCGCCGGCATGGCCCTCGCCACCCGTTATCTGCTGGAAGCCGGGCATTGGCGCATTGGCATGGTCGCAGGTCCCGCCCTGCAATCGGACCGTGCTCGCCTGCGCTATGCCGGGTATTGCGACGCCATGCGAGAGGCGGGGCTCGACAGCGTGCCGGTGATTGAAATGCCCGCCCATACCCAAGCCGACTTCGCCGCCATCGAGCCGCTGCTGCAAGGCCCACAGGCGCTCAGTGCGCTGGTCTGCTCCAACGACTTACTCGCCATCAGCCTGATTGCCGAGTTGCGCCGCAACGGCTGGCAGGTACCCAGGCAACTCTCGGTCATCGGCTTTGACGGCATTGCCCTTGGCACTCAGATGCACCCGACGCTGTGCAGTGTCGTCCAGCCCATCGAGGCGCTGGCTTGCACGGTGATCGATCAGTTGTTGGCGCAAATCGCTGGCGCCCCTGCGGTTTCCCATTGCCTGCCCTGCCATATCCGGCCGGGCGAAAGTACTCAACCCTACGAGGAGACACTTGATGATCCGCTTGCGTAAAACCCTGGCGACATTGCTGCTGTGCGGCGTTGCCAGCCTGGCCCAGGCCGCCGAAACGGCGATTTGCTACAACTGCCCGCCGGAATGGGCCGACTGGGGCACTCAGCTCAAGGCGATTGCCGATACCACCGGCGTGCAGGTCCCGCTGGACAACAAGAACTCCGGGCAGGCATTGGCGCAACTGGTTGCCGAACAAGCCGCGCCGGTGGCCGATGTGGTGTATTACGGCGTGACGTTCGGTTTACAGGCGCAAAAAGCCGGAGTGGTTGGCACTTATAAACCCAAGGGCTGGGAGCAGATCCCGGCAGGCTTGAAGGACCCGCAAGGGCACTGGTTTGCCATTCATTCCGGCACCCTGGGCATCATGGTCAATGTCGATGCACTGGGCGGCTTGCCCGTGCCGCAAAGCTGGGCCGATCTGCTCAAGCCAGAATACAAAGGCATGGTCGGCTACCTGGATCCGTCCAGCGCGTTCGTCGGCTACGTCTCTGCGGTCGCGATCAATCAGGCCATGGGCGGTAACCTGGATAACTTCGCCCCGGCTATCGATTACTTCCAGAAGCTGGCGAAAAACTCGCCCATCGTGCCCAAGCAAACGGCTTATGCGCGGGTGCTGTCCGGCGAGCTGCCGATCCTGGTGGATTACGACTTCAACGCCTATCGGGCGCGTTACAAGGACAAGGCCAACGTTGCTTTTGTGATTCCCAAGGAAGGCAGCATCAGCGTGCCTTACGTGATGAGCATCGTCGGCAACGCCCCCCATCGGGCCAACGCCGAGAAAGTTCTGGATTTCGTCCTGTCCGAGCAAGGTCAGGCGCTTTGGGCCAAGGCGTACTTGCGGCCGGTGCGGCCGATGAAGATGCCGGACGACGTCGCCGCGCAGTTCCTGCCGGACAGCGATTACGCCCGGGCTGGCGTGGTCAACTACCAACAGATGGCCGCGGCGCAGGAAGCCTTTTCCGCACGCTATCTGCGTGAGGTCAAATAAGTGACCGCTTCGGTATTAAAGGCCCGGGAGGTTCCCTCGGGCCGGGCCACCGTGCCGCGTTTGCGGCCGACCGCTGCCTGGGCCCTGGCGCCCGCCGCAGCGGTGTTGTTCGCGTTCTGGCTGTTGCCGCTAGCGCATCTGATCCTGCTCGGTGGACAAAGTCGTGACGGCAACGAAAACGGCTACTGGCAGGTGCTGGGCAGCGCGCAGTATCTGGGCAGCCTGGCGCAGACCTGCCTGCTTGCCCTTGCCACCACGCTCGCGGCGCTGTTAGTGGGTGGCATCAGCGGGGTTTTTCTCAGTCGCCAGCGCTTCTTCGGTCGTTCGTTACTAGTTGCCTTGTTGACCTTCCCCCTGGCATTCCCCGGAGTGGTGGTCGGTTTCCTGGTGATTCTGCTGGCTGGGCGCCAAGGGCTGTTCGCCATCCTAGGCCTCGAACTGGCGGGTGAGCGCTGGATCTTTGCCTACTCGCTGATGGGCCTGTGCATCGGTTACCTGTACTTCTCGATCCCTCGGGTGATCCTCACGGTGATGGCCGCTTGCGAAAGCCTCGACCGCAGCCTGGAAGAAGCGGCTCACTCGCTGGGGGCCGGTCATTGGCGAGTGGTCTGCGACGTCATCGTCCCCGGCCTGGCGCCGGCATTGGTCTCGTGCGGGGCCATCTGCTTTGCGACGTCCATGGGCGCGTTCGGTACGGCGTTCACCCTGGGCACGCGGCTCAACGTGACCCCGGTGGCGATCTACAACGTGTTTACCAACTACGCCAATTTCACCGTGGCCGCTGCGCTGTCGGTGATATTGGGGGCGCTGACCTGGGCGGTGTTGCTAATGGCCCGGCGATTGGCGAACAGTTCGAGGACAGTCTTGTGAAACGCTCAACGCTGTTTGTCGGGCAACTGGCGTTCACCTTGTTGGTCTGCGCCTTCATGTTGGTGCCCGTGCTGATGTCGCTGCTGGCGGGGCTGACCCGCAATTATTTCCAGGGCGTCTCCAGCGGCCTGACGTTCGATTGGCTGGTGCAAGTCTGGCAGGCCTATTCGCCGACGGTCTGGCTGTCCCTGCAACTGGCCGCCGCCTGTGCGCTGTGTGTCTGCGTGATCGGCGTGCCGGCGGCTTACGCTCTGGTACGGATGAACAACCGCTTCAGTCGCGCGTTCGAGGAGTTGATGGTGCTGCCGGTGGCGATGCCGGGCCTGGCCAGCGCCTTGGCGTTGCTGCTCACCTACGGTGAGTTCGGCGGGTTTCGCAGCAGTTGGCTGTTCATTCTCGTCGGCCACGTGCTGTTCACCCTGCCGTTTCTGGTGCGTCCGGTGATGGCGGTGATGCAACGCCAGCACCTGCCGGTCCTGGAAGAAGCCGCAGCCAGCCTGGGCGCCGGGCCGCTGCGGCGGTTCTTCAGTGTGGTGGTGCCTAACTGCCGGGCGGGGATTCTCGCCGGGGTCTTGATGGTCGTCACCCTGTCGCTGGGTGAGTTCAACCTGACCTGGATGCTCCACACCCCGATGACCAAGACCTTGCCGGTTGGCCTGGCTGACAGCTATGCCTCGGCCAGGCTGGAAGTCGCCAGCGCCTACACCCTGATATTCCTGTTGATGATCGTGCCGTTGCTGATTGCGTTGCAGGCCATCAGCGCGCGCCTTTCCCGTGGAGAAAAACGATGAGCGGAACCACTATTCGCCTGGCGGGTTGCCGCAAGGCGTTCTCGGACGGCACCGTTGCCGTACACGACCTGGACCTGAGCATCGAGGCCGGGGAAACCCTGGCGATCCTCGGCCCGTCCGGTTGCGGCAAAACCACCACTTTGCGGCTGATTGCCGGGCTTGAACGCCCGGATGTGGGGCAGGTATTTTTTGGCGACACCGACGTCACCCGCTTGCCCATCGAGCGTCGTGACGTGGGCATGGTGTTCCAGAACTATGCGTTGTTTCCCAACCTGGATGTGGCCGGCAATATCGTCTACGGCCTGAAGATTCGCGGCATGGCGCCCGCTGAGCGGAACAAGCGTTGCTCGGAGTTGCTGGAACTGGTCGGTCTGCAGGATCACGGCAAGCGCGGCATTCACGAGTTGTCCGGCGGCCAGCGCCAGCGAGTCGCCCTCGCCCGCGCCCTGGCACCCAAGCCCCGGGTATTGCTGCTCGATGAACCCTTGGCGGCGTTGGATGCACAGCTGCGTGAACGCTTGCGCAGCGAGTTGGATCAGTTGCTCCGCCATCTGGGCATTACCGCGGTATTCGTCACCCACGATCAGGGCGAAGCCATGGCGCTGGGCGATCGGATCCTGGTCATGGAACACGGCCGCGTTGCGCAATTGGCCAGCCCACGGGAAATCTATCAGCAACCCGCCAATGCTTTCGTCGCCAGTTTCGTCGGCAACCTCAACGCTTTTCCAGTGCTCGAACATACGTCCCTTGGCTTGAAAGTCAGTGGCGGTGAGTTGCCATGGCGGGGTGCCGGCCTGCCCGCCACCGTCTATTGCCGGCCCGAGCATTTGCGGGTGATGGACAGCGAGGGGCATCTGCGTGGACGCCTGGTGGGCCAGTTTTTCCAGGGTGCCCAAAGCCGCCTGTTGGTGGACGTCGGCGCCGCTCAGCCACTGCTGGTGGACAGCACCGACAGCGTCATCCACGCCCCCGGCGCGCTGATCGCCTTGGCCGTCGAGCCGCAAGTGCTGTTCACCCTGTCATCGTGATATTCGTGTTTTCAGAGGTTTATTTTGAATCGTCCGTTTCTCATTGCGCAGATCAGTGACCTGCATCTTAAAGCCGGGGAAAAACTGACCTATGGCGTCGTTGATACCCTCGCCGCGCTGCGTCGTGCCATCGATCATTTGAATACCCAGGTGCCGCGTCCCGACATCGTGGTGATCAGTGGCGACCTGGTGGACTTTGGGCGCCCTGATGAATACGCCGTGCTGCATCCGGAACTGGCGCGCCTGCACATGCCTTGCTACCTGGTGCCAGGCAACCACGATAACCGCGAGCATTTGCAAGCCGCCTTTGCCGATCACGGCTACCTGCCGAGGTTGGCCGGTGCCCCTCTGGACTGGGTGGTGGAAGAGCATCCGCTGCGCCTGATCGGCCTGGACAGCACGATTCCCGGTGGCCATGGCGGCCAGTTGCTGGACAGCCAACTGTGCTGGCTCGATGAGCAGTTGGCCTGTCGGCCCGAGGCGCCGACGCTATTGATTTTGCATCATCCGCCGTTTGTCAGCGGCATTGGCCATATGGACCGCGAACCGTTCATCAATGCATCGGCCCTGGAGCAGGTCATCGCCCGCCATCCGCAGGTGGAGCGCTTGCTGTGCGGGCATTTGCATCGGCCAATGCAGCGGCGCTTCGGCGGTAGCCTGAGCTGCGTGTGCCCCGGTACCTCGCATCAGATCGTCCTGGATCTACAACCAGCCGCTCCCGCGCATTTCAATCTGGAACCACCGGGATACCTGCTGCATCACTGGCATGAGCAGGCCTTGGTGACCCATAGCGGCGTGTTTGGCGAGTATCCCGGACCGTATCCGTTTTATGACGCTCATGGATTGATCGACTGATAACCCAGGGACTTTCACTGATGACTTACTTTGGAGATTTAATCCCTACCCCACTCTATTCATTGAAGATTTTCTAACGAGTTATTGAACGCATCGGCCAATCCTGTGATCGGCCGAGGGCTTCCTGCTGCCTTTTCACTTTGCTCGGAACAGAGGTTCCGCGCTGGAGTTCGTCCCGATGAAAACTATCTTTCAAGTGCTGAGTTTATTGACCGGCGGCGTGAGCATTGTCATGAGTCCGTTGGCCTCTGCTGATTTTATCAACGACAGCAAAGCCAACTTGAACTTGCGCAATTTCTACTTCAACAACGATAACCGTGACGGAGCCGCCGCGCCTTCGAAAACCGAAGAATGGGGCCAGGCCTTCATGCTCAATTATCAATCCGGTTTTACCGACGGCACCGTCGGGTTCGGCCTGGACGCTATGGGCCTGCTGGGTTTGAAGCTCGACAGCGGCGCAGGCCGACATGTGGGCGGCTCGATGTTTCCCAACGACGGTGACAAGGCCGCCGATCAATGGGCGCGTCTGGGTGCAACAGCAAAGATGCGCGTCTCCAAGACCGAACTGCGCTACGGCACCTTGCAACCCAAATTGCCGATCCTGGTTTCCAACGATGGCCGCCTGCTGCCGCAAACCTTCGAGGGTGGCCAAGTCACCAGCAATGAAATCGACAACCTGACCTTCACCGCTGGCCAACTGGAACACGCCACCGGCCGTGCTTCCAGCGACAGCGCCGGCCTGGCCGTGGCAGGCGGCAGCCAGGAAAGCAACAAATTCACCTTCGCCGGTGGCGATTACAAACTGACCAAGGATCTGACCGCCCAGTATTACTACGCCAATCTTGAAGATTATTATCAGCAGCACTTCGCCGGTTTGCTGCACGTCTTGCCACTGGGTGAATACGGTTCGTTGAAAACCGACTTGCGCTATTTCAAGACCACCTCCGATGGCAAGAACAGCAGCGCGGCCGGTCGCGCCAGTGGTTACAAACTCGGCGGCTACACCAAGGACGGCAGTGGTGAGATCGACAACGATACCTGGAGCGCGGCGTTCATTTATTCGCTGGGCGGCCACGCCATTACCGCCGGTTATCAAAGCGTTTCCGAAGACAGCAACTTTACGCAACTCAACCAGGGCGGCCTGGTGGGTAAAGGCGAAGGCGGCGCCAGTCTGTATCTCTACACCGACCGCACCATCCAGACATTCATCCAGGCCGGCGAGCGCACGGCATTCGCGCAATACGCCTATGACTTCGCAGCGCTCGGTGTTCCAGGCTTGAAGGCATCGGTGATGTACCTCAAGGGCGACAATATCCAGACCACCAGCGGCCGGGACGCCAGTGAATGGGAGCGTGATATCTCCCTGGACTATGTAATCCAGAGCGGCGCGTTGAAGAACGTCGGTTTCGGCTGGCGCAACGGCATGTCCCGCAGCGATATCGCTCGCGACCAGGACCAGAATCGCCTGATCGTGAGCTATAGCATTCCGTTGATGTAAGCGGTCAGTGTTTTCAGGGCCAGGGAGTCGAACCCACATGCGACGCTCTCCTGGCTCTTTGTTATCCGGGACCTCGCCTGTCCTGCGGCAACACTCAGCGCATATCCGATTCGCAAGATTAGGCAATCATCCGCCCGGATCGTGCAATCGCTCCCAAACATAGCTTTCTATAGTTAACCAGAGCCAAACCATCCGGAGCTGGTACCCCTATGAGCGTCCTCAACATCAACGGCCGTGAGTACACGGTTGACGTAGACCCAAGCACCCCGATTCTTTGGACCTTGCGCGACGCGCTGGGCATGACCGGCACCAAGTTCGGCTGCGGCGCGGCGTTGTGCGGTGCCTGTACCGTTCACCTGGATGGCCAGGCCATTCGTTCCTGCGTGACGCCCATCGCCGCAGCAGCAGGCAAGAAGATCACCACCATCGAGGCGGCCACCAATGGCAGCGACCCGGTCGGCACTGCCGTGCACGAGGCCTGGGTCAAACACGACGTGGCGCAGTGCGGTTACTGCCAAAGCGGCCAGATCATGAGCGCGACGGCGTTCCTCAAGGCCCAACCCAAGGGCAAGCAACCCACGGCCGCCGAAATCGATTCGGCCATGGCTGGCAACATCTGCCGCTGTGGCACCTACGCCCGTATCCGCACCGCCGTGGCTGACGCCGCCAAAGTCCTTGCCTGATCGGAGCCCACCATGTTGAACGAATTTTTCCCCAACGAGCTGCCTCGCGCCCTGCAACACAGCCTGGAGACCGATCAGGCCGATGGCCCCGCCACCCTTCCCCGTCGCAGCTTCCTCAAGATTGTCGGCATTGGCGGTCTGGCCCTCGGCGCTTTTCCTCACCTGGCCCTGGCCCAGGAGGCCAACGGCGCAGCCCCAACGCCGCTGAAACCGACTCAACAGCCCTCCGCATTCGTACAGATCGCCCCTGACGGCGTGGTGACGGTCACCATCAACCGCCTGGAGTTCGGCCAGGGCGTGCAGACTGCCCTGCCGATGATCCTCGCCGAAGAGCTCGATGCCGACTGGAGCCTGGTGCGCAGTCGCAACGGCAACAGCGACGCCGCCTACCTGGATCCGAATCTAGGCATTCACCTCACCGGCGGTTCCAGTTCGATCAAGAACAGCTATACCCAATACCGCGAACTGGGCGCCCGCGCTCGCGCCATGCTGCTGGCAGCGGCAGCCGCGCGATGGAACGTGGACCTGGCCAGCCTGAGCACCCAAACCGGCATGGTGTTGGGTCCGGGGGGCCGTAAAGCCAGCTACGGCGAACTGGCCGAAGCCGCGATGGCAATGCCGGTGCCGGAAAAGGTCACGCTCAAGGATCCCAAGGACTTCCGCATCATCGGTCAGGCCACTACGCGCATCGATGCCAAAGCCAAGAGCAGCGGCCAGCAGGATTTCGGCATCGATATGCATCTGCCGGGGCAACTCACCGCGGTGGTCGCACGTCCGCCAGTGTTCGGCGCCAGGATTGCCTCTTTGGATGACAGCGCGGCACGGGCAACCAAAGGGGTAAAAGCGGTGTTTCGGGTGCCGCTGGACCGCGGCGCCGAAGGCGTTGCGGTGGTGGCGGACGGTTATTGGCAAGCGAAGCTGGCGCGCGATGCGCTGAAGCTGGAATGGGACCTGGCCAACGTCGAGAAAGTGGACAGTGAAAAACAACTGATCCAATACCGGGAGCTGGCCACTCAACCCGGGCCACGACAGTTCGACGCTGACATGACACCGCTTGCCAGCGCACCGCATCAGTTGCAGGCCGAGTTTGTGTTCCCTTACCTCGCCCACGCGCCCATGGAGCCATTGAACTGCACCGTGCAACTTGCCCAGGGGAGCGCCCAGTTGTGGGTCGGCACGCAGTTTCCCGGCGGTGATGGCGCGGCGGCTGCACGGGTCCTGAATCTGCAACCCGAGCAAGTCCAGGTCAATGTGCAGACGGCGGGCGGAGGTTTCGGCCGGCGTGGCGTGCCCACCAACGATTTCGTCGTGCTGGCTTGCGAAGTGGCCAAGGCCGCGCGCGCCGCTGGGCTTGATGCGCCTATCCGCACACTCTGGAGCCGTGAGGACGATATCAAGGGCGGCTACTATCGCCCCATGCACCTGCACCGCGCGCACATCGGTTTTGACGACAGCGGCAAGGTGCTGGCCTGGGACCATGTCCTGGTCGGGCAGTCCATCGTCAGTGGCACCCCGTTCGAAGGGATGGTGAAGAACGGCATCGATGCAACCGCAACAGAGGGAATGCGTAATCCTTATCCGCTGCCGATGCGCCTGACAGTCCATCACCCCAAACTCAACGTCCCCGTATTGTGGTGGCGCAGCGTAGGTTCCACCCATACGGCCTTTGTGATGGAAACGCTGATCGACGAAATCGCCCGCGCCACCAAGCAGGATCCAGTGGCTTACCGGATGAAGCTGTTTGGCGACCAGAACCCGCGCCATCGCGCTGCGCTGCAATTGGCGGTGGACAAGAGCGAGTACGGTAAACGTCAGCTAGCGGCCGGCCGCGCCTGGGGCGTGGCGGTCCACGAGTCGTTCAGTTCGGTGGTGGCTTACGTCGTCGAAGCCTCGGTCCAGGGCGGGCGTCCGGTGCTGCACAACGTGACTGCCGGCGTGCACTGCAATCTGGTCGTCAACCCACGCAGCATCGAGGCCCAGGTACAAGGCGCGGCACTGATGGGCTTGTCGATGTGCCTGCCCGGTGGTGCCGTCACTTTGAAAGACGGCGTTGTGCAGCAGAGCAATTTCGCTGACTTCAGCGTGCCGCGCATCACCGACATGCCGGAGTTTGCCGTTCACATCGTGCCCAGCGCCGAACCGCCCACGGGGATGGGTGAGCCCGGCCTGCCGGCGCTGGCCCCGGCTTTTGCCAATGCGGTGGCGAGCCTGACGGGTAAGCCGCTGCGTGAGTTGCCGTTCAAGTTGGCGTGACAGAAACGTGAGGCTGTCTGGTAGTTGCGCTGCCAGACGTGCCTCCCTGTTACAAGCGAATCCGCTTGATATCCCGCTGCGGTGGCTCTCCAAACAGGCGGCTGTACTCGCGGCTGAACTGCGAAGCACTTTCATAGCCAACCTGCCCGCCTGCACTGCTTGCGTCGACATTCTGGGTCAGCATCAAATGCCGAGCGGCTTGTAGCCTCAGCTGTTTCTGGTATTGCAGCGGACTCATTCCGGTCACGGTGCGAAAGTGCTGGCGAAAGGTGGAAGGACTCATGTGCGCCTGAGCCGCCAGATCATCCATGCGCAGCGCCTGGCGAAAATTGAGTTTCAACCAGGCGACGGTCTTGGCGATGTGTTGGCTGGGTGAGCCTGCGGCGATGACATGCAGCAACTGCGGCGCATGGGCACCGCTTAACAGACGAGCGATGATCTCTTCCTTGATCAACGGAGCCACAGTCTCAAGCAGTGGCGGCTCCTTCAGCAGGTCGACCAGACGCTTCAGGGCATCCAGTACACCGGCATCCAAAGCCTGCACGGTAATGGGTTTGAACGCATCGTCTCTCATGCGTTGCGACAGTTGCATGCGCTCGGCCACTTGCATCACCGTGCTGCTGTCGAATCTCAGCATCATGCCCAGGAAAGGTTTGGCGGCGCTGGCCTGGCAAATATGTGAAATGACAGGCAGATCTACACTGGTCACCATGGACTGACCGGGTGAATAGGTCAGGATCTCCTCCCCGACCATGGCTTGCTTACGGCCTTGCAAAGTGACGCCGATACCCAGGCCGTAGATGCAGTGCATGGGTGCGGTCACCGCTTTGCGCCGATGCAGGCTCAGGCCGGGTATGGCGGTGATCTGGTCGCCCTCGCTGGGCAGCAATTGACTGACCGAATCGGCCAGGCGCTCTATGTCGCTGACGGTGTGGGCGCTTGTAAAAACGGTTGGCACATTCGACTCCTGGAAACATCAGGCCTGAACGGCTCACAGCGAACAAGGTTCGCCCTGACCGCAAGGCCTCCCATGGCGGAGTATGCTGGGCCGGGGGTTCGGCTCGCTTGCCTGATTGGCGCAATTTCTTGCACGATTCAACGAGCCATCACGGGCAGCAGCCCCTGACACCCAGATATAACAAGATGTTTCAGAAAATCAGGATGCCCAAAGCGATGACGGCTGGAATCTAAAGTCTATGGAAGATGTAGCGGGTGGACGGTTGATCGTCCAACGCTACCCCTGCTTGACCCAGTTGCCGGCGCAAAGCTGGGGTGTCGGCCCGGACTTTCCAATCCGCACGGGCCGGCGCAACTGACCCGCCATCGTAGCGACTGATCGCCTCGGACAGCTGCGTTCGATCCGGCAGGTATACCGCCAGCGCGTCGTTCTTCCACGCCGCGACATTCATTCCCAGGGCTTCACACACCTGGATTTTCGCCTGGGCGTCATCCCTGTCGGCCTGGCGTGAGCGTTCGATTTGATCGGCCAGGACCGGATCGACGACCCGATCCGTGAAGAGAACCTCGCCTGCCTCCCAGACTTCGGGAGGACAAATTTTTTCGGCCGGGCGCAGGGCAATGAACGGATTGATTTCCATCGGGTAAATTCGACAGACCAGCGGCCGCTCTTCATAGATGCCGCAACGGCCGTCGTCGGCCAGGTTCTGACATTGCGCCAGGGCATTGCCGGCCAAGACCGCAACGACCCGAATCTGCGCATCGCCACTGGTCACCTTCACGGCCCGCTGGGCGCTGTGGGTGAATTGCCCAGGCGCAGAAGCCCAGGTCGTTTCATCGAACGCCTCCAGTATGACCGCCACTTCATGCCCCCGTTGGAGCCACTGCCGTGCCTCGTTCAGCGTCAGTGGAATCAGGCGGCCCTTGCAGCAAATCCCGCAACCGTTGCAGGCAAATCGGATAGCGTTGTTTTCCATACCAAGCTCTCACACACATGTTTTCAACCGACCACCGATGTGCCCTCAAGCGAACACATCAGTGGCAGAGCCCCGGGGGCGCGAAAGTATGTGGAGCGAGGAACGGATCCGTTTGCCGGATTCGCCGGCATGCTTGCCCGATTCAAGGTGAATTCAGCGAGCCGGTCTGTAGGATCGAGAGCCCCGGGGAAACGCGGAGTAAGGCACATCCCAGGCCAGTGTTGTCGTGGCGAGGGAGCTTGCTCCCGTTGGGCTGCGCAGCAGCCCCATTTTGTGAGCGCCTCGCACTCGAGCGGGAGCAAGCACCCTCGCCACGGTATTCACCCCTTTAAGTGAACAACGCGCTTACCGGCCCACTGTCACTTCAGCACAGCAGCGATTTCAATCAGCCGGGCAAGCGGCTCCGGATTGGAAACCATTCAGTACGGCAATGACTTTTTCACTGGCAACTCCTTGAGCGACAGGGCTATTGGGCGAATCGGGTGAAGACGAAGTCGTGGTTTTGCACGCGCGCCTGATGACAGGCGAAGCACGTCTGGTGCTGTGCCTCATCGGCGGGTTTGCCGTTGATGAAGCGACCAAAGCCCCAGCCGCCGGTGGCGGCATATTTGCGCGAGTCCTTGACCATGACTTGCACGGTGGTCGCCGCGCCGGGAATCGAAGCCGGCTCGAACTCCGGGGACTGGCTGTGCTTCCAGGCCAGCTTGACCAGCACCGTGCCGTCCGGGAATGGCAGTGTTGAATCCTGATAAGCCTTGATCGCCAGGTCATTGCCCAGCACCGCTCTCAGCTCGTTCAGGGGTTCCGCCTCCTGGGCCGGGGCTATCAGCGCCCATTGGCGATACCCATCGGGAAGCTTTACGCCGTAGATCGGTGACGCCTCGCCGCTGCCGGCATCGCCCAAGGCGATGCCGGTCGCGGTCAGTGCAGCCACCGCAATGACAGCGGACATCGCCAGTTGCTTGAGTTTCATCGTTGCTCTCCCGGTGGGCGTCATTGGAGGTGATCGGCGTCGATCACAGCCTGGGCGAACGCTTGCGGGGCCTCTTGCGGCAGGTTGTGGCCGACACCGCCGTCGATCAGGCGATGCTCATATTTGCCGGTGAAACGCTTGGCATAGGCCTCGGCCGGTGGGTGCGGTGCGCCGTTGGCGTCACCCTCGAGGGTGATGGTCGGCACGCCGATGGAGGGAAAGGTCGCGAGTTTCTTCTCCAGCTTGTCGTATTTGGCCTCGCCCTTGACCAGGCCCAGGCGCCAGCGATAGTTGAAGATTGAGACGGCGACATGATCGGGATTCTGCAAAGCGGCGGCGCTGCGGTCATACGTCGCGTCGTCAAAGTTCCACTTCGGCGACGCCAGTTTCCAGATCAGCTTGGCGAAGTCGTGGGTGTTCTTCTCATAACCGAGGCGGCCACGCTCCGTCGCAAAGTAGAACTGATACCACCACTGCAACTCGGCGGCCGGCGGCAGCGGCGTCTTGCCGGCTTCCTGGCTGCCGATCAGGTAGCCACTGACCGCCACCAGGGCTTTCACCCGCTCCGGCCACAGAGCCGCGACGATGTCGGCGGTGCGGGCGCCCCAGTCGTAACCCCCGAGCACGGCCTGCTTGATCTTCAGCGCGTCCATGAAGTCGATCAGATCGCTTGCCAGCGCGGAAGGCTGGCCGTTGCGCAGGGTCTTGGCCGACAGGAAGCGCGTATCACCGTAACCCCGGGCAAAGGGAATCAACACCCGATAGCCCTTCTCGGCCAGTGCCGGGGCAACGTCGGCGTAGCTGTGAATGTCATAGGGCCAACCGTGCAGCAGGATGACCACCGGCCCATCGGCAGGACCGACCTCGGCATAAGCCACGTTCAGCAGGCCCGCCTTGACGTGCTTCAACGGGCCGAACGAGGTGTGACTGCCTGGCGTGATGGAGGCGATGGTGCTGGCAGGTACATCCGCGGCGCTCGCCTGTGATGAGGCAAAGCCCAAGGCGCCCAGTTGCATCATGGTGAACATCAGAATGGAGGGCGCGAGCAGACGACGTGGGCGCGGTGCGGATGCCGGGTTCAACAGAGTCTTGTCCATGGTGGATCTCCTTGCGAGCGGTGGGTGAGCCCGTGAGACTGCTTGTGCCGTCTCGATGGGTTCATTTGACGCTGGCGAGGTATCCCGGATGTGTCATCGGTGGCCTTAAAAGAAACAGTCCGTATCTGTACGAGACGTAGATACACGGAGATACATTTGGATGGCGTGGCAAGCCTGTGACATCAATGTTGCCGCACCTACCGCAATCGCGAGCAAGCCCGCTCCCACAGGATTGGTGGTGGTCCTAGGATTCGTGAACGCCGCAAACCCAATGTGGGAGCGAGCCTGCTCGCGATGCCGGTTCAGGCCACCCCACCCTTCCCATGAAACGCCTGCCCCAAGAGCGCCAGCCGTTGCGCCATCGGCGGCAGGCTTTGGCTGCTGCGGGTCAGGATGCCGATGTTGTCCGCGTTGCGCTCAGCCACAGCCTGGACGGTTTGCAACCGCTCATTGATGCCCAGCGATGCCTTGGACTGTTCCTGGGTGGTGCTGGCGATCAGGTCGTTGAAGTGGTTGATCACCGCGATGTCTTCCACCACGGCGTGCAGCAGTTGTGAGGCCAGTTGGCTGGCGGTTACGCAGCGCTCCACTCCGTCGCGACTGTCTTGCATGGCGACGGCGGCCTGGCGGCTGCCTTGTTGCAGCTTGGCGATGATGTGCTGGATTTGCGTGGTGGAAGCCGAGGTTTTTTGTGACAAGGTCCGGACTTCGTCGGCCACCACCGCGAAACCACGGCCCTGCTCACCGGCCCGGGCGGCCTCGATGGCGGCGTTGAGGGCCAGCAGGTTGGTTTGCTCGGCGATGCCGTTGATCACGTCCAGCACTTGGCCAATCTGTTGCGCCTGTTCGACCAGGACTTGTACGGTTTCGTTGGTCAGGTTGATGCGCCCGGCCAGTTCGACGATTTCTTCGCGGGTCTGGTCAACGGTGCTGCGCCCTCGGTTGACCTGCTCGTTGGCCTGTCCGGCGCGTTGCAGCGTCTGATCGACGTGGCCGGCGATGTTTTCCATGGCCTGGACCAGATGGCCGATCGCGCCGCTCATTTGCGCCACTTCGTCCAACTGGTGGCGGGCGCCGTTTTCCAGGGTCTGGCCCACCTGGGACAGATCCTGGCCGAGGTCCGAGAGGTTTCGGGTATCGCGCACCACGCCGTCCACCAGGTTGGTGACCTGTTGCAGAAAGTGGTCGAAACGCTCCCCCGAGGAGACTTTGCCCCCTTGGTTGCGCTGGGCACCGGCATCGCTGCTCAGCTTCGTGGCGGCGGCCAGTACTTTGTCGAGCACCTCCTGGTTGTCCGTGGCATCGGCCAGGCTCTGGTTCGCCAGGTAAATCAGGATCACACTTTCCACCACCACGTAGAACGCGTGAAGCAAGACCATGTTCCAGCCGCCGTGGGTACCCATGACGAACACCGGATAGCCCTGATGCTGAAGCCAGTGGAAACCCAGGTGGTGGACGGCGATGGTGGCGGCGGCCACGACAATCGGAAGCCAGTCCCGGTAGAACGTCAGCACCGCCAACAGCACGAAAATCCCGAAGTGGAACTCGATCACGCCGTGGGTCTGGTTGATGTGCAGCGCCGCCATGACCATCAGCGCCACGGCGATGACGCAGCGCATGACGCGGGTGCCGCCCAGGCCGCGATAAAGGACGGTGGTCAGCACGCAGGTCGTGCCTCCCACCAGCAACGCCTGGGTGAAGGTCGAATGCATGAACGCCAGGCACAGCGAATACAGCAGAGTAAGCCAAAGCAGCCCCAGCATGATGCGATCGGCTTTACGGTGGTGATCGTTAAAGCGCACGGGCGATGTCATGGATGGCTGTCCTTTTCGGATACTTGGGGGGTCCGTTACCAATGCCGGTTTCAGGCCTTATCGGCGTCTCGGAAGGGAACTGTAACTGATTATCATCAGTTAGTGGCACTACGCCACCAACCTTTTGTCAGCGACCTTTGCTTTATGATGTTGGCCATCTCAACTCCCGACCTGATGGAACCCCCATGACTTTCGATTTCGATACGGTGTTCGAGCGCCACGGTACCGGTAGCACCAAATGGAGCCGTTACCCGGCCGATGTGTTGCCGATGTGGGTGGCCGATATGGACTTCCCTGCCCCGTCTGTGATCATCGATGCGCTGCACAAGCGCCTCGAACATACGATGCTCGGCTACAGCGTTGCCCAGGACAACCTGCGGGCAGCTATCGTGGCGGACCTGTGGAACAAGTACGCGTGGCGCGTCGAGCCCCAGCAGATTGTGTTCCTGCCCGGCGTCGAACCGGGTTTCAACATGGCGCTGCACGCGCTCGTGGAGCCCCAGCAGAATGTCGTGGTGCAGGTGCCCAATTACCCGCCGCTGCGCAACGCCCCGGGTCACTGGGGCCTGAACAAGGTGGAACTGCCGTTCGACCCGGTAGATGGCGAGTTTCACACGCCGCTGGCCGCGTTGCGCGAGGCGTTGCAGGGTGGTGGCGCGCTATTGCTGAGCAATCCTCACAACCCGTTGGGCAAGGTGTTTGACCGGCAAGAACTCAAGGCCGTGGCAGACATTTGCCTGGAGCAGAATGCCTGGATCATCTCCGATGAAATCCATGCCGAGCTGTGTTTCGACGCCCGCGTGCACATCCCCACTGCGTCCCTCAGCGCGGAAATTGCCGAGCGCACCATCACCCTGATGTCCGCCAGCAAGGCCTACAACATCGCCGGGTTGAAAACCTCGTTTGCCATCATCCAGAACGCCAAGGTCCGCGAGCGGGTCAACAGCGCCCGGGCCGGCATGGTCGACAGCGTCAATGCCCTGGGCCTTGAAGCCACCCGCGCCGCCTACAGCGAAGCAGGTCCGTGGCTCGAACAACTCAAAGCGTACCTGCAAGCCAACCGTGATTACCTGGTTGAAGCAGTGAACACGCGTCTGCCGGGCGTGACCATGACGGTGCCCCAGGGCACTTACCTGGCCTGGCTGGATTGCTCGGCGTTGGGGTTGGACGACCCGCAGGGGTTCTTCCTGAAAGAAGCCAAGGTAGGCCTGAGCGCCGGGCTGGATTTTGGCGACGATGCCGGGCAGTTCGTGCGCCTGAACTTCGGTTGCCCGCGGGCGTTGCTGGAGGAAGGGATTGCGCGGATGGAGCGGAGTTTGAAGGCCAGGGGCTGATTGCCCTGACAAAGCAGATCCCCTCGCCACAATTGATCCGCGTTTACCCACGCATCTCTGGCGTATACACAAAGCACAACTTGTTCCCCTCCGGATCCCGGCAATACGCCCCGAAGTACCCTGGCGAGTAATGCGGCCTGGGGCCTGGGGCGCCTTCGTCAAAGCCGCCCAGGGCGATGGCCTGCTCCCAGGCAGCGCGCACGGTTTGCGGTGAGTCGGCGGCAAAGCTCACTTGCATGCCATTGCCCCAGGTGGCGGGCAAGCCATTGAATGGCAGTTGCACAAAGACCTGTGGCCAAGGCTTTCCTGGTTGATGCCAACCTTCCCCCGGCGGGCCCGAGTCGTTTTCGCTGGCCATGCGCACCAACCCCAGGCAACCGAGAACGGCATCATAAAAAGCGACCATTTTCGGCAAGTCACGCGCGCCGATCTGTATGTGGCTGAACATGTCCTTTTCCTTATATTCCGACGGTGCTAATGCTCAAGACTGCTCCTTGGCAATCACCGAAATTTTCCCGTTGCGCTCGATAATCGCAAACTTGATCTGCTCCAGGGTCTCGATACCCTGGCTCGAACGTGCGGCCTCCATGATGTCTTCTTCCACCAATCGGGCATGGCGCATGCGCCCCTGGAGTATGCGACCGTTCTCGACAATGATGGTCGGGCCGCCGTCGATCAGTTGCGAAACCCGTTTGGAACGCTGCTTGAGCAATGACAACCCGACGTCGATGGCAATCAGGGTGACGATCACCATCAGCGCGTTGGTTAACGAGAAATCATCCCCCAGCAGCGCCTGTTGGGTGGCCTCACCGATGATCATCAACAACACGAAGTCGAAGGTGGTGAGGTCCGCCAGGGAGCGACGCCCGGCGATCTTGAACAACACCATCAATGCTACATACATCGCGGCGGCCCGCAGCACGGAATCCATAGGTCACCTAAGGGAAAATGAACTGATCGAAACTGAGCGAGGCGCCACCGGGCATGGCGAGGCGGCCGTGATAGATCCCCAGCCCCTGACCGAGCAACGACAGGTACAGACTGGCCTGCCCTTGGGCATCGGCCTGGACCCAAAACCGCATGCCTTGGCCGGCACTCGCCGCACGCACCGGTTGGGGTTGCAGCGTCTGTACTTCAAAGCCTTGCAGCCACGCGCCGTCCAACGCCACTTCGAGCACGGCGTTGGGTTGACCCTTCATATGAACGATCATCGGATTGGTGGAGCCATTGCGATTAAACGTCTCGTATTCGACGCCGAGACTGCCATCGCGGCTCTGTAGATCGCGCGAGCTCAAGGGGCCGCGGGAGAACAAGCCAAGCAGGGTCAGGACCACCAGCAGCACCAGGATGTACCAGCCCACGCGCTCGAAACGCCAGACCTTGAGCTGGTAGTCCATGTCTTCACGCACCGGAAACACACGGCTGTGAAAGTCCTCTGGCTCAGTGGAATGGGGCATGGCGACTCCTTATCGGCGCTCTCCGGCCAAAGCCCGTTGGTGAAAATGCCGCAGTTGAAGAAGCGCGTGTTCAGCGGCCCACATTTGCACCTGGCCGCGGCTGCCGAAAAACCGTTCCTGGCGACTGAACAGTGCTCGCTGGCCGTTCACCTCGAACGCCCAGGCAAAACAGACGGTGCCGGCGGGAATGCCGTCCATGTCGTCCGGTCCGAGAATGCCGGTGGTCGCCACCGCCACGTTGGCATTAGCGTCATGCAGCGCGCCGAGGGCCATTTCCTTGGCGACTTCGCGGCTGGTGAGGTTGAAGGTCTCTATGGTGCGCGGGTTTACCCCCAGCAGCCGTTGTTTCGCCTCCGGGGAATACACCACGTAACCGCTTTCGATCAGCGATCCACTGCCCGGCACCTCGGCCAGTAACGTGACGATCTGGCCGGCGGTGCAGGATTCGGCCGTGGTCAGGCGCAGTTCATGTTCACGCAGGTACTCACAAATGGAGCGGGCAACGGTCATGGCAAGTCGTCCTTTCATGGTGCTGATGGGTTGACCCCCGCCGTAATGATTCATTCCCTTTATCGCGCCGCCGCCCGGATGCGGCAAATAAATGAAACCGCGACCCAATCCTGTACCTCAAATTCGTAGGAGCCTCATGCAGAGGCTGTCTTGATCAGGAGGTCGTCATGTCTGCGCCTTTCGTCAAACTGTTCACCCATCCCGAGTTCGCCTGGGCGGATATCCGCGAGCAAGAGCAGGCTCATCCGCGCCATTACCTGAGCCATTTGCTGTTGCTGGCCTTGATTCCCGCAGTGTGTCTGTTCATCGGTACCACCTGGACCGGCTGGAGCCTGGCCGAAAACGAAACGGTACGGCTCAGCAGCGCCAGCGCACTGCAATTATGCGTGCTGCTGTACCTGACCATCGTCGCCGGCGTGGCGCTCATGGGGTTGTTCATTCGCTGGATGTCCCGCACTTTCGACGCCCGGCCGACGGTCAACCAGTGCATCGGGTTCGCGGCGTATACCGCCACGCCGTACTTCCTCGCCGGGATTTTCGGGCTCTACCCCAACCGTTGGCTGACGGTGGCCGTGTTGGCGGTGGCCTCGGCCTACTCGACATTCTTGCTGTTTGTCGGGCTACCCAAGTTCATGAGTCTCAGGAAAGAACAGGGCCTGCTGTACTCGGCCAGCGTCTGGGGCGTCGGGTTGTTGGTGCTGGTGACGATCCTGGTGGAGATGATCCTGCTGTGGTTCAACGTGTTGCAGCCGGAATACCTGCGTTTTCCGGCAAGTTGAGCATCAACTTGTTCACAAGGTTCACGTGTCGCGGGGTCTACTTATCGGGCTTTTTCATGCCAATCCGCCGACGCATGTCGGCGGTGATGCTCTGGCGGGTTTTCTTGAGGCCGGCCCAGGGCTCGTGACCGACTTCCATCAGGCGCTCATGAACGTTGTGCACGTTCCACAGGTTCGCGCCCTTGAGCTCGGCAACTTCCTCGCGAAAGATCGGCACCGACACCGGCAGCCCTTCCCGGGTGCGCGCGGCATAGGCGCAAATGGTGGTAGCGCCCAAACCGTTGCGCAGGTAATCGATGAAAATCCGCCCTACCCGGTTTTTTGGCCCGGACACCGCCGAGAAACGGTCCGGCAACAGCTTGGCCATGTGGCTGACGATGGCATGGCTGAATCCCTTGACCTCATCCCAACCCAACTTTCGCGTCAACGGCACCACCACATGAATGCCCTTGCCGCCGCTGGTCTTGAGAAACGCCTTGAGTCCCAGCTCATCGAGCACCGACAAGGTCAGTTGCGTGGCCTCCACCATGCGTTTCCAGGGCAATGCCGGATCCGGGTCAAGGTCGAGGACAAAGCGGTCGGGCTTGTCCAGGTTCACCGTCGTGGCGTTCCAGGTGTGCAGCTCCACCGTGCTCATCTGCACCGCGCCGATCAGGGCCTCGGCGTTGTTGATGATCATCACCGGCTGCCCCGTCAGCGCCTTGTCCAGGCAGGTTATGCCGGGGATCGCCAGGTGTTCGGCGTTTTTTTGGAAGAACAGCTCACCGGCGATCCCATCGGGTGCGCGCACCAGCGCCACCGGGCGATCAGCCAATTCCGGCAGAATGAATTCGGCGACGCTGGCGTAATACTCGGCCAGTTGCAGCTTGGTGGTGCCACTGCTGACGTCGATGACTCGGTCCGGATGCGTGATACGCACCTTTGCGTCCATGGCCGGCGCCTGGGTGGCTTTCGCCTTGGATTTGGCCGGTTTTTTTTCAGCTTTGCCTGTCGCTGAGGATTTCTTCGTAGAAGCGGGCTTTTTCACGGGTTTGGCAAGCTCCTGAGTGATTGCCTCGGCCGGTTTGTCGTTGCGCAAACCATGGAACACGGCATGACGCACCGAGCCTTCCTTGGTCATTTCGGCAAACGCCACCTCGGCCAGCAGCGTCGGTTTCAGCCAATGCACGCCTTTGGCTTCGTAGCCGGTAGGCGGATTGACCACGGCGGCCTTCTTCGTTTCCAAGGGCAACAGCTGTTGGTGGATGCTTTTAAGGGTGGTTTCATTAAACCCGGTGCCGACCTTGCCGGCGTAGCGCAACTCACCGCTGTCAGCATCATGCAGCCCCAGCAGCAAGGCGCCGAAGGCGTTGCGGGCACCCTTGGGGTCGCTGAACCCAACCACCACGAACTCCTGGCGATTCTTGCATTTGAGCTTGATCCAATCATTGCTGCGCCGGGAAACATAGGCGCTGCCCAGCCGTTTGCCGATCAGCCCCTCCATCTGCATCTGGCAGGCGCTATTGAGCAACGCTTCAGGGGTTTCTTCGAAGGCATCGGAAAACCGCAGCAGTGGATCTTCGTTGCGTTCGAGCACCGCCGCCAGCGCGGCCCGTCGCGCCTCCACGGGCACTTTGCGCAGATCCATGCCGTTGAGATAAGGCAAGTCGAACAGGTAATAAGCGATCTTGGCGCTGCTGCCGACCTCGAAGGCGTTCTGCAAGGCCTGGAAGTCCGGCACACCCTGGTCGTTGGCCACCACCATTTCGCCGTCGAGCCAGGCCGACTCCAACCCCAAGCCGGCCAAAGCCTCGGCTTGCTTGGGCAGTTTGTGGGTCCAGTCATGGCCGTTGCGGGTGATCAGCCGTACATCGCCGTGTTCAATGCGCGCCATGACCCGGTAACCGTCAAACTTGATTTCGTAGAGCCATTCGCCGTCGGGCGCAGTCTCCACCAAGGTGGCCAGCTCAGGTTTGAGTGTTGCGGGGATCGGCCCGACCACGGCGCCGTTGAGGGTGGTTTTCGAGGCTTTTTTTGACGGTTTCGCCTTGGCGGCTTTTTCAGGTGCTTTTGCGGCTTTGGCTGCGGCGGTGCCCCGCCGCTTGGGCACCAGGGTGCGATCGCTGAGCACGCTGTCCGGCTCCGCTTGCACCACGTCATATTCGCATGCCGGGCGGGCCGCCTCGTCCTGATGCTTGATCAAGAACCACTGCTCCTGCTTGCCGGGCATGTGGGTGCGCACCAGATTCCACAGGCCGGCGAGCTTTTCGCCTTGCAGCTCGAACTTGAGCCGGCCTTTTTCATAAGCTTCGTGGGCATCGCCCTGGGGAATCCACACGCCTCGGTCCCAGACAATGACATCGCCGGCACCGTAATGCCCTTCGGGAATGCTGCCCTCAAACGTCGCGTAATCCAAGGGATGGTCTTCGACATGGACCGCCAGGCGCTTGACCTTAGGGTCCAGGGACGGCCCCTTGGGCACCGCCCAGCTCTTGAGCGCACCGTCCAGCTCCAGGCGGAAGTCGTAATGCAGCCGCGAGGCATCGTGCTTTTGAATGCAGAACTGCAAGGCATGGGCGGCTTTTGCTGATTTGCGCGAGCGTTTCGCCGCCGGCTCCGGGGTGGCGGCGAAATCGCGCATGCGGTTGTAGTCCTCAAGGGTCTTGCTGCTCATGGACCGCCTGCCACCTGCAGCAAGGCCGGATCGGCGGCAGGCATCCCGGCGGTTTCCGCCAACAATTGATCGACGACTCGGCTCAAGGCCTGTTCGGTGGTGTCACCCAGTAGCAGCCCCTGCTCATAGAGAACGATCTGCCGGTCGGCACTGATGCCTTCCTGGACGATGCGGCGTGCTTGTTTGAATACATCCTGGACGCCAAGCTCTGCGGCAGTGTCACCGAAGGTTTCCTCCGCCAGAGTGAGCCACTCGCCGATGAGCATGGGTTGTTCCTGCCCCTGGACAATGAATTCCGCCAGAATCCCATAGCGCTTGGCCCGCCAGCGGTTTTCCTTGAGGATCCACTGGGACATCAGGCTGTAATGGGCGCCGGGGCGCGGCTGGGCGATGGCATGGGCCACCATCAGGCGAAACAGCGAGACGATACACAGCACGTCTTCGACTCGAGGGCAGGCATCGCAAATTCGCAATTCCAGCGTCGGGTAACGCGACGAAGGTCGTATCACCCACCAGCAGTCGCTGGGTTGGCGAATGGAGCCGGTGCGCATGAGCATGTCGACATAACCGGCGAACGCCGACTCATCCTCGAAAAACTCCGGCACGCCCATGCGCGGCCATTCATCGCAGGCGACTTGCCGATAGCTGCTGAAACCACTGTAGGCGCCGTTCCAGAAGGGTGACGAAGCGCTCAGCGCGAGGAACATGGGCAGCCACGGCAACACCTCATTCATGACCCGCACGCGGTCCTGATTGGCGGGCACCTCGACGTGTACATGCAGGCCCGACAGCACGCTGCGCCGAGCCACCCGTTGATAATCGTCGAACAGTTGCTGGAAGTGCAATTCATCAGTGGGTTGCAGGACCTGGGTGGCCTTGGGGTGTGAGCCTGCGCTCAGCAGCCCCAGGCCATAGGGCGCCAACCGCTGGTTCAGGCCCCTACGCACCCCGGTCAAGTAGTCTGCGGCCTCGGCCAGGCTGCGAAAAATGGGCGAGGCCATCTCGACCTGGCACTGGAACATCTCATGGGCGAAATGCTTGCCCAACTGTTCCCGGCACGCCGCGACGGCGCCCTCGGGCGGCTCACCGGGCATGCAGCGGGTTTGCAGGTCGGTGATGAAATACTCCTCTTCAATGCCGAACTTCATGCGCCTGTTCATCGATAATCCCTCCGATACCCGCGCCGATGCGGGTTACAACCAACGCCACCACGGCGATCCTTTCCACGTCCTGATAACCCGGCGTGAGCAATTCCTCGCCAAACACATCCGGGTCCAATTCTCGATACGTCCAGCCAAAATCCGCCGAGTCGCGCCAGGGTCCCAGGGCCTCCAGAAACGGATCGCGACCATCGACCATTGCCACACCCGTGTAGAGCACCAGCGAGCCGCCCGGCGTGAGGCGAGGCAACGCCTGTTCGACGATGCGCAGTGACAGACCGGCACCCAGTACCCCGCCACCATGGCGATAGGCGCGCTCGGACGGATCAGCCATGTAGGGCGGATTGGCAACAATCAGGTCGAAGTTGCCCTCCACGTCCTCAAGGACGTCGCTGCGGGCGATCTCGACGTTGGCGACTTCGGCCAGCGCTGCGTTCACCGCACTCAGGCGCAGGGCCAATGGGTTGATGTCCAAGGCCAGCACTTGCGCCTCACGCCGGGCCCGGGCAATCACAATGGCGCCGACACCCGCGCCGCAACCGATGTCCACGGCGCGATGCACCGCAGTGAAATTCTGTTGTAGATGAGTATGGATCAGCTGGGCGAAGCGGTAGCTGTCAGGGCCGAAAAACACGGCATCGGCGGCCTGGGTGGGGAATTGCGAATGGGCGAACAGCAAGCCGTCCAGGCTCGACCAGCGCACCCGACTGCGCAATAGACCCTCGCGCTCCTCCAGCACTTGGGCTTCCTGCAATTGCCGCTGCTCATCGGCACTGATCAGCCCCGGGGCAAAGGGTCGCGACCAGCCAAACACATCCCGCAGGGTCTTGGAATGTTCGTTGCCGGGCCGCTGGTTGACCCGTTCGTGAGTCAGGGGCGTCGGGGTGATAAAACGATAGCCGTCGGCTTGCAGGCGACGGCCCAGTTGCAACAGCGCCAAGTCGGGTTCGGACAGGCGTTCTTCCTGATTCATGCAGGGCTCCTAGCGCAGTACGGATTTGAGTTCGATAAAGCGACGCGTTGCCAGCAACCCGGCCGGATGGCTGTGGCAGCGGGCCGAAAGCCAGGGCATCAGGGTCTGCATCCGCGCATCGGGCGCCTGCCCTTGCAGCGTCTGCTGAAGGTTCTGTACGTCGGGATCTTCAACCGGCATCTGTGGCTCGCAGGCCGCCCCTTGGCTGCGCCGTGGGCTGTTGCGTGCGCCTTCCTTCAACCAGTCGCCGGCGATCCAATCGTGCAGCAACTGTTTTTCATACGGGCTGAACACCCCAAACATCGCCGCGCCCGCGCCTTCAATCAGCGTCCAGAAACGGCTGTTCTGTGGGTCCTCGTGACGCTTGATCCAGCCCTTGTCCTGCATTGCCGCCAGGAAGCCTTCCAGTTGGCCCGGCGCCGAGAGCCACTGGTTGACGGTCTTGCCTTCGAACTTGCAGTAATCGGAATGCATGTGCTGGCCGAACGGGCGTTTGCGTTCGAGCATGTCCAGCACTTCGCGGTAGAGGTCGAACGACTCGATGATCGTCCGGCTGCCCTGCCCCAGGTCGTTGAGGCGATAGCCCAGGGTGACCCGGCGCCAGAAAGACTCGCGGTCGGCTTCCATCGGCATCAATTGCATCAACGATTGCACGGCCTTGTGGGCATGGCCGGTGCTGGCGTTGTCGATGGTCACATGGAGGGTGAAGTAGTACGGATCGATGTCCAGCTCGCTCAGTTCATAAGCGCTGATCAACAGGTGCAAGGGCAGTTGTTCGTAACCCAGGTTGTAGCCGATGACTTCGGGCAAGTACTCATCGCCGGCGTAACCCAAAGCCAGTTGCACAGCACCTTGCAGGTAGCGTTCGTCGGCGATGTCCGGTGCGTCCTGCAGGCCATGTTCGGCGAGCAGCTTGCGGTAGATCACCACGTGGTTTTGCGCCGGGTTGCCGTCCCCCAGTTCTTCCAGGTAGGTGCACAACAGCCCTTCGAAACGATGGTCGTGCCAGTGCTTGAGTACCCCATATAGCCAGGCGCCGTCGACGAGCTTGGTGGGCGCCACGGCTTGCAGGAAATACAAGGCGTGGGCCTTGCTGCTGAAAAACTCCCGCGGACCACCGCCTTTGCGCCGTTCCAGGTACTCGGCGTATTGCCGAGCCACGCCGGCGCTGTGTTGCTCGACCCAGGTTTGCAGGGCCGTGGGGTCGTCGGGCATTTCTTGAGGCAATGCCTGGGCCTGTTCAACGCACTGCTGAATAAACGCTTGGGCGACAGCTTGTTTGTCAGCATCGTCGGCGCCCTGGAGCAGTCGTTCGTAGCATTGGCGCACTGTCCCGGCATCAGTGACAGGTTGCACGGTGGCAGGCCGGGATTGGAGGGTTGTCAGCGCAGTCATAAGGGCCTCTTGGGTTCTTTGCAGGACGCTGAGTCAGAACGTCTCTTCTTTTGCAGAGCGCTGAGAACGACGAAAAATTCCCTCGGGGTGAAAAGCTGCCGGATAAACGGAGCCACGGTGTTTGGGGGGGAACCCTCGCTTGGCTTCAACCCTCGAATGGATAACACGCTCCACCAGCCAGCAGGTGCACACCCTTGTGTCGAGGGGATTTATCCCCGCCGGGTTGCGCAGCAACCCCAACGCCGGCGACGCGCATTATCAGGCTTGGCTTGGTGGCGTGCAGAGGCTGCCGCGCAGCCCGACGGGGATAAATCCCCTCAGTTTTGTGTCGGTCAGCGATTGAGCGGCGAATTCGCTACCCAAGGAGCAGCAATGATTTTCACAGTATGGGTAGCGGTGCTCGGTGCCGTGTTGCTGACCCTGGCCCTGACGTCTTCCTACCTGCGCTGGATGCCGGTCACCACCTCGGCGATGTGCCTGGTGCTGGGTGTCGCCATCGGGCCGTTGGGATTGGAGCTGCTGAAGCTGGACATCACCGACTCGTCGGGCTGGATGGAGCACCTCACGGAAGTGGCGGTGGTGTTTTCGCTGTTCGTCAGCGGCCTCAAGCTGCGCCTGCCCCTCAAGGATCGGACTTGGCGTGTGGCCTATGGTTTGGCCGGGCCGGTGATGATCCTGTCCATCGTCGGCCTGTGCCTGGCGTTGCATTATCTGTTTGGCCTCAGTTGGGGCGCGTCGATGCTGATCGGCGCGATGCTCGCGCCCACCGACCCGGTCCTGGCGGCGTTGGTACAGGTCAACGATGCGCGGGATGACGACCGGGTGCGTTTCGGCCTGTCTGGCGAAGCCGGATTGAACGATGGCTCGGCCTTTCCCTTTGTGATCCTTGGCCTTTTGATGTTGCGCGAAGACGGCAGCGGCTTTCTCGGCGAGTGGGCCCTGCGCAATGTGTTGTGGGCCGTGCCGGCCGGCTTGCTGATCGGCTATTGGATGGGCCGTGGCATTGGCAAGCTGACCTTGTCGATGCGCATCAAGAATGCCGACAGCACCCTGTCACCCAATGACTACCTGGCCCTGGCGTTGATTGCCCTGGCCTATGTCGCCGCCGAGGCGGTCCAGGGCTATGGTTTTCTTTCGGTGTTCGCCGCCGGGCTGGGCCTGCGTCAAGCCGAGGTGCAGTCCACCGACGGCGACGCAACGCCGGCCGAACACCGGGTGCAACCCGTGGTGGGCCACGAAGCCGCGGATCCCCGGCAAGCCGTCCTGGGAGATACCGAGTCCCTGGACGAAGGCCAGGTGGCCGCAGGCGTGATGATGAGCGACATGCTGGCGTTCGGTAGCCTGGTGGAGCGTTCCATGGAAGTGTTCCTGGTCACGCTGCTCGGGGTGGTGCTGGCCAACCATTGGGACTGGCGGGCCTTGGCCATTGGCGCCCTACTGTTTGCCGTCATCCGCCCGTTGAGCGTCCTGGCGATGCCGTGGGGACGGCTGCTGGACGGGCCACAACGGCTGTTGATCGGTTGGTTTGGCATACGCGGTATCGGCAGTCTGTTTTATCTGTTCTATGCCCTGAACCATGATTTGCAGCCGCAGGTCGCGCAGCTGTGCATCAACCTGACGCTGTCGGTGGTGGCCTTGAGCATTCTGGTTCACGGGCTCAGTACACAGCCCACATTGGCATGGTATGAGCGCCATAAGAAATCGAACTGAGCCTTGGCCTCAACCTCCGGGATTGGTCACCTGGATAAAGATCGAATACCCCCCAAGGAGCACCCAGAACGTGGCAAAGATCCACGGTGTGCGCACTGAAAACAGCAGCGACTTGCGATAACCCTTGTGGGTCGACTCCCGCTCGCTGAACAGTGGCGAGTCGTCGTAGGCCAGGCCCATCAGTGGTTCGGCACGCAGCAATTCGCTTTGTTTGAAATGCCAGTGATCAATGATCTCGTAGGCCGCGCGAATGCCCGGCCAGGCATTGAGCGAACTCAAGAACCCCAGCAAGGCCAGGAATGGCGGCACGATCAAGGTGAACAACTTGCCCCACTCCGGGTTCAGGTTGGCCATGCACGAGGCAAAGGCGATCACCAGGAAGGATTGGGCGGCCAGGTAGGCATCGGTGCGATTGGCCAGAATGCTGGTTTCGTACTGGATTTCCCGGCGATAAAAATCCAGCCGCTCCTTGGGGGACCCGAACAGCTTGGCGTTGTGTTCGGTGAGTTCAGCTTCCGGGGTTGGGCCGGTGAGTATTCTGGGCATTGCGTGGGCTGTGCCTCGATGATGATTCGGACTCGTTAGAAGAGCCCGATGCGGGGCAAGTTCAAGCCAATGGACCGGAGGCCGAAACCGCCCCCCTGTGGCGAGGGAGCAAGCGCCCTCGCCACAGGGGGGACATCAGATCCTGTTACTTCATCGTCTGCCCAATAATCTGCACCAGATCAATCTGCTTGAACGGCTTGGTCAGCCGTGGCAGTTGCGTGGCGAAGCCTTCCAGGCGCTCGGCGTAACCGGTGGCGAGGATGATCGGCAGGGTCGGTTGCTTATCACGGAGTAATTTCGCCAACTGCGCGCCGTCCATCTGCGGCATGGCCATGTCGGTGATCACCAGGTCGATGTCCTGATTGTGTTTATACAGCTCCAGCGCCTGTGGCCCCGACGGCGCGCAAAGGACCCGGTGCCCCAGGTCTTCGATCAACAAACGGGTGGAGGTCAGCACCAGGCTGTCATCGTCGACCACCAACACCAGCAACTCATGCACCGGCTGCGATGCCGGCTCTTGGGTTATTGCTTTGTCTGGCGCCGAACTTTCAGCCACCGGTAGCCACAACTCGGCGATGGTGCCTATGCCTTTCTGGCTCTTGAGCGTCAGGCGGCCGCCCAATTGCTCGGCCAGGCCATGCACCATGGACAATCCCAGGCCGGTCCCCTTGCCAACGCCCTTGGTGGTGAAGAACGGGTCCACGGCCGAGGTCAGCGTCTGTTCATCCATGCCCTCGCCTTCATCGGTGATCGACAGGCAAATGTAGCGACCGGGGGCCATTGGCTTGTCCGGCCCGGCCTCGCTACCCAGGCGTTCATCGGCGGCAATCACAATTCGACCGCCGTGGGGCATGGCGTCCCGGGCATTGGTCGCCAGATTGAGGATCGCCAGCTCCAATTGGTTGACATCGGCCCACACCGGCGACAGCGCCTCGGCGAAGTCGGCCTGGATGTGTATCGAAGGGCCCATGGAGCTTTGCAGCAGGCCGCTGAGCCCTCGCACCAGCGCCGACAACTCGACCGATTCGGACGTCAGTTTTTGCCTGCGGGCAAACGCCAGCATGCGCTGGGTCAGCGAAACACCACGCATCGCGCCCTGGGTGGCATTGTCCAGCAATTGGGCAAGTTTAGGGTCACAGGGCATGCGCTTGCGCACGATCTCCAAGTTGCCAAGGATCACCGTCAGCAAGTTATTGAAGTCATGGGCGATGCCGCCGGTGAGTTGGCCGACGGCCTGCAGCTTCTGGGACTGGAACAGCGCTTCACGGGTCTGTTCGAGGGCCTGCTGCGCCTGAGTGGCGTCAGTGATGTCACGGGTGATCTTGGCAAAACCCAGCAGCGTACCGGTATCGCTGCGGATCGCATCGATGACCACGTGCGCCATGAACCGCGTGCCATCCTTGCGCACACGCCAGCCCTTTTTCTCGAAACGCCCGACGCTGGCGGCGATGCTCAGCGCTCGCTGTGGCTCACCGGCGTCGCGATCCTCTGGGGTATAAAACATCGAAAAATGCCGGCCGATGGCCTCTGTCGGAAGGTATCCTTTGATCCGCTGCGCGCCCTGGTTCCAGTTGGTCACCTGGCCGTCCGGGTCGAGCATGTAGATCGCGTAATCGGTGACGCTTTGCACCAGCAGGCGAAACTGCTGCTCGCTTTGCTTGAGGGTTTCTTCGGCCATCTTGCGATCGGTCAGGTCGCGGGTAATCTTGGCGAACCCGAGCAGCTCGCCGCTCTGGCTGTCGATGATCGGGTCAATGACCACGTGGGACCAGAACAGCGTGCCGTCCTTGCGAACACGCCAGCCCTCACCCTCGAAACGCCCCTCGCGCACGGCCGTGTCCAGCGCCCGTTGTGGCAGGCCATCGGCGCGATCCTGGTCGGTGTAGAAGCGGGAAAAATGCTGGCCCAGGATCTCGGCCTCTTCATACCCCTTGAACCGTCGCGCCCCAGAGTTCCAGCTGGTGATGATGCCCGTGGGATCGGTCATGTAGATGGCGTAGTCAACCACGGCGTCGATGAGCAGACGAAAGCGCTGTTCCTCATTAGCACGTGTGGTCTTGATGACATTCTCAAGCATTTTGGCCGGGGCATCCGTGTGGATTTTTGCGAAGTATGAGGCAAGCGCTGCATCAGGAAAAACTATTGGTGGGAGGGCGAGTTGTGCGCCTCTTGAGTAACTGACCACCAACTCGGCAACAAGTGCTGCACCCTCGCTTCGCCGAACCGATCATCAATCAGCATCACCACCCCGCGATCCTGCTGGGTGCGGATGACCCGACCTGCCGCCTGCACCACTTTCTGCAAGCCGGGATACAGGTAGGTGTAGTCATAGCCGTCACCGAAAATCGCCGCCATGCGCTGCTTCATCTGCTCATTGACCGGGTTGAACTGCGCCAGCCCCAACGTGGCGATGAACGCACCGATCAGGCGCGCGCCCGGCAAATCAATACCCTCCCCGAACGCCCCGCCCAGCACCGCAAAACCAATGCCCTGGCTGTGCTCCATGAATCGTTCAAGGAAGGCCTGCCGAGGTGCTTCGCCCATGCCGCGAGATTGCGCCCAGGTAGCAATCTGCGGGTGCCGCTCGGCAAACAGTCCGGCCACCTGTTGCAGGTAATCGAAGCTGCTGAAGAAGGCCAGGTAGTTGCCGGGACGCTCGCTGAACTGTCGGGCCATTAAGGCGACGATGGGCTCCAGGGACGCCTGGCGATGGGCAAAACGCGTGGAAATCCGACTGACCACCTGGACATCCAACTGTTCGGCCTGGAACGGCGACTCGACATCGATCCACACCGTATCCGCCGGCGTGCCCAACAGGTCAGCGTAATAATGCCGAGGGCTCAGGGTCGCGGAAAACAGCACGCTGCTGCGGGCCGCCTTCAGCCTCGGTCGCAGGAAACCGGCCGGCACCACGTTGCGCAGGCACAGGGTGGACAGCTTGCGCTGCCGGCCAGATTCGCGGGTATGGATGTCGAACAGAAACTGCTCGTCGAAGGCTTCCGCCACCCGGCCAAACTGCAAGGCTTCGAAGTAAAAACCCTGCAATGCGCTGTCCAGGCCCTGGGGATGGTCATTGAGGTAGTCGCCGATGGCGGTGGTACAAGTGGCCAAAGCCTGGAGCAGTTTCTCCGGCGGTTTTTCATACGCCTGATAAACCGCCACCTGCGCCCCATGCAAAGCGTTCCACTGACGATTGACCCGCTCCAGGGATTTCTTCAACGGTTCAGGCGCGGTCTTGCGCACCGCTGCCAGCGTCGACTGGTCAAGCGTCGCGCTGTACATCTGCCGCCCCCGCTCCACCAGATTGTGGGCTTCGTCCACCAGGGTCGCGACGGTCCAGCCATTGGCCTGGGCCAGGCCGAAAAGCAAGGCGCTGAAGTCGAAATAATAGTTGTAGTCAGCCACCACCACGTCCGCCCAACGGGCCATTTCCTGGCTGAGGTAATACGGGCAGACTGAATGGGCCAGGGCGATATCGCGCAACGCCGCCTGATCCAGCAACGTGACCTGGCTCGCGGCCGCCCGGGCACCCGGCAGACGGTCATAGAACCCGCGGGCCAGCGGGCAGGACTCGCCATGGCAGGCTTTGTCCGGATGTTCGCAGGCCTTGTCCCGGGCGATCATCTCCAGCACCCGCAACGGCATCGACGGTGCACTGCGAGTGATGACCTGGGCGGCATCCAAGGCCAACTTGCGCCCCGGGGTTTTCGCCGTGAGGAAGTACACCTTGTCCAGTTGTTGTGGCGCCAGGGCCTTGAGCATCGGGAACAGCGTGCCAACGGTCTTGCCGATCCCGGTGGGCGCCTGGGCCATGAGGCAGCGGCCGGTGCTGACCGCCTTGAACACCGACTCGGCCAAGTGCCGTTGCCCTGGCCTGAAGCCGGCATGGGGAAAGACCAGCGCCTGTGCGCCGCGGTTGCGCGCCTGGCGGTGGGTCATTTCCTGTTCGGCCCAGGCCAGGAACAGCGCGCACTGCTCTTCAAAAAAAGCCTGGAGTTGCTCCGCTTCGAAGTCTTGGGTGAGGCAGGTTTCCTTTTCGCTGACGATGTCGAAATACACCAAGGCGACATCGATGCGCGGCAACTGTAGTTTTTGGCACATCAGCCAGGCGTAGATTTTCGCCTGGGCCCAATGCAACTGGCGGTGATTGGCCGGTTGCTTGCTCAAGTCACCCCGGTAGGTCTTCACTTCTTCGAGGCAGTGACGGGTCGGATCATAACCGTCGGCCCGGCCTTTGACTTTCAACGTTTGGTAGTGGCCTTCGAGGCTGACTTCAGCCTGGTAACCCTCGCTGCGCCGTGAGGCCACGGTGCGATGGCCAGCAATGCCTTCCAGGGCCGTCGGCGACGGCGTGAAGCGCAGGTCAAGGTCGCCCACCTTGGCGGTGAACTCACACAGCGCCCGCACGGCAATGGTGTAGCTCGGCGTCGGGCTCATGCGCCCTGCTCCGCCCATTGCACGTAGCAAACGGCGACGGGCATCTGGTGTTCCTGGCAGAACTCCAGCCAGCGCAGTTGATTGTCTTGCAGGCGATCGCCGGGGCCTTTGACTTCGATCATCCGGTAGGTCTTGTGCTGCGGCCAGAACTGGATCAGGTCCGGCATGCCGGCGCGGTTGGCCTTGATGTCCAGCAGCAAGCGGCTGAACCAGTGCTTGAGGTGTTCGGCCGGCAGGCAAGCGAGCGCCTGATTCAACAGCTCTTCGGACAACGCGCCCCAGAACACGAAAGGCGACTGCACGCCCCACTTTTCGACGAAACGGCGGCCGATGGTGTCTCGATAGCGGCCATCGTCCAGCTCGGCGAAACAGGCTGCGAACAGATCGGCGCGGCGGGCATGGAAATCTTCGCTGAGCAAGTCGACCGGTCCGCGCTGGAACGGGTGGAAAAACGCCCCTGGCAACGGCGCAAAAATCGCCGGCCAACACAGCAGGCCGAACAGCGAATTGATCAGGCTGTTCTCGACGTAATGCACCGGTGCGGCTTCGTCGTGCAAATGGGCCTGGACGTGATACTCCACTGACAAGGCCGGATCGACCCGCGGCAGTTGCAGGTCCAGCCGCTCCATCTCCCGGGCCATGGCTCGCGGTACCGGCGGCCCGCCGAGCTTGCGTCGCAGCCGGGGCACAATCCTGAGCAGCGCCTGGGTTTCGGCGGCACTTTGCGGCGATTGCACCGCCGCTTCGCCCAACTCAAGAGCCAGGGCGTACTCGCCAATGCGCTCCAACACGCGGATCATTCGCAACCGTGCGCCGGGATAACTACAGCCGCGATAGATGCACAAGGCCAAGGTGAAGTCGCCGATACGTTCGCCATGCTGACCGATCTGAAACAACAACTTGCCCCGGCGCCGCTCCAGCCACGGATTGTCCAGGGCCAGGGCATTGACTTGAGCGACGATGTCTTCAAGCGGGTCGCCGGCTTCGAAGCGCTGCTGGCATTGGTGCAGGAACAGGTAGGCGTCGACGTCCTCGCGGCTGCGCAAGCCGCGGGACTCAGCACTGAACTCAACGGTTTCGTAGGTGAAAATACCCAGGTCCGCCAGCACGAACTCCGACCAGTCCTGGTAGAGGTTGCCGAAGAACATCAGCCGCAATCGGTCGCAGAGGTTCATGATCGTCAGGCTGTACAAGCGGTCTTCAAGCTGCGGACACCAGGCACGAAACGCCTGGGGTTGACTGAAATGGCCATCGAGGGACTGGAGCCATTCGGTCTTTTTCGCCTTGGGTTGTTCGATCAGATGGCCCAGGCACTGGAGGATTTCCGCCTTGAGCAGCACGTCGAACAGCTCGACAAGCTCCAGGGGCGCCTGTTCCTCGACCCAGCCCAGCGTCAGCAAGGGTTCGACGGCGGTGCCGATGTCACCGATTTCCGGGTAGTGCAGCTTGCTATGGCGGAACCTTGATCCCTTGCGCATCACCATCCGCACCAGCAAGCCCTGGGCCGCACGAGGCAACGTCGCGAAGTCATCGATAAACCGCTGCTCTTCAGCGCTGAGTACATCGGCATAGCGTTGCGCCAGCCAGGCGAGCACTCGCTGAAAGTTGTTCAGGTAGTAAAAGGGGTCGTCGAGCGGATTGGCTGTCAAGGAGAGAAGCGCCACGGATGCTGAAGTACTGGTTATGCGTACAGATAACAGCTACGACCGGCCCAGGCAACTGCAAAAGATGAGCGGTCTCCTAAATTTAGAGGTGAAATCCCTCGTTCATCGATGAACTTTCCTACGGCAAGCGAGACCAATGGCGGTTGACTAAGATGATGGCGTGGTCGAATCAGCTGTCCACGTACTTTTGATTGAGAGGTTATGGATATGAACATCAGGTTTTTGGGCTTGCCCCTGGCCGCCGTAGCATTCCTGGCTCTGGCCGGCTGCGCCTCGCCCACCGTGGTGACCTTGCAGAACGGTACCCAGTATTTGACCAAGGACACCCCAAATACCCGCACCGCCGACGGCTTCTACGAATTCGAAGACATTTCCGGCAAGAAAGTCCGGGTCCGCGCCGATGATGTGGCGACGATTCGCCAGGAAGACTGATCCTGTGCGAGCCCTCTCAGAGGCTCGCGTTCAAATCCTGCATTCACCCACCTGTGGGAGCGGGCTTGCTCGCGAAAGCGGTATGTCAGCTTGCATCCATGCTGAATGTGCCGCCGCATTCGCGAGCAAGCCCGCTCCCACACTGGTTCTTGGGGACTCACAGATCCTGGGTTCCCCCCGATGTCAGGCGAACACGATGCCTTCGCCTCCCACCTGCCCCAAACCCACACCCACCAGGGTCACGGAACTGTCGCCGACCTTGAGCAGTGTGTCGCTGCCCACTTGGGTCATGTGCTGGCTGTAGTCGTAACCCGCCCCGGCGCCCTGGACGCCGAGGAACACCAGTTTGTCCCCCGCCTCATAACCGCTGATCCGGTCCTGGCCGAACGCCCCGTTGAAGATGAAGGTGTCGTTGCCGCCGCCTGACTGCATCAGGTCATTGCCCGCGCCGCCGACGAAGGTATCGTGGCCCGCGCCACCCATCAGCACATCGTTGCCGTCATGGCCGAACAACCAATCGCCGGTCGCCCGGGCCTGCAACGTATCGTTCGCCGCGCTGCCATTGACCGAGGTCGCATAGGCCGTCAGCTTGCCGCCGGCCAGCAAGCCATTGGCGGTGACACTGTGGCTCACCTCGTCCTTGAGCAATCCCCAGAACAATCCGGGCTCTTTACTGACAACCGTGCCGATGTCGCGAGTGATGCTGATCCCGCCATGGGCATCGCGCATATACAGCGTGCCAGCCCCATCATTGGCAAAACTGAAGTTTTTCACCGACTGCTGCAGTTGCAAGCTGTTGCTGCCCTGCCCGCCCACTATCACGTTGTAGCCACCGCCATCACGAAAGGTATCGTTGCCGGCGCGGCCTTCCAGGTAGTCGCTGCCTTGGCCACCCTGGATCAGATCATTACTGTCGCTGCCAATGATGAAGGTGCTGCCGGTGTGGCTCTCGGCGTTGCGGTTGAGGTCTTGCACCCACGTATTGCTGCGCGCCGGGTCAGACAGATTGGCGACGATGATAGTGGAATCCTTTTCGGTGAGGTCGTAGAACGCCGAGTCGAGGATCCGGCCCATGCCATCGCCATAACCGGTGGGCAGGTGGGAAATCCAGGTGGGGATGTTGAGGATGGAAAACGGCAGCACGTTCCATGTTGCCGAGGCGTAGTGGTCGTTGAAACTGACGATGTTGTTAGTGGCCGATTCCTGTTGCCCATCGTGCACGCCCACCGACGAGAGATTGAACGTGGAGCCGTCCAGGGCGCGGAATACCGGGTCGTTTTCGTAACCGATGTTCAATACCTTGTCGGTGCTGCTCTGGGTTGGCGAGGCATAGGCGATGTAGTTGGCGCTGTCATAGAAGCCTGACCATTTGCTGGCGCTCAAGTCCGCCAGGCTATTTACCGCGAGTCCGCCCAGGCTGTGACCGCTGACCAACACGTCCTTGCCCGTCAGGCCATTGGCCTGGGCAAACTTGGCGACGTCTGCGAGCAGGTTACCGAAGGCCTCGCCAACGTAGTTCTTTGCGTAATCCTTCGGTCCAAAAGCTGCCAGTAAATCGCTGATCACGTCGCCAATGGAGTCGCCAATCAAGTTTTCCCGTGGGCCACTGGTACCGCGAAACGACACACCGATTTCCTTCAGTTGCCCATCGGCGTCGTACTTGCCAAGGATCTCCACTTGCGCGGTGGTGTAGCCGGCCTTCTCGCCGAAGAACGTCCCACGTCCATCCACCTTGCCGGTGTAGCCCAGTTGCGTGGCACTGATGGGCGTCCAACCGGCCTTCTGCACCGCTTCCAAAGCGAGCTTTTCCGAGTCGGGGTTCCACGGCACGCCGGGAATCACCCCTTGGGAATCGGTGCCGCCAAGCAGCGCGGTGACCAGGGTCGCCGGCAGGCCTGCGCCAAAGCCGTTGTGCTGATACCCGGCGGCAAAACCGTGGTCCAGGTTGTGATAGGAATACAGCATGATCGCCATCGCATCGCTGACCAATGCTTTGGACTCAAGGGTGCCGAGGTTCTTGTAATCGTAGATACCCATGGTTGTTGCTCTCTTTTTGTTGTTGGAATGCTAAAACCAGGTTGTAACCAGCTCCCTTGCCACAAAAGCAATGGATCACTGTGTTCGGGACACAAACGCCTCATCCACTTTCGCCAGGTCCTGGGGCCCCAAGGTGCCTGCGTAGTAATGCAATTTGGTCCAGGCCATGAGGTAGTCGTAGCGGGCCTGGGCCAGGTCGCGGCGGGTGGTGTAGAGCTGTTGTTCGGCATTGAGCGCGTCGAGGTTGACCCGCTCGCCGCCAAGGATGCTTTGCCGGGTCGAGACCACCAGCGCTTCGGCGGAGCTCAGGGCTTTCTGGTAGGCCCGCAGTTTGTTCACGCCTGAAACGCAGGCGCTGAACTGACGGCGCAGTTCGATCAGGGTTTCGCGGGTCTTGGCGTCCAGTTCGTACTCGGCCTGTTCCATGCTGCGGCTGGCCTGGCGGGTCGAGGCCGAAACGCCGCCACCGGCGTACAGCGGCACGCTGACTTCCAGGCCGATGGTGTTGGTGTCGTAGCGTTGGTTATAGGTGTTGCCACTTTCCGACTCGTTCTGGCGCATCGTCGCGTAGGCGCTGACTTTGGGCAGGTGCCCGGCGCGGTTGCGTTCGACCTCGAAGCGCGCCACGTCCACGGCTTGCCGCTGGGACGCCAGGTTCGGGTTGTTGCTCACCGCCAGTTCGTGCCAGGTGTCGAAGTTGGCTGGCTGCAGGGGGAAGGTCTGGAAGGTGTCATTCAGGGGCGCAAGGTCGCCGATGTCCAGGGCCGGGACGCCAATCAGCGCGCCAAGCTCACGCAACGAGGCGTCTTGCTCGTCGCGGGCCTCGATTTCCTCGGCGGTTGCCAATTCATAGCGCGACTCGGCCTCGAGGATGTCGGTGCGCGTGCCCTCGCCTTGGCGAAACATGTGCTCGTTCTGGCGAAACTGCTGTTCGAAAGCTTTTTTCTTGGCCTGGGCGATGTCGATCTGGTCCTGGGCGAAAAGCGCCTGGGTGTAATAGCTAAGCACCCGCACCAGCAGCTCCTGGCTCTTGCCGCGAAAGCTTTCATCGGCGAACAGCGCCTGGGCCACGCCTTTGCGGTAGGCCGCATAGGCTTCGTAGTCCAGCAACGGTTGTTGCAGGGTCAGGCTGGAGCCATAGCTGCTGTAGTTGCGGT
This sequence comes from Pseudomonas viciae, assembly GCF_004786035.1. Taxonomy (NCBI): domain Bacteria; kingdom Pseudomonadati; phylum Pseudomonadota; class Gammaproteobacteria; order Pseudomonadales; family Pseudomonadaceae; genus Pseudomonas; species Pseudomonas viciae. The sequence continues at coordinate 3,386,736 of NZ_CP035088.1, forward strand.
CATCATGCTGGCTGGCGCCGCGTTCGTTGAGGTAGGTGACCTTGGATTTGTTGCGGCCCTTGTTGTAGCTGTAGCCCAGCTGTGGCAACAGCCCGGCGCGGCCAATGGCGCGGTTTTCCAGGCCCGCGTCACGCTCCTTGATCGCTCCCAGATACACCGGGTCATTGCGCAACGCCTGTTCGTAGACGTCGAACGGGCCCATGGCCCAGACGTTATTGCAGACAGCCGCCGTCAACGCAGCGAGCCTGTAAAAGCGCTTCATACCCACAAACATCCTTATTCTTCGGTCAATGCAGAGCCGGCTCGGTCGAGCAACGGTTTGAACAAGTAGTTGAGGAGCGAGCGCTCGCCCGTGCGCACGAACATCTCCGCCGGCATGCCAGGCTTGATCACCAGGCCGTTGAGCTTTTCCATCGCCACGTCGCTGACGCTGCTGCGCAGCACATAGTACGGCGCGCCGGTTTTCTCATCGAGCATCTGGTCGGCCGACACCAGGCTGACCTCCCCCGACACCCGTGGCGTGCGGTTCTGGTTGAACGCGGTGAACAGGATGTCCACCGGCAAATGGGTGCCGACCTTGTCGATCAGGTGCACTGGCAAGTGCCCTTCGACCTCCAGTCGCGTGCCTTGGGGGACGATTTCCAGCAAGGTATCGCCTTGGCGCACCACCGCGCCTTCGGTGTGTACCCCGAGGTTGACGGCGATGCCGTCGGCGGTGGCGAGGATTTCGCTGTGTTGCAGCTCGAACCCGGCGGACTTCAGTTGCTGTTGCAGGGTTTCACTCTTGAGCTGGGCCTCGGCCAATTGGCTGCGCACTTCTTTCTGGTATTCCTCGTTGTGTTGCTGCAGCTTCAGCCGGGACTCGACGATGCCCTGCTCCACCCGCCCACTTTCGCCGCTGTTCTGCGCCAGTTCCTGCTGCACTTGCGACAGCTGGCGTTGGTAGTCGAGCAAGCGGTTGCGCGGGATGTAACCGTTGTCCGCCAGGGGTTGCAGGTTACCCAGTTGCAGGCGCAGGGAGTCGGCCTGGGCACTGAGGTCACCGCGGGCCCGGCGCATACCCGCCAGTTGTGCCGTGGCACCTTCGATATTGGCGCGCAACGCGGATTGTTCCCGGGCAAACGCTTCGCGGCGGCTGCTGAACAGTTGCCGCTGGCCTTCGAGCACCAGCGCCAGTCGCGGGTCCGGGTCGTGGCTCAGTTGCGTCGGGAAGCTCACTTGCCCGAGGTTGTCCCGCTCGCTTTGCCAGCGCGACAAGCTGGCCCAGGCCATCCGGTACTGGGCTTGCAGCGATTGCACGTCGGCGGCGGCCTGGGTCTGGTCGAGACGAAACAACGGCTGGCCCTGCTTCACCGCCTCGCCTTCGCGCACCAGGATCCGGCTGACCACACCGGCACTCATCGACTGCACGGCTTTGCGCTTGCCGGACACCACCACGGTGCCCTGCACGGGTATGCCCTGATCCAACGGCGCCAGGCTGGCCCAGGTGAAAAAACTCCCCGCCCCCACAATCGCCAGTACCCAGCCCAGACGGGTGAAAAACCGCGCGCCGTGTTCGGGACGCTCGAGGATTTGAGAATGTTCGAGGTTCATGTCGCGATCCTTGCTCATGCGCCGCTGGGCTTGTTGGCAGTCTGGTACTGACGGCTCATGCTCAATCCGTTGGGTGTTCGGTCCCGTTGTGGCGTCTCCGATTGGCCAGACAGCGCCCGCAGCACTTCCTGACTCGGGCCGAAGGCCTGCAGCCGGCCTTCGTTGAGCACCAGTAGCTTGTCGGCCTGGGCCAGCGCCGAGGAGCGATGGGTCACCAGCACGACGCTGGTGCCTTGTGCCTTCATTTGCGCGATGGCACTGGCCAGCGCCGCTTCACCGACCGTGTCGAGGTTGGAGTTGGGCTCGTCGAGCACCACCAGGCTCGGTCGGTCGTACATCGCCCGGGCCAGGGCCACCCTTTGCTTCTGTCCGCCCGACAACCCACTGCCGTCCTCCCCCAACACCGTGTCGTAGCCTTGGGGCATGCGCAGGATCAGTTCATGCACACCGGCCTGTTGCGCGGCGGCGACAGTTTTCTGCGGGTCGGCTTCGCGAAAGCGGGCGATGTTCTCGGCGATGCTGCCGCTGAACAGCTCGATGTCCTGGGGCAGATAGCCGATGTGCGGGCCGAGCTGCTCACGATTCCAGCGGTGGATGTCGGCCCCATCGAGCCGCACCGTTCCCCCCAGCGTCGGCCATACGCCGACCAGCACACGAGCCAGGGTGGATTTACCGGAGCCCGAAGCCCCCAGCACCCCGAGCACTTCCCCGGCCGCCAGGCTGAAGCTGACCTGCTGCAACGTCGCGTTGCGTTGCCCCGGCGGGCCGGCGCTCACCTGCTCGAAACTCACCTGGCCCTTGGGCGGCGGCAATGCCATTGCATCATCCTGTGCCGGGTAAGCCTGCAACAGCGCATCGAGACGGCGATAGGCGAGCTTGGCCCCGCTCCACTGCTTCCACACGGCAATCAACTGGTCGATGGGGCTCAGCACCCGGCCCATCAGGATCGAGCCGGCAATCATCATCCCGGCGGTCATCTCGCCCTTGATCACCAACAGCGCGCCCAACCCCAGCACCAGGGATTGCAGACACAGGCGCAGGGTTTTGCTCACGGAACTGATCACCGCGCCGGTGTCGCTGGCCTGGTTCTGCAAGCCGAGAAACCGCGAGTGCACGGCAAACCAGCGGCTGCGCAGCGCGTCGAGCATGCCCATGGCCTGGATGGTCTCGGCGTTGTGCAAATGGCTGGTGGCCAGTTGGCTGGAGCGTTGCGAGTAGACGCTGGCCTGCCCCAACGGTTTTTTGGTCATGAGTTCATTCAGGCAGGCCAGGCCAATCAACAACAACGTGCCGACGGTGGCGAACACGCCGAGCCAGACGTTGAACAGATAAATCACCAGCAGGTAGATGGGGAACCATGGCGCGTCGAAGAATGCGAACAATGCGGGTCCGGTGACAAACTGGCGGACATGGGTCAGGTCGCCCAGGGACTGCCCGGCATTGCCCTCGCCCTGGAGCAGATTGCGCTCGAACGCCGCCTTGTACACCTGGAGATTGAAACGTCTTTCCAACTGACTGCCGATGCGGATGACAATGAAGCTGCGCACCATTTCCAGCAACCCGATAAACACAAAGAACCCGACGACCATCAATGACAGCATCGCCAGGGTAGTTACGTTTTGTGAGGAAAGCCCTCGGTCATACACCTGCAACATATAAATCGACGGTGCCAACATCAGGACATTAATCAGTGCAGTAAAACAACCGACACTGATCAGAATGTTTTTATAAGCGCCCAGCGCTTTAAATAACGGTATGGCGACAGCGCCCCGATTCTTAGTCATGGATCTTCCTGCTGTTGGCTTCGCCGGATAACCGGCTGTTATGCACTACCAATCTTTAATTATTAAATCGGCCCCGTCCGACGCGCACGCCTGATTGAACATACGCGTCTTGCCTTGCGGCAGATGTAACAATTTGTTAACGGTCTGTCGGGCGCTTATTTTGCTCAAGCCTGAGTATCAGGCCGGATTTCAAAGTGACCTGGTAGTGATGTTCCTTACGCAATCCCAGATGCACTCTCGAGTTCTGCCTGCCAATCAGGGAAAGACCATCGGGTTCGGTAAACCAATGGACCGGTTCATCTCCCAGCCAGTGGCCCAGGCACTCGGTTTGCCCACCCAACGTCTGGTCTGCCCTGAGTTCGATGAGGCAAGTGTTGGACGGTTTGTCCTGCAGCGCCTGGGTTTGCCCGTCGTTCTGCGGGTCCGACAAAATGGCCAGCCACTGACCGGCCAACTGTGAAGGTTCTGCTAACAACAGGCTGCGCGCCATGACGACTTCTCCACAAAACATCATCAATGTAGCGAGTAACCAGGCGGTTGCCTGGGAGCTACACGACATTAGATATCTATTCATCTCACAATCCTGACCGGTGACCTGCAGGAGCTGGCGAAGCCCGCGATCTTTCCCCTGCCACTTGGGTTCAAGCGAAAGATCAAAAGATCGCAGCCTGCGGCAGCTCCTACAGGGATCGGTTTATCAGGCCACGATATCCGAGACCGCTGCCTGGCCGACGGTGCTGACCAGGAAGTCAGCCACGCCATGCCCGGAGAAGTCCACCGACAGCAGGCTGTTGCCACCGGAGGTCGACAGCACCGCATCGCCTGCCGCACCGGTGAACGCGTTCACGAAGTGCAGGCCGGCGCCCTTGGTGATGCCGGTCAGGTCGATCTTGTCCAGGCCGCTGACAAAGTCGAGGATTTGATCGACAGTACCGGGTCGCGAGTCGGAACTGGCGGCGAACACGAAAGTGTCCGAGCCCGAACCACCCCACAGTTTGTCCGCACCCCCGGCGCCCCAAAGAATATCGTTGCCGGCCCCACCCTTGAGTTCGTTGGCCACCGAGTTGCCGATCAACAAGTCACTGCCCGATCCGCCGATGGCGTTTTCGATGACTGCGCCCTGGGCGATGGAGACATTACCCACCATGCCACCAACGTCGGAGAACGAGGCGCTATTGAGGTTGATTTTCTGGTTCTGGGTGAAACCGGAAAAATCCAGGGTGTCGCGACCACCGGCATCCCAAACCGAGAACACCACTTTGTCCGAGGATGAGGATGCGCTGTAGAAGTCGCGACCGGTGTTGGAGTTGAAGCCGTAGGTCGAATCGCCGGTTCGGGTGGTGGTGTTGGCGCCGTAGAGCTTCTGGATGGCCGCGATGTCATCCATCAGCGGCCCCGACGCATAGGCCTCGACCCCGCCCTTGCTGAAGTTCTGGTCGGTATTGCTTTCACTCCAGTAGCTCATGATGCTGTAGCCACGGGTGTCTTGCCCGTAGGTAGCGTCATCGTAAGTCGGGCTGCCTTCGCCAGCGTTGTAGTCGCCGGGGTGGGCCAGGCCCAGGCTATGGCCAATTTCGTGGGTCAGGGTTTGGCGCCCGTAATTGTTCAGGTCCGGGTTCTTGTTCTGCGTGTAGCTGCTGTTGATCAGGTACCAGGACGTCCCGTCATAACCGGCGCCGGTCCCCGGCAAATAGGCAAACGCCGCTGCACCGTCCTGACCACCGCTGTAGTTACCGAAAGTCATGTGACCGTCGCCGCCGCTGGACTTCTCGGTGAAGGTCACGTTGGCTACGTCTGCCCAGGATTGCATGGCCAAGGCTGCCTGGCCTTTCTGCTGGGCACTGAACTGACTGAAACCGCTGATCCCGTGCTTGTTCATGGTGCTCGAGGAGGCAGACGTGAGGAAGGTGTAGGTCAGCTCGATCTTGCCGCTGCCGTCCCGGTCTTGATAAGCCGCGCCGTCGCGCAGCAACTGAGTGGCCGCCTCGTCGACGGAGTACGACGGTTTGCCGTTGACGGTCAGGTCACCGCCGCGGTCGTATTGGTGGCTGAAACTATTGATCTGGTTGAATGCACTGCTGGAGGCCGCCAGGGGTTGCGGCGTCCAGAGCAGTTGTTCGGAAGAATCAATAGCGTTGGTTTTAGCTTTCGACATAAACACACTTCCTTGTTTGCAATGGAACAGCTTTAGTCAGACAGACAATCTCTGGCGAGATCGTCCTATCACTCGCCCAATGAGGACGTAAGAAAGCTGACACAATTGGAAATCAAACGTCTAGCGATTTTTTCCACTCAATTGCAGCACCAGGCCTTTAACGCCTATAAACAATAGGCTTCCCTGTCGTTAGTGCAGGTATTTAAATGACCAGACTGAAGATTGTCGGACAAAACTCTATTTAAATATTAGATATCGATAACTATCAATTTGTGCACGACATCGCACTTCCGCCAACTAAGTGCCAGCGAAATGCCACTAATGAATATCTACTAAATCTCTATGGTTTTGCGTGCACAGACTTCTCGCAAACAACCACGGAACCAACGATGTACCGGGTCGGCCTCCATCCGCGGATGCCAGAGCATGGCTATCGTGAAGGCCGGCACCGCAAACGGCAGCGCAAAACTGTGCATGCCGACGCGCAGGCTGGCGGTGTAGCGCTCGGGTACGCTGGCGATCAGGTCGCTGGATCGGGCGAGCCCCAACGCCGAGGAAAAACCTGGGACGGTGGTGACGATTTCCCGTGACAGGCTTAACGACTCCAGGGCCTGGTCGATGGGCCCTTGATCCAGACCGCGCATCGACACGCCGATGTGCCCGCCCGCCGCGTAACGGGCGGCGCTCACCTCGGCCAGGCTTAGCGGGTGACCCGCGCGCACCACGCCAATCAAACGGTCACCAAACAACGCCTGGGTTCGCAACTCCGGGCTGGTGTCCTTGTTTACCACGGCCGTCTCCAGATCCACGCTGCCCTCGCGTAGCGCGGTGCTGTCGTTGTTGGTCTTTTCAACGAAACGCAGCCGTACGCCGGGCGCTTGTTCGTTGATGCGGGCGATCAGGTCGAGCGCGAAATTTTCCACAAAGCCCTCGCGGGTGCGCAGCGTAAAGGTCCGGCTCAACCGCCCAAGATCCGGGGCCTGCACCGGACGCAGCAGCGCCTGGGCATCCTGGACCAGTTGACTGACCTGCTCGCGCAATTCCAGCGCACGCGGCGTGGGCACCAAGCCCCGCCCGGCCCGCACCAACAAGGGGTCGCCAGTGGTTTCACGCAGCCGCGCCAGCGCCCGGCTCATCGCGGACGGGCTGAGGCGCAGGCGCCGAGCGGCCTTGGCCACGCTGCCTTCAGACAACAGCACATCAAGGGTGACAAGCAGATTGAGGTCAGGTGTAGACATTGCCGGGCCCTGGCGTGAATAGGTGGCGTTATATGCAGCTATAACATGCAAATGGTGCGTCTTCCGCCATGTTATGCCCAGGCGTAACGTTCTGATAGCCCCGCTCGGGCGCCGCAGAGAAAGAGGACATGATGAAGCCAGCCGATACGCAACAACACCTGCCGAAAGCAATCGGCGAGCAACGGGTCTTTTCAGCACGCTGGGCGCTAGCCAGCCTTTCGCTCTCGACGCTACTGGCGTCCCTGGGCGCCAGTGTCGCCACCGTGGGCTTACCCGCCCTGACCCAAGCTTTCGATGCCTCTTTCCAGCAGGTCCAATGGGTGGTGCTGGCCTATTTGCTGGCGATCACCACGTTGATTGTCAGCGTCGGGCGTCTCGCAGACATGCTCGGGCGTCAGCCGCTGCTGTTGGTCGGGATTATCCTGTTCACGCTCGCCTCGGCCTTGTGCGGCCTGGCTCCGTCGCTGGGGTGGTTGATTGCGGGCCGGGCGCTGCAAGGCTTGGGGGCTGCGGTCATGATGACGCTGACCATGGCTCTGGTCGGTGAAACCGTCGACAAGGCAAAGACCGGCAGCGCCATGGGTTTGCTGGCCACGCTGTCGGCGGTCGGCACTGCGCTGGGGCCCTCTTTTGGCGGCGTGTTGATCGCTCAATTCGGCTGGCAAGCCTTGTTTCTGGTCAACCTTCCCCTTGGGGGGCTGACGTTGTTGCTGGCATGGCGTTCATTGCCCGTCCGGCAACCGATGGCGAAGCTGGAGAAAACCCGTTTCGATGTGACAGGCACCCTGCTGCTGGCCGCGACACTGGCCGCCTATGCCCTGGCCATGACCTCGGGGCGCGGGGACTTCGGCTGGTCAAATATTGCGTTGTTGCTGGTGGCGATCCTCACCGCGGGGCTGTTCATCCTGGCGCAGAACCGGGTTGCTTCGCCGCTGATTCCCTTGGCCTTGTTTCGAGACCGGCTGCTGGTCTCGGGTCTGGCCACGAGTGCCTTGGTCGCGGCGGTCATGATGGCGACGTTGCTGGTCGGGCCTTTTTACCTGTCCATCGCCCTTGGGCTACCTGCGGCACTGGTTGGGCTGGCACTGGCGGCCGGACCCTCCGTTGCCGCGCTCGCCGGCATGCCTGCCGGGCGCCTGGCAGACCGGTTCGGCGTGCGCCCCATGCGGCTTGTCGGGCTGGCGATCATGGCGCTCGGCTGCCTGCTGCTGTCGCTGATGTCTCCGGCCCTTGGCGTAGTCGGCTATGTCGCCGCTATCGTGGTAACAACCCTCGGCTACGCGTTGTTCCAGACGGCCAACAACACGGCAGTCATGACGGAGGTTCCCGCCCACCGACGCGGCGTGATTGCCGGACTGCTCAATCTGTCGCGCAACCTGGGTTTCTTTACCGGTGCCTCGGTGCTCGGCGCGATATTTGCGATTGCCCTACCGACGAATGGCATCACTTACGCCACTCCGCAAGCGGTGGCAGACGGCTTGCAAATCACCTTCGCCGCGGCCCTGGCGCTGACGATTTTCGCAGCTGCCATTGCCTTGAAATACCGTGAGCCAGAGCCCTCGAATGAACAGCGGGACACCGCCTGCGAAGGGTGATGGCATTCTGAGCACAGTTGCTTAGGTCGTGATGCAGATCAAAAAAACTGAACCAATCGCAAAACAGACTGAAAAAAGCCACATGACATTCATTATCAGGTGCTACTTTTAGTTCTCACTGGTAGAGCCATGATGGCTCTTCCTTCCTGACATGAGCAAAAGGAAGCGCTTGATTGAAGAAGGCGGGCAACATATGAATAAAGGATCTTTCAGCAAGGTTACGTTCCCCAACGCCTGCCAGCTGATGCGCTGGCACTTCCATCCCATGGGATTTGAAGCGAGCATGGACGCGCCAGGCAGCATGGTCGCCCGATTGTTTGACCGTGCAAGCGGCGAGACCATGATCGCCATTGCAGGCATCCCCTGCGCTACCGTGATGAACGCTCCGGATGTGGAACGCATAATCGAAGCAGTGGAGGCCGAGCTGGAAGCTTTTGTGCCACCGGTGGGTTTGCGGCGGTTTGCCTCCTGACGCCCACATCGGTGTGATGCTGTTCATTTAAGGAAACGGCGCTTTTCCCATAGGGTAAGCGCCGTTTTTTTTGGGGGGGGGTTGGGTGCATATCTGTTGCTGCGCTAAAGCAAGGCGGCCTGACAGCCGACCTTTTCTGAAGCGAACGCGTTCATTCTGTAGGAGCACCCGCAACCCGGTTACCTACGTGCATGAACAGATTTGTAACCCATGTGGCTGAGTCATACCCGCGCACGGCGCTGGTCAGCAAAGAACGGCTTGCCCACCCCAATACGATCCGAAGCCTTGGGCACGTTAGCGCCCTGGCTGTCCTGACTATCGACATACCAATAGCAATGCTGCACCGCTCGGGTAATGCCCACGTACGCCAAGCGCAGAACTTCGTCTTTCTGTGCCGTGTCGTAGGGCTCAGCATCACCATCCTGCCCCAGCCCGGCCATGCGATAGACCTGATTTTTGTAGGGAGAACTGGTCATATGCTGGCAATCGCCGAGCAAAAACACCGCATCGGCCTGCAGCCCCTTGGCACTGTGATAGGTCATCTGCCTGAGGCGCCGTGCTTGGTATGGCAAGCTGGAATCTACATTAACTGTTGAGCTTATATGCTGTTGTATCAATAACTTATCGCTACTTTTTCGATACAACATTAGGATCGAATCGCCCTTGCGGTAGTGCTCATCCAGCCGCTGCGCCAAGCCCTCGTCGTCGCGATCCAATACGTTGACTGGGCTCAGCGAGCGGGGCTTGCCACTGGCCTTCGCCTTCTTGCCCGGAATCGCTGCTGCCGAACGGACGACATGCTCGGCGGCATCAATGATGTGCTGGTGGCTGCGGTAGTTGTCGGTGAGCATCACCCGGGTGCTCGTCGGCGAGGGAAATTGCTTGTTGAACCCCATGAAATAGCTTGGGGAACTGCCGCGCCAGCCATAGATCGATTGCCAATCGTCCCCCACGCACAGCAAGGAGGAGCGCTGGGCAGCGCGCCCCACATGCATGGCCGGGCCACGGCTGCGCACCTCGCGAAGACTTGCGCGAAGCCAGGAGACAATCTGCGGCGACACGTCCTGGAATTCGTCGATCATCAAGTGGGACAAGGGGCGCAGCAGTGAATCGCTGAGCAATTTGAAGTTTTCCGGCGAGTGCTCGCTGAACAGCGCGAACATCCGGTTGTAAGTCATGACCGGTGGCGACTGATCGAGCAAATGATCTTCGAATGCTCGCCAGTAGCGGCTCAAGGCCTCGAAGAAATAGCGATCCGGGTCGTCCTGGGAAAAACACATCCGGCCCACCGCATCCGGCACGTCCAGGCCAAGGTTCTCGATAAAACCGGCGGCGGCAACAAAGCAATCGAGCAAGGGCGCCGAACCGAGCTCCCCCTTGACCTTGTAATCGAAGCCGGGACCCGCGCTGGCATCTCCGGCCAGCGATGCCAGTACACGCTTTGAGGCTTCATAACTTTCCAGCCATATCAGTGGCTTGCGACAGAAAGCTTGAAACAGCGTGCGCTTTACGGCCCATTCCGCACGAATGCTCAACTTGGCGCCCGGGCGGCTGATGCGGGCGTCTTCCCGCGGGTCGAAGCCCAGGATTACCCAGGCGTCCAGGGATGGGATGTAGCCGTGGCAATGGAATGTCGAACCATTGATATCGAACCGCTGGCGCTTCGGCTCGATGCCTTTAATCGGCCAGGCCCCGGCACGAAACCACAGGTCTTCGACGGCATCGCATAACGCTTCATCGCGTTGGGCGGCCAGCTCAGTCACGGCCACTCGCTTCTGCACATCCGGGTGGTCGCGTTCCAGTTCCTTGAGCTGCAATGCATGCCGGGACAATGGCTTGATCAGCTCGCGAAAACGCTCATCACGCTGGTAAAGATTGTGATAACACGCGTTGAGCTGCTGGCGCTGGGCATCGTTGATGCGCAAGTCGAAGGGGTTGTCCTGAGCGTCATCATCAGCCGGGCCGGCCCGATGGCTCAGGGTCTCGAAGGCCTGCAGACGCTCAAATCCGGGCAGGCTACGGACCATGGGCAAGATGCGTGAGTGGAAGGTTCGCACCAGGTCGCGAGCCTCCTTGAGACCGATGGTTCGCCCCCACAGGGCAAACACTTCTATCAGCTTCTGGATGAAGTCCTTTCGCGACTCGCGGGTAAAGGTCACCACGGTCATCGAGTCCAACTCGAAACCCAGGTAATGAGACAGCAGGACAATGCGCAGCACCAGGGTCGTGGACTTGCCCGCACCCGCTCCGGCCACCACCGAGGTCGCTGGCGTATCGCTGAAAATCATCTTCCACTGCGCCGCACTCGGCTGGGCCTGTGCCGGCAGCAATCGAGCAACGTCTGCCTTGATGCGTTTTTTCAGTTCAGCGGACAACGGCAGGCGCCAGTCGTCGAACAGCAGATCATCGACCTTCGGGGCCGGGTGCTCGGTACTGCGCGAGTCGCGAATCAACAGGACTTGGCGACCCTCTTCCAATCCTTCGGTTCTGCCTTCTTGGTAGCCATAATCAAAACCGGCGGTATGCCCACTGCGAAAGCCATCTGCCTGGCCGTGAAGCCAGGACGCTCGGTGCTGGGCGCGCAGGCGCGTCAGGCCATGACCAAAAAAACGCGCGGCCAGGCGCTTTAACAATGGCATCTGGGCCAGAGGCAACAGGTCGGGGGGAAGATCGGGAGTGTGTTGCGACACGCTGGGAGACTCCGGTGTTCTGAATCATGACGGCTATGGTGTCTGGATTTTCCGTCAGGTTCTACCAAAAATCTTTTAAGTCAGGGATTTAGGCGATGAAGTGAAAGTGGTGTCGCACATTGACATCATCGCAACTTGCTCCCGAAGGGATACTCACAGGAGTAATCACTGACAAATCAATAAGTTATATTCACTACTTCGAGAAAATTCTGCGACATGGATGAAAAGTAATTGCAGGGCCAGTGGCGAGGAAACAAATTTCCTCGCCACAAGCGCTTGTCACTTCTCGGTGATAGCAGCATCCACCAGTGTCTGCGCCTCAACCACCAGTTGCTTGAGGTGCGCATCGCCAATAAAGCTTTCGGCGTAGATCTTGTAGATGTCTTCGGTCCCGGATGGACGCGCCGCGAACCAGCCATTTTCGGTCATCACTTTCAAGCCGCCAATGGCCTGGTCGTTGCCCGGCGCATGGCTGAGGATGCTTTGGATCGTCTCCCCGGCCAATTCGGTTGACGCGACCTGATCCGGCGACAGTTTGCTGAGCAACGCCTTCTGCTGCGGACTGGCCTTGGCATCCACGCGTACCGAGAACGGTTCGCCCAACTCAGCGGTCAGGGCGCGGTAGGCCTGGCTTGGATCGCGACCGGTACGGGCGGTCATTTCAGCGGCCAGCAATGCCGGGATCAGGCCATCCTTGTCGGTACTCCACACGCCACCGTCCTTGCGCAAGAACGAAGCACCGGCGCTTTCCTCCCCACCAAAGCCGAGGGAACCGTCGAACAACCCATCGGCAAACCACTTGAAACCTACCGGCACTTCATAGAGGCGGCGTCCCAGGCGCTTGGCCACGCGATCGATCAGGCCGCTGCTGACCACCGTCTTGCCCACCGCGGCATCGGCGCGCCATTGCGGGCGATTCTGGAACAGGTAATCGATAGACACCGCCAGGTAGTTGTTCGGCGCAAGCAAGCCACCGGACGGCGTCACGATGCCATGGCGGTCATGGTCCGGATCACAGGCGAAAGCGACGTCAAAACGCTCCTTCAGGCCAATCAGCCCTTGCATGGCGTGGCTGGAGGACGGGTCCATGCGGATCTGCCCGTCCCAGTCGACGGTCATGAAGCGGAAGGTCGAGTCCACTTGGGTGTTGACCACTTCCAGGTCCAACCGGTAATGCTCGGCAATGGCTGGCCAGTAGCGCACTCCGGCGCCGCCCAGCGGATCGACGCCCAAGTGCAACCCGGCACCGCGAATGGCATCGAAATCAATGACATTGATCAGGTCCGCCACGTAAGTGTTGAGGTAATCGTGACGGTGGGTGGTGTCGGCCTTCAGCGCCTGCTCGTAGCTGATGCGTTTGACGCCGGCCAACTGGTTGGCCAGCAGCTCGTTGGCCTTGGCTTCGATCCACTTGGTGATGTGGGTGTCGGCCGGGCCGCCGTTGGTGGGGTTGTACTTGTAGCCGCCGCTTTGTGGCGGGTTGTGGGACGGCGTGATGACAATACCGTCCGCCAGGCCCGAAGTACGGCCACGGTTGTAGCAGAGGATGGCGTGGGAAATCGCGGGTGTCGGGGTGTATTCGTCGCCCTCGGCGATCATCACGGTAACGCCGTTGGCCGCGAACACTTCCAGGGCGCTGGTACCCGCCGGGGTCGACAGCGCATGGGTGTCGATACCCACGAATAGCGGTCCGTTGATGCCCTGGGCCTCACGGTACAGGCAGATCGCCTGACTGATTGCCAGGACGTGCCACTCGTTGAACCCCAGGTCGAAGGAACTGCCACGGTGACCGGAGGTGCCGAACGCCACACGCTGGGTCGCTACCGAAGCATCGGGTCGGCCGGTGTAATAGGCCGTCACCAGTCGCGGGATATCGATCAACAACTCTGCCGGTGCCGGCTTGCCCGCAAATGGACTGACTGTCATGCAAAACCTCTGGATAGAGTGGCTCGGGAAATAGGATGCAGTTTACTGACAGTTCGACCATGGCGCGATGGGTTCGATCCATCCCCACCTACCCGGATTGCTCGAGTCTCAAGGCATCGGCCAGCGCGCAGAGCGCTGTGCCCAGGTCATTCGACCCGCTCAAGGCGTGGGTCAGGCGCATATGTTGCGCATACAACCCCTGGATACTGAACAGTTCTCCCGGGGCGATAACAATTCGCTGGGCCAGCAGCCGCTGAAAAACCCGCCGCAGGTCGACCGGGCGCGCCGGGCGCATCCAGATCGTCGCGCCACCTTCAGGCGCGACCCATTGCAGGCTATCCCCTAGCCGCTCGCGGAGCAGTTGCGTTGTCGAGGCCGCGCTTTCGCGCAGCAATCGCCGCAAAACCAGCAGATGCTGATCGATCCGGCCGTTGCTGTACAAGCGGGCGATGGCCTTCTGGCGGATCGGCGACAACCGAAAGGCGCGCAGCAGGAAATGTCGCTGCAATTGCAAGGTCAACTGGCGCGACAATACATAGCCGTAGGGCGCCTCGGGGCCAATGGTTTTCTCGAACGATGAATAGACGATCAACCGATCCGGGTCGAGCAAATCGCGCAAAGGCGCAACCCCAGTCTCGAATGCCAGGTCGGTGTAGCTGTCGTTCTCCAACACCCACGTGCCGTGCAGCGCCAACAGGTGAGCCACGTCGTGGCGGTTGCGCTCAAGCATGAGCGTGCCCCTTGGCATGCTCAAGACCGAAGACAGCACCACCAGACGCACCGTTTCGCTGACCAGCAGTTGCTCCAGATGCTCGGTATCGATCACCCCGCCTGCCCGCAACGGCAGCTCGATGACCCGGATCTCGGCGGCCTGCAACAGGCGCAAGACGCTCCAGTCGCTGGGCGACTCGATCAATACCGTGGCGCCCTTCAGTGCCAGCACCGCGATGAGAATTTCCAGGACGCCGCGCAGATCGGCGCCAATATAGACGTCGTCGGCACTCCAGCAGCGGGCTGCAGATGAGGTGTAGCGGGCTGCCAGCGCTGCCCGCAGCTCCAACTCGCCCCAAGGTTGCGAGGGCGCCTGGGAGGAGCGCGGATACTGGCGCAGCAGCTCGCGCTCAAGCAGCAACAATGGGCTGTCCAGTGGCTGCATCGACGCTGGTTCATCCGCACTGAGCACCAGCATGCCCGGTCGCCGTGCATTGACGTACAGGGTCTCGAGCAAATCATCACCACCGTCCAGGTTGGCAACGCAGGGCACCGGCAGCGCGTAATAACCGGACTTGGCGATCGAGTAGACCCGACCTTCCTTTTCCAGCAACGAATAGGCGTATTGGATGGTAGAAATCGACACGTCCAGACGCTCGGCCAGTTGTCGCAGCGAAGGCAGGCGCACTCGCGCATCGGCCCCCAGTTCGTTGATCAAGGTCGTCAGGTATCGATAAACCGCCTGATAGGCGAAGTCTGTTTCCCGGCTGCCCTTCATAAGGCCGCCCCCAAGAAACCGGCCGTAACCGACCCTGTTGGAACACCGGTCACCACCGCCGGATACGGGCTGGTTGAATCCGCCAAACCTGGCTCCTCAGTGCCTTGCCGAACGTTCGCACAGACCATCGGCGCCCTGCCCGGCTTCTTCACTGTCTACGGCTTGCGAATCGATACCTGCTGCCGTGTCCTGCTCCGGCAGCGCAATGCTGGATCGGTACAGTTTGCCAAGCAGATCGATGGGCAGGCCGCTGACATCGATCATCCACTGCGCCACCTGATCAGCAATGGTCGCACCCTGCATGGCTTTGTGCAGGTCCGGCATCGCCACCAGCATGCCGGGGTGGCAGCACCGCAGGAAATGCTCTAGGCCCGCCCCTTGTTCCACGAACGGCGCGAACAACATACAGACCAATTGCGTTTCGCTGAGCCCCAGGTTTCTTTGCGCTTCGATGGCCGCCTGGGCACGGCGCTCGGGGATACTCGAAGGCGTGCCGAACAACTCCCGCGTATGCTGGCAGGCATGCTCCGGCAGTTGTTTGCGATGCATGACCATGATCGCCCGTTGCACGTAATCCCCATAACCCGCTTCGTAGCTGCGCCCTTGCAGGTAACAGGCCTGCAGGCCATGCAAATGCGCCGACAGGAGTGGGCTGACGTACTCGTTTTCGGGCGCCGAAGCGATGAAGCTGTCGGTCTGTACCCGCAGGAATTCGTTGAACAGCGGCCAGTTGCTATCTTCCGGACGGTCGACGATCAGGTCGTCGATACTGACATGCCCTACCCGCCGGCAAGCCTCGAAATGGCCCTCGGGCTTCCACGCGCCAAGGCGATCCTGGCCATGGAACTGCCGACAGAGATCGCCGCCCAGGGTATCGAGTTGGGCAAAAAGACTGTCGAAACCGCCATTGTTGTCGGTGGCCAGTCCGATTTTGCGGGCCGCCCGTCGAAGGCCCGACATGAATTGTCTTTGCTGACGCGGCGTATCGCTGCTGACCAACGAATCCACTCCCGATTCCCAGCGAGCCATGTGCCGATAAAACTCCGCCATCGCCAGGTAACTGTCGTCGCCCACCTCCAAGGGGCTGTCCGCCGAGCGAAGATGCCCCAACAGCAGCATGTCCATGCGGCAGGCTTCATGGCCGGCCACCGACAGCGATTGATTGTGATTGAACGGCAGCACCTCACGGTTATCCGCCATCAGCAGCTCGACCCGCGGATCGTCGTAGACAAACAGCGCGCTGTAGCAGTGATGGATGTTTTCCAGGGTCGACTGGGTGGTCTCGCTCAGGCGTGGGGTGGCGACACGCAAGTCGAAGGTCACCGGATGCCTGCCAGCGATGCTTAGTTGCGCGGCTCGCAAGGCCGTCAGCACGTAAAAACCATCCCGACTGCCGTTCTGGACCGTCAGCACGCGATAATCGCCAATCCGCTCGATTCCTCCGGCGGCGATAATTAAACGCTGGATCAAAAGCTGCAACGCGGTACGTTCTGCCCGGGAATAAAAACCCAACAGTCGTTGCAATACCTGTTGATACACGTGAGTCATTGCCTGCTCATGAATTGCACTCATAGCCATTTACCTGGAAATTCGAATATCGGCGTCGCACTCGCACCAACGCGACGGTACGACGTGTAGATCGGGATGAAGTGTTCTAGTACTGCAGAGAGTATTAGCAATACGCACAAGCTGTGCTTGTCGTAATTATTTGATACACACGTTGGGGGCTGGACCGCTCCATTTCTGAATCGCCCTGAAAGCCGCTAAACCATTGGCTTGCGCCGACACAGCGGTACGTCCTAGGAGAATTCCGACAACGTCCCACAGACAATGAGTACGAGAAATAAAGAACAAGCCGAACTTCAACTTACCTCTTGCCTCGGCCTGTTTTCCCCATAGTCGATAGACAGCCTTATACCAAGTAATGCCCGAAGCACCTTGAACATACAGTGAAGGCTCGAAACCTTCGAAAAAGTTATACCGCGCCACGACTTCTTCCTTGAGATGGAAATCAGCGTTCAATTATCAGGACTTAAACAATGATTAGAAGATACAGATTAGGGACAAAAACCAGTTCAGATGTCGGCGGGCAAACGGATTCGGTTCGGCTTTGCTGCGAACAGCGCCAGCCCATTCCAGGGCTCGTTTGACGGGCACGAGCGCATCACCGTCTGGCGGGAGGCGTCATGCAAAAGAAAGGCTGGCCGATCAGGCCGAGGGCAGCGCAAGAGCCCGGCGATGACTCTTGCGCAAGACAGGCATCAGGCAGGATCGACTACCTGGAGGGCAACGCGTTCACGGCAAGGGCATTCGCCCATGTAGCGGTGAGCCTCGACAAACTCGGCGAATGGAAATACCCGAGTCTTGAGAGGCAGCAGCACGCGGTCGGCGGTCAGTTGATTGATATCACGCAGTGCCCGCTGCAAAGCCACCTGGTCCTGGACGATACCCAGTTCCGGCTTGCCGGTGAAATTGCCGATGCAGTGCACAAAGAACTGAATGTTCTTCTGGAACGCCGCACAAGCCGGAAACGGTGTCTGGTTGCCGCCCTGCAGGCCATACAAGACCAGGCTGCCTCGCGGCGCCAACACATCGCCAAGCAGCGACATCTGCGGCCCGCCAAGGCCGTCGAACACCACGTCGACGCCACGGTTGTCAGTGAGCTTGTTGATTTGCATCAGCAAGTCCTGCTCTTCGGTGACGATGACTTTCTCAGCGCCCAGCGACAGCAAGTATTCACGCTCGTCAGCCGTCTTGGTGGCGGCAATCACCCGCACACCCAGGGCCTTGCCCAGTTGCACGAAGGAAGGGCCGGCGCAATGGCTGGCATCGGTCACCAGGGCAAACTGCCCGGGTTTGACCCGCGCCAGGTCCATGTAGGCGAAATATGCGATCAACAGCGGCGTGTAGTGCACCGCCGCTTCGATCGGACTGAGCACGTCGGGATAACGGGTCAGCGCGGTGCGCGGCAGCACGATGACTTCACCGTACACGGGATAATCGTTCGGGCTCTCGGCAGGAAAACTGGCGACCTTGTCGCCCACGGCCAGATCATCGACACCGTCGCCGACGGCAGTGACCACGCCGGCCATTTCATGGCCCAGGCCAGAAGGCAGGCGAGCCTGGGACGACGCCAGGTTCTGGCGCCACAAGGTGTCATACCAACTGATGCCGATCGCCTCGACACGGACCTGCACTTCTCCTGGAGCAGGAAGAGCCGCCGCATGCTCTTCGCATTTGAGCACCTCGGCACCGCCAAACTTGTGAAAACGGATCGTGCGGGACATCGCAAACCTCGTCAAAGTAACCTCTAATGCCATGAACTCTATCCGGGCTTTGTACCCAAGACCATCAGTGGCTATTAATAGTCGACATGCCTGTCATTGATTCCGCAGCAAGAAATCGGATCCGTTCTGTAGGAAAAAGCAATTAGCCGGTGCAGAGTACCAGCCTTTCCCCGTAAGATTCATGCCGGCCATTGTTCTCATATGGCCGCTGACGTCAAGCTTGCTGAACCTGCCAGGACCCCAGATGAATCGTAATGACCTGCGGCGTGTCGACCTGAACCTGTTGATCGTGTTCGAAACACTGATGCATGAACGCAGCGTGACCCGCGCGGCCGAGAAGCTGTTTCTCGGCCAGCCGGCCATCAGCGCCGCGTTGTCGCGCCTGCGCAGCCTGTTCGATGACCCGTTGTTCGTGCGCACCGGCCGCAGCATGGAGCCTTCGGCCCGGGCAGTCGAGATCTTCGCCCTGCTCTCCCCGGCCCTGGACTCGATTTCCACGGCGGTCAGCCGTGCGGCGGAATTCGACCCAGCCACCAGCACCTCGGTGTTCCGCATCGGCTTGTCGGACGACGCCGAGTTCGCCTTGCTGCCGATGCTGCTCAAGCGCCTGCGGGCCGAAGCCCCGGGCATCGTCCTGGTGGTGCGCCGGGTCAACTACATCCTGATGCCGGGCTTGCTGGCGTCCGGTGAGATCTCCATCGGTGTCAGCTACACCGAGGATCTGCCAGCCAACGCCAAGCGCAAAGTCTTGCGGCGCAGCATGCCCAAAGTGCTACGGGCCGACACGGCCCCAGGACGGCTGACCCTGGACGAATTCTGCGCTCGCCCCCATGCACTGGTGTCCTTCGCCGGTGACTTGAGCGGTTTTATCGACGAAGAACTGGGGAAGCTCGATCGCAAGCGCCATGTGGTCTTGGCCGTGCCGCAGTTCAATGGCTTGAGCACGCTGCTGGCGGGCACTGACATCATCGCCATCGTGCCCGACTACACCGCCGACGCCCTGACCGCCGCCGGTGGCGTACGCGCCGAAGACCCACCGCTCCCAGTGCGCAGCTTCGAGCTGCACATGGCTTGGCGCGGGTCCCAGGATAACGATCCGGGCGAGCGCTGGTTGCGTTCGCGGATTCAGATGTTTTTTGGCGACCCTGAGAGTCTTTAGGTTTCGTCTGGCAGGCTGTTCGGCTGATCATTTCTGCCTTTCCACAAACCATAGAGCTCCACTCACTTCCAGTGGTTTGCTAAATTGGGGGCACATCTTGGGATGGTTTGAAAAGGATGCCCCCAGCCTGAGGCTCAACAATCTTCTTCTCGAAAAATCACCTGCGACAGTTCCCTACCGCCGTTGAATGCTATCAGATCACCTCAGTTCAAAGACTGACAGCGAAGCGTACCGTCGCTTGAAGTACATCCTGTGGAATTTGACCCAAAACGGCTTAACCAGGATGTCCGAGAAAGCTCCTGCGAATCGCTCATGCAGATGTGCTTCGAGAGCATGCTCGATCGCAAGCACAGGGGTCATGCCGGGCGCAGAGAGGTCTAGTGCAATTGATTCAACCACCGCGGGCAGGCAAAGTAGCCAGGGCTGCCTGTGACTGCAGGCTTGCAGGGGTTGGCTGTTCCCACAAGGGCTGTGGTCACTCACCACTTTTCACAGGCTATACAACGCACGCTCGATATCGACAGCACGCCAAGCGCGCAACTCGCCGTTACGCTCCTTCCAATAAGCGCTTTCGCCCAGTTGGTTCTGCTTTTCTGCCTCGATGCAAAGTGCCTGGCAATAGGCTTGGTAGCGTGCAACGTTTTCTTTTACATCGCTCACATATCCTCCGCGCAATTTGAATCCGAAGTTCGGATGTTTTTCTGCGATGACAGAATCAATGACCCCACAAGTATCGGGGGCAAGGAAAGCGGCGACTTTGGATGCAAACGCAAAGCCCAATTGTGGCAAAGCACAAAGTAGCTTCACTGCTTCACCATACTGATGGTCGTCGAGAAGGCGCTTGGCATCTCTGATCAAGGCAACAGCCTTGCCACGACCAAAGTGATTGATACCGGGTCTCTGACAGACTTTTTCATTGCGCACGAAGCTGGACCCTACCAACGCCAACTGTACCCTGGATAACGCACGATTGGCGGTCGTGCGCCCAGCAGCACCTGCGTAATGCCCCCAGTAAAGGGTACTCAGATACCCAAGCAACACCTCGTCATCCACAGCCGAGCACATCAACCCGGCGTGATGCGCTTCGAGTTTCGAAGACGTATTGAACGCCACCTCACGATGCAACGCTAACGTGCCACAGAGGCCGACCATTGGATATGCATAGGCGTCTCGCTTCTGTTTGAAATTCACTGACTCGACCTTGATTTCAAAATGACACTATGCCACGAACGAATTCGAAATGATCAAGGTGGCCGGGTAGATTCCAACAGAAAACCAAACCTGACCCGATGTTCAGCAAGACCCTGTGGTCGCGGGCAAGCCAGCCCCCCCAGAAGTCGCCAGTCAGGGCCTGGGGCAGCATTTACTTTGCAGAATCTCACACACTCGGATCATAGGCCTCCAATGGAACTGACCCAGTTCCGAAACGCGCAGGAAACGGGTCCGTCGAATTCATCCCCTTCACTGGCTTTCGCAGGTATCGCTCCCAGTCATCCGCGACATGGCGCAGGTCGATTTCATCATTGAACGACGTATGTCGACAGGCATCCATGCGCGCCTCAACCGCATGTTTGAGAAGTACAAATGAAGCCAATTGCTCCTGATCGAACGACCGGGCGAGATAGGGATAGTGGATCGCGAGCTCAGCCTCGCCCTTCTCTTGCAATTGCCGGTTCACCCGACCGAACAGCCTGTCCACACGCCCTACACGCTGCTCGTTATCACCGGGTGTCCAGGCAATTCCGTAATGGTGCACCTTGCTGCATTGAAGGTGTAGGTTCACCCCCTCCTGGAAGACCGAAGTTGCCACCAGCACGTTGGGGTAAAACGGGCTGTTGAA
This sequence comes from Pseudomonas viciae, assembly GCF_004786035.1. NCBI lineage: Bacteria > Pseudomonadati > Pseudomonadota > Gammaproteobacteria > Pseudomonadales > Pseudomonadaceae > Pseudomonas > Pseudomonas viciae. The sequence continues at coordinate 3,407,964 of NZ_CP035088.1, forward strand.
ACCGAGAATCAACCGTCGGCGATCGCCGGAATGACTACTGGCGTACCACGCAGGGCTTTGCAGGCTGGTCAGGATGCGCCAGTCCTTCTTCCAGTCAGATAGCCCGTGGGCGGTGATCTTTCCACAGATCTGCTCGAAGGAATCCAGCGCTGCAATGAAGTACTGCCGAAGCAGCGAATCGTGCAGGCGTGGTCTCAGCGACTTGATGAATCCCAGGTAACGACTTTGAACATCGCCCCCCTTATCCTTACGACGAAACTCGGTGAACCAACTGTAGAGTTCAATGATGACCGGGCTGGCAAACAGGAAACCGACCTTCACATAATTGCCAAAATTCTCGGCGATAGCTCGGCCCTGCGGCCCAAGACCCAGCCACGTTTCCAGCCGCTGGCGTGTAGTTTCGGGCAATCCTTCATACATCAAGCCCCACAAAGTCGGCATCGTTTTTTCGTACTGTTCACCCGCTCCCCGCGTGCGCTCCTCGTGAAGCGCAAGACGAGCCCGCAACGCTGCGCCCCCGTAATCGTCCCGATCCCGCTCGCCCACGCGCTTGCGGTCATATCCGGTATATCCGCCGCAGCGGTAGTCACTTGCAGGCTCCAGCAACAACGAAAACAGGCTCTCCGGCTTTCGCAAGCGCAAGCTGAAATTCGAGCAGTCCGTGGTCCGGTCTTTGCTCTGTTTCTTGACCACGAACAAGTCAGCAATGTGCGAGGCCAGCTTTTCATCGCCACCCAAGCCATCACGGACCTCAGTCAGATCTTCATCTTGAAGAAAATCATGGTAGCCCGATTCTTCAGCCACCTGCTGGGAGACATATCGAATGAAGAAGGCTCGCGACCAATTCTTCTTCCGCCACCCCTCCACCAACTTCTTCGGATCTCCCGGGTGCCAGGCCTGGACGATACGCCGCGCCAACATCAGGTCACTGGCTGCGTTCATGCGCTGGGTTATCTCCCGCACCGAAGCAATCCGCCTCACAAATACCAGGTGCTTGTGCTCATGCAACGGCATACGAGTGTCGAAGACATCCTCAGGCTGGCACTCGATCATCAGCGTGTCGTACTTGGGATGATCGGGATGGCTCTTGAAATACTCACGGTGCAATTGAGTGAGCTGAGTCAGAATCCCGGTATCCGGGGCACCGGAAAATGCCTGTGCAGAGTGTTCCTGTTCCAGTGATACGGTCGCGCTGGCTGCGGTACCCGGCTGCGTGCCAACAGATTCGAACCCTTCGAGGTAGCCGTACAGGAATCTGCGGCCGCTACCCCTCTGGCCTAGTTGCTGCACCAGCTTCTTCTGGTACAACGCAAAAAACATCTCGGCCTCAGGATTGTCCAGAAAACTGGCCGGCAGCGTCTTTTCATGGCGGTAGTTGTATTTGTTGCGGTAACCCTCAGCGCCCTGCATAAGGCGCAAACGGCGCAATGCATACTTGGCGAGCAACTCATCCGGAGCAGGTTGTGGCCCGTCAGGAGACGGGTCGATGAAATACCCGAGAATGGAGGCTATATCCCGGAGCGAAGAATGGCTAGGCGTGGCGGTAAGCAACAAGACTTTCTGCCCGAGCCGGCCGCCTACTTCCCCGAAGAACTTCCGTGCGGCCTTGGCGCGTTGAGAGCTGCCATCGGCGTTACGGAAATAATGAGCTTCATCCACCACGACCAGGTCAAAGCCCTTGTTCCCCAACGATGACTTGAGCGCACGGTGAATCCTGCCAGCCTCTTCTTGGGCTTTGACGGACACATCACCCGATTGCTTATCCTCCCGCTCAACCAAGTTGCTGAGCGAATGGATAGTGGTGAAGTAAAACTGCCCGCTACCCTGCGCCACTGCATCACTCAGATCATGGAGCCGCTTGTGAATCTGCGCCTCGTGCAGCGGGCTTTTTTCAGGCCCGTCGCAGGTAAGGTGCGTACCGCCCTTGTAGTGGTCGCGCAGGAACGCGGCATACTCACGCGCCCACTGGTGGCATATGTCTTCCCGGGGAGCCATGACCAGCACCTTGGCGTCGGGCTTCAGCTTCCACAGCAACGCGATGACGCCCAATGCCTGGAACGTCTTGCCCATGCCGACCTCGTCGGCCAGCAATGCCACATTGTGCATGGACAACTTGTTCCACAAGCCAGCAACACCCTCGATTTGCCGGGTGGGCATGGAGATGTCGTTAGGCGAGTATTGCCACGCCTCATTGCCAGCGTCGAAGTTGATCCAGTTCGCGACCTGTTCCGGCTTCAACCCACCCCAACCAGTGTCACGCATAACCACATTCCTTCTGAACACGGCGAACATAAGCCAGCTTCCTTTGCAGTTCCTTCGGCAAGCGTGGCGTCGGCACCTGTAGTGTCGACCACAACTCGTCTCCCGCCGTACGGTGGCCGGCCTTGCGGTACAGCCCGGCTGCCAGTTGGTGAAGAGAATTGACCTCCTGGGCGAGGAACCAGTTGAACACGCTGGGCGGGCTGCCGTTAATCTGCTGTCGTGCCTTGGCCGCCAGTTCCTGTAGACAGCCCGGATGACCGAATACCCACAACTCGAGCTGGACCGTATCGGAAGCTGCACGCAAACGCTCGCGATACTGTTCGACTGCGTGGAACAACCGGAAGTAAGACAACGCGTCCTGTTCGATAACGGTTGAGGGCGCTGTCAGGTCCTCATCCGGCCCGGCACCATTGCGCAGGCAAGAGCGCAACACCGTGTTGGTGTCGCTGTTCGGATCGACTCCGGCCAACAGACTGTCGAGCAGGTCCTTCAGTGACTCGAAACTTTGTGCGCGTCGGAAAGACTGACCGCTCTCAACAATGATGCCCCTGAACACCGCAGGGCTGTTCTTGCGCAGAAGAATGCCGTAGCTATGGTCGGCGAGCATGGCTTCGTTATCGGGTGTCACCTGCTTGATCGGTATCAGCAACCACATACCCTCATGGCGCCGTGTGCGCCACTGCAGCGGAATCGGTTCGCTCACACCCGGTAACTTCAGCCAATAACCATCACGGGGTTTGCCTACCCACCAGTTGCCTGATACTGAAAAACAGGCACGCTTCCAGTCATAGAGCACCTGCAGGTCGAAAGGCAGCTCTTCCGGCACATCCAGACGATCGTCGGACAACAACTGCTCGCTGGCAAAATCGGCTTCGGTGACGTCAATGCGCGCTCCCAGCATGTCTGCATCACGCTTGAAGTTCAGCACGATACCGGCTTCGATATTGCGCTGCTCGAAACTGCTGGTACCGGCATGGGTGAAATTCCATGAGCCGATTGCCAGGCAGCTCCCCTGGGGGGCGCGACACAGCCAGGCCTTGGCATGGGTGATTTCGGTGAGCAGATCAGGCGGAGACGGGTTTTTGTGGAACGCCAGCGTTTCCGTCTCTATGCAGGCCGCCAACGCCTCACTCCAAGGCGTCCGGAAGTACCGCCCCTCTAAGCGGTCCGCGACCAGAGCCACCTTCAAATCAGGATTACCTGATTGCTCCTGGAGCCGCTCTAGCAAGTTGGGCACGTCGGCCGCCAGGTAGGGGGACCAAATCTGCAGTGAGGTGATGCGGTCCTGTGCCATGAGATGCTCAAGGAAGGTGCGTTTGTCGAAACTGTGCACAAATTGCCAATCAGGCCCTTCGGCCAGGCGAGGCCGGGTGCGCCAGCGGAGCTCCAGTTCCAGAGGCTCGGCCAAGGCATCGAAGAACTTCTGAATCTGCCTATATTGGTCGTTACTGCAGACGCGCTGGAAGGTGAACACCTCCTGATTGCGTCCCCAGCCGCCGACAGTCAGGTTCGCGCTGCCCGCCCCCAACACCATCTCCCCATTCTTGCTCTCCAGAAAGATGAGCTTGGGGTGAAACAACGTCTGATCGGTAAAACCATGGTAAGAATTCAGAGCGCGAGCAGACACACAATGAACGTTGATGGCCGTGCGCTTGTACTGGTCGGCGCCCAGCATCCGCTTGTCGCAGAACACCCGGAAGTCGATATCTTTCTCCACTAGGTGTGCCTGAAAGCCTTCGAAGTCCATGCGGTTGCGCGGCGGGTCCATGTTCAGCACTGCCGGAAGCAGGTGGGATTCGACAAAACCGAGGTTGAGGTTGAACGTGGTCAGCCAGACCCGTTTGAGTTCGCCCATTTCCTTCAGTTGCTGCTTGAAGGCTCCGATCAGCTTCATGCGGCCACCCCATGCAAGCCCGCAAGAAAGTGCCGAAACTGGGGAATGTAGTACTGGTGCACCCAGCCACCCAACGGACGCTCGGCAAGGGTCGGCTCACTGCGGGGCCGCACATGGATCTTTAGCTGCTTGCTATCGGCCCGGGTCACCCACGGCGACTGGCCGCGGTTTTCCATGATAAACGCGTGATAGCTCAACAATGCGTCCATCTGTGCGTCGGCGTCGCCTTGGCCTGCCACGTTCAACAAACCCTGGAGGCGTGCTTGCCCAGTAGTGGAAAGCACCGTCGTCATGGAGCTGTCGGCTTTGATGGCAGCCGCACAGGCGGCCAGGGTCGAGGCATTACGCCCCAGGGCTTTCCAGCGCTGCCAGACCGTTTTGACGGGCTGGGATTTCTCGGCCAGCGTCAGGTGGAACAACAGGTCCAGCTCGCTGAGCAGCGGTTCCAGCAAGCGCACGTGCACGAGTTTTCGCTGTGCGTCTTTCGGCAGCGGCTGCTTCATCGCCTCCTCAAAGACATTCGCAACCGCCCCGTCGCCGTGCTTGGGCGAAGACAACACGTTATACAAGGCTCCCGGGGCACCCCGATCCAGGTCCGTGGTGGACAACCAGAAACCGCATGTTCTGGCACCTACCGCCGCCGATGACGGAAAGGCCTCGACCAGAGCCTCGGGAAGCGTTGCCGGTATGTCCTGGAAGTTTATCTTCGGCTGGCTGCGACTGTTTGCCAGCAGGTCTTGCAGGTGAGGACGCAGGAGGTTGTAGAGGCGGGAAAGCGTCGGGGTGATGCTGATCAACGCGTCTGCGTCTTTCCACAGTACCGTCGCCGTGGGCAGGTTGTAGCGATAGTGACGGTCGAAGAAGCCCATTTCTACCAACGGCGTCTTGTAGCGGCCGCTTACGCCTAGCAGGGTTTGCCGAGCCAGTACCTGCGCTTCCGGGACATGGCTGAAGGTGAGCGAAGGGTTCCCTGTACTGTCGAACCACCCTCTTCGCGCCTTGCTGATCCCCAGCACGCCGGTGCTTTCCAGACCCGCGGTATTTTCATGGGCGATGACGCTGTAGACGTAGAGATTTTCCAGGTACACCAAACAGGCATGTTTGAACCTGAGATCGTGTTTGCCATCGTAGACCCTCTTCAATCCGCTGCCTAGCGCAATTGAGTCGTCCTCGACTAGGCTCTTGATCAAGAAGTGATTGAACAGGTTCAGGGTGAAATTACGGATATCGTTGGAAATGGAGCTGATTCGGTTCTGGAAAATCTGCTGGCCGAATCCAGACCAGATCACCTGCAACCCCAAGGGATCGATATTCAGTTCATTACCGAGGCTTTCGTCGTACTCGGTCAGAAAAGCATTTAGCAACACACCCGGACACCTCTAAAACGGACAATTCCTTTGTATCCGCCCTTGAAGCTGGCTGGATCCAACCCGACCCGAAAAATTGCATTTCGCCACTATCACTGTCAAGGGCGGCGCCGTCGTCGCTGGAACGGCAAGTTCAAGCCAGCCATCGACGAATGTTTATCAATGATCCGCGCTTCAGCTGCTGGATCCGTAGGACTAAGTCCATCTCTCCTCCTATTCGAAGTACTCGGGTAGTTACCACACAGTCAGGGTGGATATAGCTACCGCTGAGACAAGCGGCCCCCTTAAGACACGGCCTCGCCCTGCTTCTGACTATCCCGCCATGGAGCTACTCTGACGTCCAGAGTGCACCACCACGACAGCTGTCAGGAATCGCCATTCACGATCGCTAGCACAGCCGGTGCAAGTGGAGCACAGCTTGGGGCACAACTCTTTTTTATCGGCCTGAAATAACCGTCTTAGAGCCCAGTCAAAATGTTTTTCGGCTACCCTGAGAGTCTTTAGCTTTCGTCGGGCAGGCTGTTTAGGCGATCATTTATGCCTTTTCATAGACCATGGAGATCTACCCACCTCCAGAGGATTCCCACACTCGGGGCATATCTGAAGGCATGCTTTGGATGATTTGAGAAGGATGCCCCTACCAGAAATGCTGGTGGTGATGGAATGATACTGCTTCGCGGATACATCTCAGTGAAGCACCTAAACCCCTCACCTGCTCTCCAGCACCTGCTTGCCCACCCCATAAGCCGTCCCGCTGATCCCCAGAAAAATCAACCAGGTCGGATCGAACACCGGATAGCTCAACTGCTGCTGTACATGGAAGATTCCCACCACCAGCAGCAGGATATTCACCACCACCGCCTGGTAGCGATGCAGTTGCTTGCGCTCGTCGAAGCCGGTTAGAAGGTCGTACCAGAACCCACGACTTGGCACGTAGCTGCGGCCGCTCGGGGCATTGCGGTCAGTGATCCAGGACAGGCCCGCCGTGCCGATACTGATGCCGAGCAGGACCAGCAGCGATCCATCTATCCGACGCAGGTCCCCATACAACAGCCACAGGAACAGCCCGGTGGCAACGGCGAAAGTGAACCACAGTGCCATCTGAGTGCGGCTAAGGCTGAAGGACGCGCGCACGGGTTTCCAGTCGGGCTTGCGCAGCGCCAGGCCAAAGCATGTGGCATCGACGTCCGCCGCCTCGACCGGCTCCCCAGCAAGTGCCTTGCTGGCCAGGTCGTCGTAGCGCAGGACATCGGTTCCGTCATAGCCGGGGTATTCCTTGAGGTACTGGTTCCGAGTCGTATCGTCCGGAAACTGCGCCAGCCTGGTCCGGAGCTTGCGTGCTTCCTTCCACCACGGTGGGATCGTCGAGTCCGGCTCGTCACGCAGGGTGTCCGTCGCCCTTCCGACATATACGATGGCGGCGATGGCCAGCACGACCAGCAAAAGCGCAAGCGCCAGCCTGGCTCCGGTGGTGATGCTCACTGATGTGGCCTGGCCACGTGATGGAATCATCGCCAGCGCGGCATCGTTGCTGGACTGCCATCCGAGTGCCGCATACAGGTCCGTCGGGGCAAACAGGGCCCCGTCGGCATACAGCATGGACCACAGGCGTTGGGTTTCCGGCCCCTGGCGGATCCGGAACCTGAGCTGGACATATTGATCCACCGTTTCTGAGGCGATCAGCACGGCATCGTCGGGCAAGGGCACGCCATTGAGATACAGCACGAATGCCCCGTTCAAGGCTTCCTGCGACGTCTGCAAGGCAGTGAACGCCGCCTTGTCCACGGCTATGACCAAGTCGCCGGTGCCGACCAACGGACGAGCGTCGCTACCCAGGGTGGCACAAGCCGGGTCGCGGTTGCTCTCGCCTGTCTTGAGTGTCGCGTTCTTTTTGTCGGCCAATCTGCTTTCAAAAAGCCCTGAATCTCTTACCACTATGCATTTTGTCGCCAGTTGCGGCGTTTCCGTGGCCGCCGCGCCGGCGGCAAACAGATTCAGCGCCAGCAGTGCGCCCATGAGTCCCCACAGCTTTTTCATCATCGCAATCGCCCTCCTCTTTCGATGAGCCGCAGGTCAATGCGCCCGCGACCTGCATGTCCCTTTGCCCCACCTCAACCGTTCATGGAAATCAGTGGTGATACCGAGATGATCCTTGCTTGAACCTCATGCAATCCACGCAGCGCGTCTTCGCTTGCGGCGGTGTCGGGCGACAGCGGGTCGGCCCCGAAGAACCAGTCCAGATCCAGGGTGCTATTGAAACCGTGGCGAGCGCTGTTGCCTTCGGTCAGCGAGGTGGCGAGCATCGCGACCTCTAGCCAGAGCTCACGGTCCAGCCCGTCCTTGAATTTCGCCGGCTCGACGGTCATGACCAGCCCCTGCATCGCGTCGGTGTTCCATGGGATTCCGAGCCACTGAGCGTCCACCGCCTGCCGCATACCGTCGCGGTCGACGGCCCACGCTGCCAAGACCTGGACCTTTCCGGTACCATCGACACTGAGATCCACGCCGAACGTAGCCCACTCGCTGACGGAGGTGCTCTTCAACTCCAAAACACCGACCTCGCTGGTCTTCGTGCTCTCGGGACGCAGGCCCAGGCGAAGCTCCACCACTCTGGAGCGCGCCTCCAGATTTGCGACCAGCCGCATATTCAGGGACAGCAGCGTTCGTGCCCCGGACGCCGGCGGTACTGCGATACCCGGTGCGACCAGGTCCAGATAACCGAACTTGTATTGATCCGGTATGCTCACGGCACCACGGCCAATAATGATGGCCGGGGTCTCGAATTCGACCACCCGCACCCGCCCGTTTTTGACGTCAGGCACGACGCCAGAAATCCCTTGGAGGCTGTTCGAGCCAAGCATGTACAGTGCCGTCGGCCGCTCCAGCGGCCGACCTAGGCCTGAACGCACCTCACTGAATAACAAGGCAAGATGACGCTGGGTGTGGGTTGGGAACGGCTGCATCCCTTGAGCGGGCCTGAGCCACAAGCGCCCGTTGGCAGATTCCCTGGCGTTGAACTTCAGTGCACCATCCTCCAGACGCGCCTGCAAATCCTTGACCTGCCGGGGCTTGCCCATTTCCAGTGGATTGCCATCCGCAACGAAAACGGTGGCGAAGTTGCGGTTGGTTCTAGCCCAGTGCATTGACGTGCTCTGGCTGAGGCAGATTTCGCACGTCCACATGTGCTTGTCCTGCGCAGGGACCTGCACGTCAGCGAAGCCATGACCGGCCGGCAACGTCCATTCGATACTTGCCAGCAACTTCGGAGCATTGCCGGCGCCTCGCTCCTCGGCCGTCGGCGGCACCAGGAAGACCGAAAGCAATGCTCGCCGTTCGCTCATTGGCGCATGCAGTAGCGCGCACTGCCAGCCGGTGAAGGCTTTGACCGTGGGCAGCCGCAGCAACGACATGCGCTGGTCCCCGGTCGCCGTGATGTCCAGTATCCGCCAATCCAGGGTCACCTCCCATGCCGTTGCGGACATGTCGATTTTTACAAGGTCCATGGCGCCTCCCCCTGAGCCTAGAGAGAGAGTGCCTTGCATGCCCGGCAGTTGAATCCAGCAGTTGCGGGTCAGGTCCGGCGGGTTCTGCCAATCGATGCCACTGACCAGCCAATGCGGATGTAGGTAGCGCCGCAAGCCGACGCTGAGGAAATGTTCCTCCAGTTCCAGTGACTGCATGGTCGGTACGCCGTGGGTGTCGACCTCCAGGCTCACCGGATCGAGCACCAGCGCGGTATTGGGGAATGCCGGCGCCGAGACCGCATCTGATTCAAAGGTGAGACCGATCGGCCCCTCAATGGAGAGCAGCGTGTTCTTCCCCTTGGCCTCGTCATAGGCTTCATAGGCAAGGCGTGGATCGCGGCCGATTTCCTTGCGTACGTCGGCTGGGTGGACAATTCCGCTGGCGCCGGCAGACATGGCATACCCGACACCCGAGCGAACCTCAGCGATGACACGGTCCGCCAGCCCGCCATGGGCGAAGGGCCGCTCTTGCAGGATGGCCATCAGCGGCGGCGTGCGTCCCTCGCCCTCCTCCGGCGACTGGGTCAGCGGAATCAGGGCGCGCAACTGCGGCCGGGTCAGCTCGATTCGGGCCGCTTCGGCAAGCATCGCCACGCGCAGCCAGGCCCGCTCGAGGTCGTCGGACCACGCCTGGCGCCACCCGTCAGTCTCGCGCTGGAACGCAGCGGTGTAGCGAGAATGCAGAGTGAAGCGATGACGGAACACGGTAGCCGAGGGCTTTTCCCAATGAACGGTGCGCAGGGTGGTGCTGGCCGGCGCGGGCAGCAGGTTGATCGTGGACGACTGACCATCCCTGTCGCGCCCGGCAAAGGCCTGTATCTCGAAATTGGCCAACTGGCTGTTGCCGGTGAGCAAACGCGAAGCGCGCCCGGGTTTTTCGACCCTGACGTCGTTCTCCTTGGGGTTGATCCAAGCATAGATCGGCCGACCGTCGAAGCGCCAGCGTTGGGTCAGTACGGTGATCGCGCCCAGTTGCCGCCATTGCCATGCCCTGGCGTAGGAGGGGTCGGCCTTGAGCATATAGCTGCGCGCGGTTCCGGCTGCCTCATAGTGGATATCGGAGTGAGCCAGTGTTGTCCATTCTTCACGACTCGCTGACAACACCTGCATGCTTTCGATCAGTACCCTTGCGCCATCGAACACCACGAGATTGCCATTTCTGCCTATGGCCAATGTCTCCAGGCGGCTGTCGAGCACTCCCGATTGAGCGCTGAACAGTCCGGATTCGACTTGTGGTCTTGCGAGCAACTGGACACAGGTACCAGCGGGGACATGCAATACGCGGCCATCGAACGAAAGTGCCTGGCCGGTGTTCGCGGCGAAGCTGCGGACGCTCAGGGAGTGCCGGCATTGCTTGTCCACCAGCGTCAGGATATCTTTGATGCGACCCTTATCGAGTAGCGTACCAAGGCGGGCTCCAAGACTCGCGAGGATCTCGCCCAGTGATGGAATCTTCTTCTGATAGACCGTCTGGGGCTTGAGCTCCGGCCGCTGACCCAGCCGCTCGGTGGAATCCATCAGCCCATCCAGTACCACCACGTCCAGGCGCAGACTGCTTACTGCGGGATCGAGCAGTGCGTCCAGTAATTTGCCAAGCTCCAGATCGCGCGAACGGTCGATGTTGGCGGCTTCGAGCAGACATAAGAAGAGTTTGATCTGGTGGTCATCCTGCAGGCCTGTGAACACATTACGGCGAAGGTCCGGATTGGCGATCCAGCGCACGAAGTCGCTGTAGGGCACCCGTGGGAAGTTCACCTTGAGGGCGGCGTCATTGCCGAAAGGAGCCCGCCATCCACCGCCGGCGAGCCCCGTGAACGACGCCCCCAGCAGGAGCAGGTTCTCCGCTTTTGGGCCCTGCCCCGTGGCCCGCTCTACCGACGCGGCAGGATCGGCGAAACTGACGGTTGCCAAGCCTGGTGAGGTCAAACCCAGGCGTAACGACAACGAGTCGACTCCGTGCTCCTTCGCAATGCTGATTTTTTTACCTTCGAAATCGATCTGGAACGTGTCGCCCTCCAGCACAATCGACAGTGCCTTCTTCGCTGATGTACCCGAGATCGGTACTGCCGGAACTGTGTGGAGGGTGGCACCATGGTAAATACTCAGCGTTAACTTGCCGCCGTCCGGCCCCGAGTAGCGGAAATCCTCCAGATAGATTTCCCTGGACGGTTGAGCCGCATCGAAATGCAACGCACCGCTGCCATCCACCTGGCGGAACAAATCCAGCGGCAGACTCGCATCGCTGTGCAGGCCCAGTCGTGGATAGTCCGCCGACAAGGGTTGCAGGCCTGCAGGGATCACGCCGAGGCGCTGGACAGTTTCACTGTCGTTGATGGTCGTGCGACCAATCGCCGTGCGGCGCGAATACATCAGGCTCAGTTTCGGTTTACCGTCGACCTCGATCTTCGCTGCGGGCAACCAGGGGACGCTACCCTGCATGCCCCTCGGCAAGCTTCCACTACGCCCGACGACATGGGCGCAGACCTCATACCGCGCACCGTAGGCGAGCGTTGGCAACGCTTGGAAGCCATTTTGCAGTGTCGCCGGATAGTCCGTACCAAAAAACGCCTTGCCCAGAGGATCGAAGCCGGCACCCGGCAGGCTTTCGTCAAAAGCGCTGCAGGCCAGTGGCAGTCCGTCATAGTGCAGGAACAAGGATCGACGGCCATCGTTGATAGTCGTGGGCACCGCTTGTACGGTAATCGTGTCGGCCAGTGAGGCAGGTGACGGGCTGGCCGGATGATGGAAATCGGCGAGGTTGGCGTAGGCCCACGGGGTGTACGTCGTGTCATCGAAAGTTCGCCGCAGGGCCAGCGCCATCCCGGAAAAAGCGGCGGAGAATTCGTCCTTCTCCAAGTCGTCGATCACCGGGTCGACGGTGAGCGGGATCGCCAAGGGACTCGGAGCGAGGTCAGGAGAAAAGCGGGTACTGGCCGGAACGAACAGTTCACGCTGCACGGCCCCCTGCATCTGTTCGCTGACCAACGCCAGGGCTGCCAATGCCTCTTTATCTGCCGGGAGTTCCGTGGGCTGGCCCTTGGGCAGGTCTGTGAAAAAATCATCAAAAGTGGGGATGAACGCCAGGCAATCGAGCAGTGATTGCGTGGTGTCCGGCACCGGCCCGGTTCCACGGCCGCCCAGCCGCCAATTCCAGAACTCAAGCCCTTGGGCTGCTTTTTCCAGCGTCTGGGTAGTCGCTTTCGACTGATGCAGTACCATGTCACAGATCAGTTTGCCTACCGATTGACGGGCGGCATCGGCGCCGTTGAGTCCTGTGTTCAGCAGTCCTTCGAATTCCAGCACTGCCTGATCGTAAACCGTCAGGGCCTTTTTCGGGTCACCTTCGACGAACTGCTTGAGACTTTCGGAAACTGTCTCGCGAATCTGGCGCAACAAGCGCAGTACTGTTGATTCGAAGCCGTTCTCACTGAGAATTGCCTCTTGCAGGGGTGCCAGTTCGGCACTGAGTTTTTCAAGCGGGAGTGTCTCCAGTTCCTTCCATTTCTGCACTGTCGGTTGGGCAGAGGCTTGCAGCAATCGATACAGCATCGAGTCGGTAGCGGCGAACGAGGATGTCCCCTGCCCGCCCTGCGGCCGACAGATGTCCAGCAGCACGTCGATATAGGCTTTCATGTCCACCGGTTTCAGCATGTGCTGAATACCTCCCCGGATGGCCTTGCGCAGCACAGAGCGAGGCGTGTCGGCGGGCATACCGTCCTTTTTCAGGCCTTCGATCAGCACATCGAGCAAAGGCCCGAGCAAGCCCCCTTCCCGTGGACTGTCCGCCGTCTGGTCAACGTGAGGCATCATCAGCGCCAGCAGCAGGGTGTCCAGGCTGGTGGCTAGCGTGACCAAGGCACGCCAGGACTCGCGACGCACCTTTTGCAACGGCGAGGGTTTATCCTTCCATTGCACCTCACTGACCGCAAAGAAACCGGTGAACAACGAACCAGCCCGCTGCTCGAGCCTTGTCAGCGCTCGGTAGGCTGCCTGTTCAGAGTCATTGTTCCCGAAGTTGACGAAGCCCGTCTCCGGATCAATCAGCATGTCACCCATCGCCGGGCGGTGAGCGCGGTTCGAACTGCAGAAATCCGCTATCCCCGATGCATAGGCGAACTCCACATCATCCGCCTCGAGCCGACCTTCGGTGTCCCCAGGTGAAAGAACGTCATCGATAAAGGGCTGGAATACCACATCCTCACTGCCCGCGTAGTCGATGTGCAGGACATAGGCGAGCCCCAGGCGCTGCGGGACCGGAGCGACCCAACTGGATGCGCCCACCAGCACGGCATGGGCATCGAGATTCGCTGTGTTATCGATGCCATTGAGATAGATACCGCGCAGGGCCCAAAAGCCTGCACCTTTGTTCGCGGCGACTTGTTCGTGGTCCTCGAACCAGGTCCTGAAATCATCGAGCAGCGCCGTGGTCACGCCGGGTGGTGGCTGAAGGTCCGCAATCGCCTTGGGGGGTTGGCCGTCAACGACGGTATAGGCACGAAACTTCAAGCCTCCGCCGCTCAGCAAATCGAAGAACGCCTGGTATGCCTGACGAGCCTGTTCCTCCGTTTCTCCCTCCGCCGTCTCTGCCTTGAAAGCGAGCCGGACTGAAAACCCACGCTGTTGTTCGCCCTGGAATCCCTTGAGCTCTTCCTCGGTCATGCAGATGATGGTCCGCTTCATCCTTTCAGCCTCCCCTGTCCATCGATCAGTTTCCGGGCCTTCTCAAGGCTCTCGGAACGCACCTGGCTTTCGCTGCTGCTCGTGACCTCCTTGCGCCCCCCGGTCATGCGATAGCGCACCTGCCCCCCGGCACTCACGGTGAAGAATCGCGAAATCCGAATGCTCACTCTGAAGGTCCCGATAGCATCGATATCGCCGTTGTCCTGGTAACTCAGGCGCAGGGTCACCGAGAGGTAGGCGCTGGCGATCCGCAGCACATCGACCACGCCGACGATGACCACCACCATCGATACAGTCAGCCCGCCGCCGGGCTGGCCGATCAGCTTGCGGTAGGTCAGTGCGACGTTGAGCGAAATCGATACCGTTCCCGACACGCCGCAGAAGGAAAACCCCAGCGAGCCCGAGCCGCCCGCCGCCGCATCCACCACCACCGCCAGTTCGTTCTTGAACGGCCGATAGTTCAGGTCGACGGTGAGCCAACCGCTGCCGCCGATGATGAATACCGAGAACAGGAACGGTAGGTCGGCACGGGCCAGGGCGAAGCTGTTGCTGATGACAAAATCGGGAAACGCCAGCAGGCGGAATGCGTTGCTGATCTGGATGTTCTGCACCCCGCTGGTGCCGAACATCATGCCCATGGGTGGCAGCGCGAACAGGTGCTCCACGCCGACGGGAATGCCGTTGTCCTTGATGATCTTGAGCCCGCCGATCTCGTCGCCGAAGATCGACTGAAAAGTGTTCTGGATGAACTGGAAGCTCGGATTGAGGCGGATCTGGCGCGGGTCGAAATCGACTTTGAGGCCTCCGCTCTTGTCGAAGCGCACGGCCACTTGGCTTAGTGTAACCATGGACGTCCCGGCGACGACTGCATCGAAGTCGGTCAACAGTATCGCCGTGCCGCTTTGCTCGACTTCGGCGCTGTCCTTCGAGGCCTCCAGGCGCACGACCGCGGAGATCCTCGTGTTGAGCAGGTCCAGGGACACCGGTCCGACGCTGAAAAGGGAGCGACGTTCGGGCAATGGCAGGTCGACATCGACCTGGACCCAGGCTCGCAGGTTCTTCTTGTCGAACTCATGGGTGACGCGGATGGCATCCTTAGCCGCGGCCGGTAGCGTGTAGCCGGGCAGGAGTTTACGCAGGTCGAGCCCAGCCAGGTTCTGCAGGACCTTGCCGATGTCCTGCTTCGACAGGTCGACCGGGATCAGGCGCTCACTGAGTCCGTCGATCTGCATGTCCAGGCCCAGTGCCTTGAGATCATCCCCCAGTCGACCGAACCAGGCATCGATCTGCGGCATGTCCACCCGGTCCTCGACCCAGCCGAAGAAGTACGGCGAATTCAGGCGCGAGAAGTCCAGGTTGGGCAATTCAGGCGTGGAGCCAAAGGCTGCCATGGCCCGCAGGATGTTGTTGGGGGCAGCCAGCAGGCCGCCCTCGCCCAGGCGGCCGACGGCGTCGATCACCCGGTCGCCGTAGCCTTCGACCAGGTTGCGGGTTGCGGCGAGGTCGTTGCACAGGCCGCGGACGTCCTGGCCGAAGGTCTCGAACTTATTCAGCAGTGTCTTGTACTTTTCGTCATCACCCAGCATGTCGTCGAGGCTGGCGAACAGTTCCTTCTCTGCCTCTTTCAGACGATCTTTAAGAGGCAGCATTATGTCTGCAGTTTTCTGGACAAGTCGATCCCGCAATCCACTGATCCCGCTAGCCACGCTTCGGCAAGCTTCCAGGACTGCATCATTGACGCCCCCGAGCAGTGCAGCCGCGTTGTCCAGACTGCTGATCAATTCGTCGGTGCAAGTGTCAATCAGGTCGATGGCCGCTTTGCGCCGATCCTCGATCGCCTGCGTGGTGTCGAACACCGAAGGCCCCACCCGGTCCAGAACCAGAACTACTGCCGGCAGGCCCTGCAGGCCCCTCACCAATTGCTCTACCAGCGCTTTACTGCCTAACGCTTCCTCCGCCTTGTTCACTTTTTCAAGGGTCGTCTCGATAACCCTTTCGAGCTCCTCATTCAACGGCCTGGTTTGGCCTGTAAGCCATTGTTCGCTGTCATCAATGGCTATCCTGGCCTGCTCAAAAAGATGGTCGGCCCATTTCCCTGCCTGCGGAAATACCGCAAGCAATCTCTCGACCTCGGCCGGAACGGTAATCGACACCGAGGCCAGCGCTGCGTCGAACGCTTGGAGCAAATCATCGACGACGTCGGAAACCGCCTTCTTCAGATCGCCACTCAGGGTACTCGCCTCCGTTTTCAGACGCTCCCGCGCATCCACCAGATGGGCGACGATTGCCACTGCCTCTTGCGAGAGTAGTTCACCCGGTACAGCCAGTTTCTCGGAAACCGTTCTGGCGTTGTCCAGCCCTTCGCCAATCGACTTCAGTGCGCTGCGGATCGGTTTGAGCGCCTCGACCCGCTCGGGGGTCGTCTCGATTTTCAGCAGTACGTTCTCGACGTTCGCCACGTATGCCGTCACGACGGCTGCGTCAGGCAAAACGTTTTTCACGCTAGCAAAGAACCGGGCCAACAATTGCAGTTGCATTGCCCCCTTGAGGGCCTGTTCGATCACCCGGGTAGCGACCGCCCCGATACGCTGGGCAAAGTCGTCGAGTTCCACGGACAGACGCTGCCGGGCACTGTTGAGTTCTCCCTGAAGCACCTCGCTCGTGCGCGTCAGCGCACGAGCGATCTGTTGCTCCAGATCTTGCCCACGGCTGGCTGACCAAGGTTTAGCCTGGTCGATAGTCTTGCTCAGGGCATCGACTTCGGCGCGTGCCCGGTCAAACCCGTCATGCCCGGCAGCTATCGCCCCGTTGACGGTGAGACGGGTGATTTCGATACCGCGCCGCAACTTGCCCAGTTCTGCCGTTGTTGACTCGAACAGGGGCAGCAGCAGCTTTTTCAGTTCCCTTTGCAGGTACAAGTCAAAGTCACTACGGAGGGCGAACTCGCCGGGTAACGCCCGGGACAGCATCTGAATCTGTTCCTGCCGCCAGGCATCCAGTTCCTGAACCATGGCCATGCGCCTGGCCGTGATTGCGCTGCCGAGGTTCTTCTGCAAGGCCGCACAGGGCAAAGGTACCGAACCGTCCAGTTGCTCGAATTGCTTTTCTAGGCTCTTGAAGGCTGTGTCGCAACCGGCTTTCAGATTATCGAAGTGCTGCTGAATGCCGCTTTTGACGATGGCATCCGGTGATGCCGCAGCACCCAGCGCAACCAGGCGCGCCTTCAGGGCGCCCAGTTCCGCAGCATCCGCCGGACGTTTCGCCGGCAGATCGCCAACACTCGCCAGGCAGCTGGACAACTCCCTCAATGGCCCCGTAACCACTTTCCCCTTACTCAGCACCCCTTCGAACAATTCCTTGGTAAGGTCACCTTGCTTCAGGGCAGTAGGCAACTTATCCAGCAGTATCCGTGCAGAGTTCTCCGGCAGGTTCTGCGGACTTTCCTGTCGCCCGGCACGCATGAAGGTCAGCGTTTCCAGCCCGACATACACCGGTTTGTCGGCCCGTCCGGCATTGATCGTGGTGCGTTGCGCCGCCGGCGCCAGGCGCCAGGTGAACCGGGCGAAGCCTGCCGGCACCGTGGCCGTGGCGTCAGCGTGCCGGGGCGGCGGCAGGTCGGTGTAATCGATGCCCCGATGCACGGCCCAGGCGTTGGTGTCGTCGGTTTGCCCCGGGGTGGTATCGGCAAAGAAGTACAGGTTGTCGGGGTTGAGGCACTCCTGGGCAGCCCGCGGATCGTCGCCATCGCCTTCGGCAGCAGTGACGAAAGCGACGTCAGGCATTGCATAAACCTGCGGCCGCTGCCTGGCGGCATGGCGGTTCCACAGCGGGACGATCCAGCCACTGGTGCCCACGTCTTCGGCCCAGAAGCTGTCCACCGGAATGATCCGCTTGTTGAAGCGCAACGCCCTCAGGAAACTGCTGGTGTGCGCCGCGGCGGTGGGCATGTCCGGATACTGACGCTCCGGCTCGAGGATCTCGATGTATTCGCTGATCTTGCGCAGCACCGGCCGGCGGGTTCGGGTTCCCAGCCCGCCCTCGGGGGTGAACTGCGCGGAAGGGTTGACCGTGCGTTCGTACACCACCACATGCTTGGCACGGTGCCAGAACACCGCGATGCGACCGAGCACTTCGACCTTCTGGCGCTGGACGAAGCCGCCGCGGGTCTCGCTGATGATCGACACGCGATTGTTGTTGAACTTGACCGTCTGGTCGGCATCACCGCCGAGGGGCGACAAAGCGATGCTCTCGATCGAACCACCGCTGGCCCGTGGCTGGGTCAGGACCAGCCGCAGTACGTTGGCTGACTCGATCGGCCACAGCGCGCCCCCGGACAATCCGTTCGGATGCAGGCGCGGCGACAGCTCGGGCACTACCTGGACTGGCGTGCCCGGCGTCCTGTCCAAGTCGACCGGTGCCTCCAGCGCTGCCACGGCCGCTCGGTGCAGTGCCGTCGTGCGCAAGGCGAAACACGCGCCAGCGCTGAAGCGCACTGGCGCGAACTGCAGCCGCTGCGCAGGATCGTCAGCCCACAGCTCGAGGCGCTGCGGGCGAGTCTGCAGCGACTTGTGCAACAGGTTCCAGCGGTCTTGTTCACGCCCCTCGTAGGGCGGCACCGGGCGCCCGGTCAGCGCCTCGATTTCTGCGACCCGGGTGCGCCGCGCAGCGCCCTGTTCCAGTTTTGGCGTCACGCCGAAGGCCAGGCCGTAGAGGAATTCCCCATGCAGCGAGGTCAGCGCGCACCCCAGACCCAGCTCGCCACGCTGGCTGAACAGATCGGCCGCGGCCCACTCAGGCAGCACGTAGTTGCGCTCCACATCCGCCGGCCGAATCCACAGGTGGGCGGCGGGCGTCAGGCGGAATTCGACGGCGCGCCGGTATGACTGGGTGACTGTCGGGTCCTGGCTTGCGTCGATCGGGCGAACGAACCCGTTGGCGGTGAATTCCGTCCCGACATTGGCATCCTGCAGTTCAAGCCGGCGCGGCTTGTCCATGCTCTCGCCGATTACCTGTGGGGGCAGCACATAGTGGTAGAGCCCGTTGGACTGCCTGAACTTCCAGCCCCGGTCATCGCTGTCGTAGCTGGCGATGGTCGCACTATCTACGCCACTGAGCATGTCCAGCGGTGTGGAATAGAAACGCTGGATCGTGAAGGGTTGCTCGCCTATCAACAGGCTCTTTTGCGCCCCTGAATTGCTCTGGATGTCTTCATCCAGATTGGCCTGCAGGCGCCATTGGCGATCGCCGCGGATCTCTTCGGTGCACTTGAGCAGGTATTGGCCGCTGCCGGCCTTGGCACCCGGTTCGCGATACAGCAATGGCTGGGCACGCCCGCTGCGGTCGCCGCGCAGGACGTCCACGGCCAGCGGTTCGACCCTCGCGACGGCGAGCTTCAGGAGCACCTTGATGCCTAGCATTGCGGCGGTACCGCTGACGCCTGGACCGTCGCGCAGCCGCATACGGATCGACGTCGAATCGACAAATACAGGCTTGTCGTGGATAAGTTCCAGACCGCCCAGTAAGGCAATGAGGGGCATTTTGCCGACGAGATTTTCGGTTTGTACCAGTTTTAGACGGATGCCGCGAAGGTCGTCTTCATCATCGCCTGTCTCATGGGACAGGTAGCATCCCAACGGCATGGGTTGCCGATGCAATGAAGGCCAACTGACCCGTAATGGTATACGCGTCTGCATTTCGGCCTTTGCGCGGTCATTGAAGACACTCGTATCTTCGGGATTGGCCAACATCGCCGACCAGATCCACGGTTTCTCATCGAGTTCAACCATGCCATCGGACAGGAGACCGCTGCGACACTTGGCGTACAGCCCGAAATGCATCGGCCCATTGCCTGACGGGGTCGCCACTTCAAGCTTTGGCAGGCTCGACTGGGGCTGGTCAGGCGCTAACTGGTGCAACGAAAACCGTGCACGGTTCATGGAGGAAATGGAGGCATGGATCAGTTCAAGAAAGTCAGTGCCCTGAATTCTGGGGGCAAAGTTGCCGCTCACTTTCCCTAAATCATTGGAGTTGTACTCCGTGATACCGCCAATGCTCACCTGCACGGAGATTTCGTGCTTTTCGCTCCAGACGTCAGTGACCGTCCCGGTCATGACCACGGTGATATGCAACTGCTTGCCAAAGCTGAGCCAGGTACCATCCATGCCTTCAGCGCGCAGCTCGATAAGGTTGCTTCTGACCCTGATATCCGAGGCCATGTCCTTACCCGAAGATGGGAGCTGGGAATTCAAAGCGAATCGTTGTTCGATGCGATAACCGGGGCGGTCTCTTTCCCCTGAACTTCTGATCGCAACGCCGAGCGCGGGCAACAGCGCCCCGATGTCGCCCTCTTCGAAGCGAACGTCGAACGCAGCACTGTCGGGAGGGGGACGCACACCCAGAACGGGTAGCAGATGCCCCAGGATCGATTTCGCAGAGGGCCAATAATCCGGTTTTCTGATTTCGACCCAGGACTCTACGTTCCTGTTTTTTGGCCAGGTGTCCCAGGCGAAGCCGAATCGGCCAATAGCCTTCATCGAAGGTGGTCGCAACGAGCTGAATGAAACGCCCTGCTCCCCAACGCTTCCGGTGGAGCGATCCTGGCGACCGAACGCCATGTTCTCCACGAGCAAGGGTTGCGCAATCGGTGTGAAACCGGACACGGCCTCCCTGGAGTGATACAACGCGGAAAACGCGACAAATGCTCGTCCTGCCTTGAACTGCTCATCATCCTGGGGTGACAGTAGCGGCAGCGCCAGGTCGAACCGCAACAGGGGATTTTTGTCCTGACCAATCAGTACCCGGCTCTTGTAGTGACTCGCTGAAACTGAAGGAAAGTGCTCTCGGACCAAGGCGACCCGCAGATCCAGTTCCTGTTGAAATGCCCCCGCCTGGTCTTTGCGCACAGCGTACTGCTCGAATACCTGCACGCCTTCGAATGCCAGCACGACACCCGATTGATCGAAACGCCACGCATGAGTCTTGTCGGCGGCATTTTTCAGCGCAGTCTTGGCAGCATCCGTGGTCTTCGGTAAGGGTGGGATGTCGCCCAGGGAGGTCGTGAATTCGAGATCCGACTTCCAGGTGTCCCTGGGCACCCAGCGCGCGCACCCCACCATTGCGGCTTTCTCGGCATCGAGAACGTAATGAATCTCGAGCACCCCCTGCACTGCCGGTTCGTCGGGCTCGACGGACTTCAACGGCGGCCAGGCGAAAGTACCGAAACAACGAAACGCCAGAAAACGGTCAGACATTGTCCACCTCCCTGTGAGCCCGTGCATTTGCCAGAGAACGGCGTGTTCGGGTGCCTCGGCTGTTTGCAGGAACAGACGCTGCATTGATAGCAATATGCTAGTCGTCGTTTTGTTTCGCGCTATGCATGCAAACAAATTTTTTTTGGCTACATTCCCTGAACGTATCAACTTCAAAGGAATGTTCTCGTGGCCAACAGCGTCTCTGTAAAACTAACCATCGGTATTCCCAGCGAAGCCGTCTATTACCTTACCTATGCCTTCAGTGGCGGCACCAAGTGCAGCCCGAGTGCGACGCTGGATCTGGATCAGGCGGGCCCGACTTCTTTGAAACTTCCCGAGTTGGCCTGGGGCTCCACGCGCGAGTACGCCAGTGGCGATGTATTGACTATTCCCGGAAAACCGGACTGGTTCCGCTCCCTCCGCCCGGGTGCGAAGCCAACCGGGACAGCTACCCTGGCGCGAACGGCGGACAACCTGAATGTGGGCTGGACGTCTTTCGACGGCGCCAGCCATGCGGTGAAATTTATCGTCGACGGGGGCAACCCGATGATGCCCGTGGCACCCCATATCGATGCCGCGATCCTTGTCGGTCTGCGCAAGGCCGGCGGTGGCGTGCAGTTCAGTGTCGACGGCATACATGACGGATTTCCCAACTACACGCTGCAGATTAATGGCAAAACGGTCTACGAGTGGGATGCCGTAAAACAGGGTGAAGATCCATCTGCCCTGGGAGGTACAGGCGATCAAAGTATAAAGATCGCCTGGAAGACACTATGACGATCTGATGGTCGAACTCGAGATTGCGCCCGGAAATTGCTTGAACTTGGCTGGAGATTATTCAATTTGCAGAGATGTATGCCGTTCGAATGGCCTCTGGCGACCCTGAGAGCCTTTAGGTTTCGTCGGGCAGGCTGTTTAGCTGATCATTTCTGGCTTTTCATAGGCCATGGAGATCCATTTACTTCCAGACGATTGCTACATTGGGGGCATATCTGAGGGCATGCTTTGGATGGTTTGAAAAGGATGCCCCCAGCCTAAAGCCAAGCAGGTTGTTGGATGGGGATAGCTCCAACTGAATTTCTGCGATTCGATAGACCGGCCTGAGGCTTTCAGCGAAACGGTGGACATTGCAACCGATGAACAAACAACACTACCTCCGTAAAGACTCGTTTTCCAATGTAGTAACTAATCATTAATAATCATGCACTTACTTAGCAATATCGCGTTAGCTCTGCCCGAGTAACTCAAGATTGGAGGGGGCTGACACTTTCCATGCGCTAGATCCAAGGGCTAGGCTCTGGGTGGCAACATTCATAGATAGCACGGCGCATTTTCCTTCAGTGCTCACCTATCAATGCATACGCTAGTTCATTCTGACACCTGCGAGGATTGTTTGGCAGATTCAGCCGCTAATTTCAAAGCTAATGCATAGGGACCTGATGACGTACAAAGATATCGATCTCGGAAATTTGCTGGCCGACCCGCTGCCGGTGATCGCCGACATTCTTGATCCCATGCTTGGCGAGTTGCCTTGGAAACTGATGCATTGGGAAAGTTTTCAGAAGCTTTGCGCTCAGCTGATCCAGCGTCAGTACATTGGAAGTGGCACCCAAGTGTTCCAGTTCGGAAAATCTGGTCAGGCGCAGGGTGGAATCGACATAATTTGGAAAACCACCAAGGCGAACAAATACAGCGTTGCAGAGGTGAAACACTGGGAAACCGTCAAGCCGTCAAACATTCGAAAGTGGCTGAATGCATTCCTGGATGGCCAGTTAGCGAAGGATTCCCGCGTTTGGATTCTCTGCGTCTCAGTCAACATAGAACATGACGATAAGCTCGTGAAAGCTTGGCACCTCGCAGAAGCCGAGCTTGAGTCACGCGACATCCAAGCGGTGGTTTGGGACCGAGGCGTTATTGAAGAGCTTCTTCGGGACAGCCCTGAGCTTGTCGAGCGTTTTTTTTCTAAGGAGATTCGCGACCGCTTTTGCTACACCCTCAGCATGCCAACCGAAGAGCCAACACTCTTTCGTCGTACCTACATCAGCCAATCCGACTCTCGTCTCACTGCCGAAAACGAAAGCGTCAGAATGGAGGTGATTCTGCCCAATCGCAGCTCCCCCCGCGCGTCTGCCATTCTCTCGTTCGCCCGCTCCAATTTAGAGGGCGTATCACTCGCAATTGACGGAAAAGATCTTGTGCGATGGGTGCAATGGGCAGGACATCCTCACAATCCGCTTAAGAGCCCTTTCACTCTGCCGTTGAGCGACCCAGATCGTTTTCTCCTCACAACACCAAAGTTTCAACTAAGCCTGGATAGCACTGAGCTCGAACAGCTAGATTGGTGCCTGCGACAGACATGGACCCACTACCTTTCCGCAATAGAGGCACTGGAAAACGATTGGAGGTCTCTGCGGTTTAAGAGACTCAGCGAATCAACCGAACCAGTCCATGCGCTGGTCAGCCTGCCACGACCTCTGTGGCGTGTGATCATGGATTACGTCAACGAACACGATTACAGCAAAGGTGAGTCTGATAAGCACATTTTCGATGCGTCCAACAGCGTCCTAAAAGTGTTTTCGCCAATAACGACAGCTGCGATGGACGCTGGATATCATCTGATTTCATATGCGTATGACGAAGGGGGTCCAACAGGCCGCTACGAACCTGATATCACCATTTGCTGGAACCCCAATAATCTGCGCGAGCTTTCCAGCGTTTGGGGGCCGAGAGGACAATGGGATGCTGAATTTACCCATGATTGGATGTTTTCGACACTGCTGCCTAACGTCAGGGGTTGGTACCGACACAAAACCCAGCAGGAGCTATCATGGTTGACCAACCCAGTTGAAAAGCTCACGGGTAATGTTCCGGTTTTTGCCACAGAGGAGTATGTCATTTCGCTAGCTCGGCTCAGCGTGCGACATATAGCAGCGGCAATGACAGCCGAGCAATTGGACAGTTGCCTGCATTCAATGCAGTTGCATTTCAGCTGCCTTGCCACTGCGGCTGATATTGAGCACGACTTGCTGAAGCGTGTTTTACGCTGTGTTCAACATTTGGCATACCGCCTGCCTGAGCAGCACCACAGTTACATCCGAAGCAATCTCCAACTGGATCAAAGGCCACTGGTAGAAAGCCTTGCAGATCTGACAGAGCACAGCAGTACGCGCTTGACCAGTTGCACGATGTTGGAAATGGCGCTTCGGTCGCTTATTTGCTGCTTTGAGGCCATCAGCTGCACTGCGGACGACTTAAAGTGGACTAGACAGATGCTCGACCCAGTCTGGGCAAGGATGCGTGAAGACTTGTTATGCGAAATGTTCTCCTGAAGTCTCGAACAAGGCTTGAACCAGGCGCTTCAGTTCGAAACCGCACCACGCGGCTGGTGGGTATTGATTTAGTGATGAGTTTTGCTGGATGTGAAGGAGGATGGAACCATGACTGATACTGCACAAAGTGCGAGCGAGCTGTGGCTATACATGCATGCACCAGGTTTTCGGGATCTACCTGATCAGGATCGCCGCGCCATTTTTGACTTCTCCTTCCTTTGGAGTCTGTTCGAGTCAAAAATCATGGGCAATTACGCGCAAGCAGGCCTCATTCGTGCGAAGGTCGATGATTGGGTAGCAGAAGGTACGCTTGAGGATGGCCTGTACGATGAAGAACTTACGTATTTTCAGAACCGCTATTTCGCGAACGGCGAACTGACACATCACTTCCAGTTTCTCAACCTTCGAACCTCAGATCACCCTGACCTCGTGGTAAGTGTGATTGAGCGAAAGAACGACGATCCGCGTGACAAAATACTTTGCCTACTCATGATCGTATGGAGGCTTAGGAACAACCTGTTCCATGGCGAAAAGTGGGCATATTACCTCAGAGATCAACTCGACAATTTTACTCATGCCAATAGCGTCTTGATGACAGTGCTAGAGCGCCATGGACGACTCTGGTAACAACCATATATATCTTGCCCTGGTTGACGCAGAGAAGAACATTGCCAACGATCACACGACCATAAAGATGCACCGAAAGAGCGATGCCAGTCGCCAGGCAGCAAAGGTTTGATGCTGCCGTGGTGCGTCATGAATGAATTGCAATTTTACGAGTCGCTGGGGAAGGTAATTCGAGATGCCTGCAATCAAAAAACTGATGCTCCAAAACTTCAAGAAGTTCGACTCGCTGATGCTCGAGTTTGATGCCGGGGTCAACGTGCTGATCGGTGACAACGAGACAGGCAAAAGCAGCGTGCTGCTCGCATTGGATCTTGCCCTAAGCGCGAGCCGAAGCCGTGTTGAAACCATCGGCTATGAATCAATTCTTGCGCAGGCAGCGGTGCGTGCTTTCAAACGAGGGCCGCGGACTCTCGACCTGCTTCCGACGTTGATCGTGGATGTATTCTTGGAGGAAGGTGACGACCAAGGATTCTACGGCACGCAAAATTTGGCAGGAGCGATGACTGATGGAATCCGGATGGAGATTGCGCCTCTGATCGAGGAATTCGGCGCGACGATCCTGCAATTGCTTCGCGAGGATCCCGATAATTTCCCTTACGAATACTACGCCGTGAAATTCTCCACGTTCTCAGCGGCCCCGCATGTCAGCTACCGACGTCCAGTGAAGCACCTGATGCTGGACAGCTCTCGCATCGATAGCGAATACGCAGCGCGAGAGTACACGCGCACAGTTTTCAGCTTCAACGCTGAACCGGCGCAGCGCTACAGCCTCGAGAACTGCTATCGTCGAGGCAAAGAGGCGTTCCGTGATAACGAACTTGCTGCACTTAATGCAGAACTGGGCGCCTATCAATTCGGGGTAAGAACCAGCATCCGCTCCAATCTCGAAACCGATCTGATCATCACCAAAGATGGCATCCCCATCGAAAACCGCGGCAAAGGTGAGCAGTGTTTCATCAAGACAGAGTTCGCGCTGCGACGGCATGAGGCCAAAGGCGAACTGCACGCCCTGCTCCTCGAGGAGCCCGAGAACCATCTCAGCCATACTAAGATGAAGCTCTTGGTCGAGCAGTTAGCCAACACAGCGGGCAATCAGCTCTTCATAGCCACACACAGCAGCCACATCTGCTCCAGGCTCGACCTTCGCCATGCGCTACTACTGGGGAGCGACCAGAAGGCTGGTCGTCTAAGAGCGCTTTCCGACGGCACCGCCACCTTTTTCATGAAGGCTCCTGACAACAACGTCCTGGAGTTTGCGCTCTCCAAGAAGGTCATTTTGGTCGAGGGTGATGCCGAGTTCATCCTCATCGAAGAGATGTACAAGAAGTACTCCGAAGGCCGATCGCCACAAGCGGATCAGGTGCACATCATTTCCATCGGTGGCACCAGCTTCAAACGCTACCTGGAGCTCGGAAAGCTTCTGGGAATCAACGTGGCGGCAATCCGCGACAACGACGGGAACTACCAGCAGTACTGTGTGGAGAATTATGAGGGCTGCCTCTACAACGGCGCCCGAATATTTGCAGATCAGGACAACAATCGCTCGACGTTCGAGATCGGTCTGTACCAGGACAACCAGGCCGCCTGTGAAGCCCTGTTCGCCGCAGGGCGGAAGAAGCTAACCGTTCAAGAGTACATGCTCAAGAACAAGGCAGACGCAGCCTTCGAGCTGCTCACAAAGAAAGCGGACGAGTTGGTTGCCCCTCAGTACATCAAGGATGCGATCGCATGGATAAAAGAGTGATCTTTGCAGTGGCAGGCTCGGGTAAAACCACGCATCTGATCAGCTGTCTCAGCTTGGAAAAGCGCGCTCTTATCATCACCTACACCGAGAATAACCATAGCCACCTGCGTAACCGAATCATTCAGAAATTTGGCACCATTCCGTCGAACATATCCCTGATGACCTACTTCTCGTTCCTGCATGGATTCTGTTATCGCCCCATAATGCAGCTTCAGATGAACACGAGGGGAATGAATTTCAGGCGACCGCCACAACGGAACTTTGCACTCGATGACATGAGACGTTATCGCGACCCTAGCGGAAGGCTGTACCACAACCGTCTCGCTAAGTTGATCGAGGTGAAGGGCTTCCTGCCGGTAGTTAGGGCTCGCATCGAACGGTTCTACGATGCCGTTTACGTTGACGAAGTGCAGGATTTTGCCGGGCACGATTTTAATCTCTTACTGGAGATATCTGCCGCCAACGCCGACATGCTTCTCGTGGGCGACTTTTACCAGCACACATTCGACACAAGCCGCGATGGGGCGGTCAATGGCTCGCTCCACAACGACATATTGCGTTACGAGAAGAGGTTCAAGGACGCCAAAATCACGGTCGACAAGGAGACCCTAAGCAAGAGCTGGCGATGTGGGACGACAGTGTGTGAGTTTATTCGTGTTCACCTGCAGATCAACATAGACGCTCATGAAGACAGGGTGAGCGAGGTGGTGAACGTCAACACCCAGGAGCTAGCCGATCAGCTTCATCGCGATCAAAACGTGGTCAAACTCTTCTATGAGCAGCATTACAAATACGGGTGTTGCTCGCAGAATTGGGGAGCAAGCAAGGGCCAGGATCACTATGAAGACATCTGCGTGATACTAGGCACTAAAGCGTGGAATCAGTATCTCGAGGGCAAACTTCACGAGTCTGTGGCTCAGACGCGAAATAAGCTTTACGTGGCATTCTCGCGGGCGCGAGGTAGGGTCTATGTGGCGCCAGACAACCTATTCAAGCAATACAAAACTTAGCATTCGCGCATATGTGGAGTGCTCATCCTAACCACTTCTGCATGCTGGAGGTGTGCCAATGTTGTTGAGCGAAATGCCTGGGTATACATATCCGACGCTGGCGACCTTTCCGTTTCGCTGGTATGAGACGAATCGCTGGTTGATCTACGCCCTCAAGTTACTTCCTTCAGGTGACCTGAAATGGCTGCCTGATTACGTTGAGTCAGAAGGTCACGCTAAGGCGCACAACTACGCAACGCAGGAGGAAGCTCGACAAGTCGCATCTAGTTTCAATGAAGGTATTGCGGAACGGATCGAGATGCTTGGCCTCAGCGAGCCTCAGAAGACATCAGTGACCCTCAAGGCCGAAAAAGAAATCACCGTGCAAGAACGCCTGGCTGATGAAGAACTTCTGATGCTCACTGAGGCGCTGCGCAGGCATGCTTCCAGTCCACGCCCTGCGGCGCAAGACCTCATTCTGCCCTCTGAACTTCAGGGGCTGCACGAGGATCTTGTCCGTCAACTCGAGGAAGCCCCCTACCTGCAAATCATCAACTTCCCGCGTTACCGAGTCGCCTTAGCTCGGACGAAGGAATTCGACTGGACACATCGCTTAAGCCCCTCCAAAAAATGTGCGGTGTACTGCGTTCGCGAAAAAATAGCGAGAGGGTTTGGTTTCTCAGGTACTGACCATTGGGGGAAGACAAAAGCTGCGATCCGCGCCTTGCTGCTGCCTCGCGCCAACCAGCTGCTTCAACATGCAAGCATCCAGAAGATTCTGCTTGAGGCCAAGTCCCGCGGTCAGCGGGTAGTGGTCATGAGTGGCTTCGTTTTTTGGTACGAGGAAAATGGTAAACCAGGCTGGGTAGTCAAAACCATCGGTGGCGACTCAGCTAGCGGCAGCGGCCAAACTATTTGGCACGAGGGCACGATCATCTCGAAGAATCATGGCCGTATCGTCGTGCTCCCCTACATCAAGGAGAATGGTGAAAAGGTGCAGGGTCATACGAAGAACTCGAGTCATGACGGTAAAGCCATTCCTAGGCATCCGGACGAGTATATTGAGCTCCCATTTGAAATCCTCAGTGGGGATCTGATGATAGGGCTTCTTGGTGAGCTGCCTTACGAATGAGGTCTTCGAACCGACTGCGCTCTTAGCTCGCCCTCAGCTGCATTACAGACCTTTCTTAACGGCGCTTTTCTCGTCCCAAGTTTCGATAACGAATGCACTGATGGTGTGCGCTGCATGGATAGCAAGCCGTGCATGGCGGGGTTTAAGCTTGTAAGGCCGCTTTCCTGCGCCGTGGGCGGAGCTCGCATGGGTGCGCAAGGCGCCGATCCCATTGACGGTGGCTACAACACCCGTGACGATCTCTTGAAGATCTCGCTCTTCGAGGATCGATGCATCCAGTCCAAGGTCTGCCCTGACGATTTTCCACACACCCTGCAAGTCCTGTTTGGCGGGCATGATGAGATGAGCGTGCTCTTCGATGTAGACCTTGAAGACTGATTCGAGAATATTGCATGCCGCAGACACTGCTTCACGCGGGCTTGATTCAATATTTTTCAACGCGCGCTCGAACTCAAAGTCGATCGCCTGGATGTTCCGGCTTTTGATGAGCTCCGACAGGGTTTTGGTGGCTAGGCCTTCGCCTTTGGAGAGAATCCCGCCGTTCGTGTAGACGATGCTTGCCCGCCCTAATGCTTGCTTAATCCTGTCGATCCTAAGCTTCTTCTCCTTAATAATCGCTTCCCCGCCAAAAAGGCTCGGAGTGTCTTCGATCTCTTCCTCCATGTACTTTTCGATAATTCGTCCAACTATCGAGAGGGTTTCCTTACCACCTTCCTTATTGATCCTCCGTAGCCATTCCAGAGCTTTTACAGCCTTGCTCCCCTCGGGTGGATCTCCTGGAGCATTTGCGTACATGAACAGGCTATCAAGACCCGCATGGGTCTCTGAGGATGAAACGGCGTCAGCGATAGCAGAGATCAGATACGAGGGGATAGCAAAGTTTTCCATTTTTCATCCTGAATGGCGGTCTAACGTGGGGGAGCGCAAGCCAGCAGCGCTGCAGTGAGGTCACCTGACTGACTCAGCGGTTCCACGATACACGAGCCCTTTCCATGGTCGCAGTGATGCCGACAAGCCGAAGGGCGTTTCGGCAACTTTCATCTCATAAATGGGCGTTGGTTTGAATTTTTCAAGGTGGAAGCATTGGCCTTGTATGATGCGTAAACCAAGTGCGTACGGTATCAGGGTCTCTCAGCCAGAGCGTGCCCCTTAGTCGTCACGGATTACTATCACAGGAAAGCCACCCCATGGATCTGGATGAGCTCATAACAATCGAGCCCGCTGCGTTTAAGCAACTCCTGGAAGAAGACTATTTCGACAACAACGGCATCTACATCATCCGGGTCTACAACGCGCTGATGCGCAGTGCGCAGGATCAACCTGTCCAAGTTGCATGCCTTGCTGAAGTTGCCGTCGAGGTCTATTCCGAAGCAGGGAAAGACGACGAGACAATCTTGTACCTTGAGCTGCAGATACGCGCATTGCTCTGCGATCAGAATCTCAATCAAGTAATGCTTCTAGTCGAACGTATTGCCTGTATAGACCATGGCGCCAGTGAGACAACCGTGCTGGAGCTGGCCGAAGACATCTTGAGCAGTAATCATATGGGGTTAGCGTTGACCAGCGTCCACGCATCCTCGCTCATGTTGCGCGGCTGATTCAACGCTATGGTCAACAGGAGAGAGTGGCCCATCTCTATCTGGAGGCTGCCAGCCTCTACTCAAGTCATGGTGCGTTTCAACCGGCATATCGCTGTGTGGTTGATGCCGAAGAAATCTCCCAATCATTGGACTCATTGGCGCTTAAGGCACGTTGCTATGCAACCCTGATGAGCGTCGCGTGCGAAGAAAATGATTACAGCTTTGGTGTGACCACGGGTGAAATGGCAATAAGTGCCTATCAGGCGTTTGGTGAGACATCTCCCGCCATGCTTCTTGGAAATCTAGGCGTGGCTTACATGAACTCTGATGAGGAGGATAAAGCGATCGGCTATTTCGAACAGGCCCTCGCGAGTGCTGATTGCACGGATCACATGACAATCACGGTAAGAGGCAACCTGTCCGTATGTCTGAGACGCTGCGGTCGGCTCGTTGAGGCCGAAAATGTGCTTGCCATGGCCGAAGCCGCGCTCGTGGACGATGCACAGAACCCAGAAGGACTTTTAGAGATTTCTTTGAGCGGTGCAAAGCTAGCGATAGAACGACAGGATGCACCGCTTCTGATCAAGCGGCTTCAAGACGCCTCGCATCATTTCGATCGAATTCTTTCCGATGCATTAAGACTGCACCACCGACGCGGTATCCGAGAGCGTTATATCACCAGAATTGAAGGCCTGCTGCGTGCATTGCCTCCTACTGGAAGCACTACAGATGCGCTGTTGCCTATCGTCGCTACTAGGGGCAATGCGATGGGAGACTGGCTTACGATTTTGAGTTGGGCTAGCGATGTCCGCACGTCTCGACCAGCGTTGGACGAAACCGTCCTGCAGCTTGACCGCGCGCTACAGGCCATACGAGAGATCGGCGCTCCTCATCTCTATGGAATAAGAGAAAAAGGGGATGATGCATGGAGTGTCTTCAACACCACGCGCGTGTGGGACGAACTCTCAAATATCGCTGCGATCATTTACTCCCAGAGTGCCGATCGCCCCCTCGATTGCGCTAATGCTCAACATCAGGCCGCGCTTTGCCTTTCTCGCCTAAATGCTGGTCACTGCCTGATGGTAATGACTTATGCGGGGGAATCGGCGTTGCTTTGGCACTTCATCGGCGGTCAGTACAAACGGATCTCCATTCCATTAGCCCCAATGACGGAGTGGCATGCAGCTCAGCTCGATTTTGCTCAGCAGTTCATGAGCAGGAGCGATTTTATGGCGGCGATTAGCAAGCTGATCACTTCGCTAGCGCCATCGCTGGACAACGTGTTCTCTGATATTGCCGGGGCAGGCTGTAAGTCCGTCCGATTCATTGAGGACTGTTTTAATGACGTCCCGCTGATAGAGTTTGCACTGCGTAATTCCGAGCTCTGTGCACGGATGGCGGAGGGGAAGTTTGAGGTCAGAATGGTTCCCGCCCTAATCGAACCGATTGAAGTAGAGGGCCCTCTTTTAACCACCGCCGCTATAGTTGACCGCAAGGAAGACCTTCTGCTCGCCCCCTATGAATCCACGGCTTTTACCCAGGCTGCGGGTCTGGCTCCGGCTGTGTTGATGCAAGCAGATGGGCATGCTGATCTAGAAGATCTCATGGGAAAATACGATGCGTTGATCGTCTCCACACATGGTCATTCGTTGAAGTTTTTCCAAGACGCTTATTTTGCTCATCTGGGGAGCCGTGAACACCCGCACCCTATTAGCGTTGCGGCTATGCAGGTGGCCGCACCAAATCTTCAACTGCGCTTAGCATTAATAAACACGTGCTTCTCTGGTTCAAGGTCTTCGCGCAATTTCCAAAAGAGGTTTCGTACGAGTGACTCTGTTGCATTACCAAACCTCTTTTTGCTCAATCGAAAAGCCATCGCGCTCGCTGGAATTTGGAAGATATCTGACACTGCATGTTTCACACTTACATACCTGGCAGGCGAAGGGCTCAAGCTCGGGCTTGAGCCCTCCATTGCGGTGGCGAGGGCGGATGCGAAGGTTCGCATGAGCACGCTTACATCTGTGACCAGCATCCTAATAAATAACCTCCCTGCATCGCTTCATGCTGAGGCACTCAAGCGGATATCAGGCGCTCCAGAGGTTGGAATGTTCTCTAGCCCTTATGTCACAGCAGGTTTCACCATACACGGCCTCCTATGACAGCATTCACGGTTGCCGATCGCATGCTTGTCGTTTGGAAACTTCCAGCCGTTACACATCGGATACCAACCGTGACCAAAAGTAGTATGAGCTAGGAGACTTAATGGCACCACTCTGATCGAGCAGCAGTCTTCTATGTAACTCGAGAAAATCGTGATCTCGTAGGTCTGTTCTCATCACTGCTCAACTCCGTTGTGCCCAATCGTGACTCTGCGCAAGCGTCCGGCCAAGTCGCCTGCCCCCACCTGAATGACAGATTGCAGGGTGGGGACACGGCTACAAGATGTGAAAGGCAAGACTGCGCAACTGAACCGCCTCTGATATAGGGCAACGCTGAGCATGTCCTGCTCAGCGCCTAAGGCCGCGATTAGCTGAGCTCTGGAGAGTAAAAATTAGGTTCAGATGCTTTCAGGCACCCACAGGATTGTCTTCACCGGACGTGTGCAGCGTCCGCTTACGTTCGACGGATCACAAGAGTGGATGGTCTGCCAACTTCGATAGAAGCGAGAATCGTCTAAGGCTGGCGCATAAGTCTCCAAGAGTCAGAACGCGTAGCTTTGCGCTACGCGTTAACTATTTTTGAGCTCAGACGTCTTGAGGCTTATCGGCACCAGACGTCAGAACGGCCAGCGAAGCCAGTCTTCATTGCGCACACCAAATCTAATATTTGACCATTCATCCGTCATTTCACAGATTTTCTGATAGTGCTCGTGATTCGCAGGAAGGTCAGCCGTCATTCGCCAAGAAACAAAGCCCTTATCACCAGCAGCACATATCAACTTATCAGTATAGTTCTTTATACCAATTTGCATGCCAAGGTGCGTCTGCTTGTTACCACCACATAATTGATGCTCAAGAGATGTGGCCTCAATGCTCTGCAGTCTGAATAGATGGGATGGGTAATCATCATCTTGAGTGTCATTGCGCATTGGCCGCTGAAAACTTAACGCCCAGAACAAGGAAGCAACCATGTAGATGCACATGCCAAAATTTATGACGCGCAACCCACCCTCATCTCGACCAGCGTATTCCGACTCCGGAAGTAAGCATTCTCTGAGCTCGACAAGCATGAACTGAAACGCATAAGTATCAGCAATTATTTCGCGAGTGTGTGTGGCTAGCCTGTCGGCCTCACTTTCCGCCTCAGCGCTTCCTAAAGCCTCATGAACGAAGATTTCATCAGCGTCTAAAGAGGGTGAAGATTTTGAGTTCCCAGCTCGTCTGTCCCCATGCAAATTGTGAAGATGCCCTATTTCATGCAAGACAAGGAATACAAATAAGCCTTCGGCAAGCATTTCAAAAGCTTTTCTATAATCATTCTGATGAAGCCACCAATACCTTTCATCCGACCAATCGAATTCCGCATTCTTAAACCAAAAGCTAAGATTGTTTCTCCAAGGCTCGTAGAATTCATCCTCTGGAAATTTTTGGCGCCGCTCTGCTCCTACCATCATTGCGGAGGCACGAAATATCAGATCTAGCATCCCCTTACAAACTAAAACTGCCTGGTGGCCATGAACAGCAGCGGCTTGGACTTGCACGCTATCTAAGAGATAGAAACTCGAATCACCCTCAATATACTTCTGGCACAACAATCGACCGACAAAATCTAACTCAGAATAGATTACATCTTCTTCAATCGAAGGATCGAGAAATGCCTCACCAGTTTTTGAGAAGATGTGCCTCTGAATATAATCTTCAACCGTATCTTTATAGCTTTGCATAACAATCCCTTGTGCAGGTGATATTTCGGGTTTGAGTGTTGGAAAAATTCAGGGCTTACTTATAAGCCTGATCATGCAAGAACACCATGGCCGAAGCTGTCACGTTGAGCGCGTACTTTGCTACATGCTCGGGAACCACCTTCGCCTTCTCTCCTGCTCCGTGGGCGGAGCCAAGTTTGTTGCGAAGTGTGCCCACAATTAAGAGTGGCGACTCCCAGAAGCTGTCCATTTGAGTCTGCCCCATGATCGTTCTCAAGAGCTTCGAGGTGGTGTCTCCCTGGGTATACCCGAAGCCCTTCTGGCCGCAGATCACCTTCATCACGCTTTCGTAGCTGGAATTACACTTGGTGACACAGTCTCCAAATTTCTGGTGTCTGTAGTCCTCCAGTGCAGCTATGAATTCGGTATTGGCATGGCGGAAGGCGGGTTGCCGAAGCAACTGAAGAGCCGGCTCGATCGCCGTTTCATGGATCACTTGGCTGTCTTTCGGAATTACCTTGGACTCTTCGAGCAACCGGATGGATTGGCCGCGAAAGTCGTCACTCTGCCAAGGCTCCCAAATCTGCTTAGTGATGAAATAAGGTAGGTCGTCGACACTCAAAAACTCGTTCAGCCTATCCACTACCTTCTCTTGCTGTCCGCCCAAGCAACGGTGTGCTTCTGAATGGACAACGTATTCCACAGCATCGAGAAAGTGGGCGTCACTACACGTACGGAGGAACTCCATGGCATCCTCCATAATAGAGTCAACCTTGGACTGAGTCAGCGGAACTCGACCAACCAAATAGGCCAGTTTTCCATGAAGAAACTCAAGGATTTCATACAGACTTCCGCCATTTGCATCGCGTAGCAACATGAGCGTGCGATGCCTGAATCCGGCTGTCAGTGGTTTTCTAACCACCGTCTGGTTTTCCTTCCTTCGAGAAAAGACGTTGAAAATGTTGCCTATCACATCGTCATCCTATTGCTAGGTAAACAGGAGAGCAGCGTATATGGAATGTATCCTGAGAGGTAACCCATCAAATAGGTAGAGGCTCAGCCGGCATTGACTCATATCGCATCACGGCGCGTGCCCACACGTCGCCTTTGATCGCCGCCTTCTTAATCGAGGAAGGCGATGTCGCCAGCCACTTGCCGATTTTCGGCTTGACCAGAGGCTGCGCCATGCGGGCGTGACAGGCTGCCAGGAACGGCACCATTTTTTCGATGATGTGTGGTTCGAGATGGGCTACTTCCGGCGAGGAATAACGAGCTTCATGAGCATATCTGAGCCCTTTGGGCATGCGATAACCCGTATCCCAAAACAGCGCCGGCATCTCACTTGCCGGGAAGCTTGAGCCTATGGGCAGGTAATATGTGCCCAGATCAATGATTGCACCGTCAAGCTCTATCCAATAATGAGAGTGCCCGCCCGAATCAGATGCATATCCTTGCATGGTGGCCTGACGTTGATCCCGCGAGACGACAAAGGCTAGGAAATCCCCCCCCACGACTGCAGGGCTGCGCCCCATTGCTTGAAGGAGACCGTGCACACCAAAGGATGCGTACAGACACCGCTTGTAGTAATCGTCAGGAAACTGGCCTTTCAGACATCTATCAACCACGCAGAGGACGCGCTCAATTACGGCAGCATCAACCAAAACAAACTCCTTCTCGATAACGGCGACTCCATATAATGGCCATTACATGGCATATGCTAGGTAAAGTCCACCCTTAAGGCTCCATAATGCTCGCGCCCTCTGTGGGGCTTCACTATGAGTAGCGGCACCGGCATTGGGACTTTTCACAGTCCACAGTCCAGACGGACACGATATGGCAAGGACATAAAGATGGGGGGGAAGTATGCAGGAGTCGGAAGAATTCATGTCGTCAACAGAGTTTGTTGGCATGATGCTTGGCCAGGTTCATCCAGTGATCCTCAGCAGTGAGCACCATGACGAGCACTTTTCCCACCATGGAGTCGGAACTGCTTTCGTGCTGGAGTATGCGGGAGAACTCTTCGTATTAACCGCCCAGCACGTGCTCAACAATCAAGGTGCAGCGCATAACGAATTGCGGATTCTGCTCCGGAACGCGCCTCTGTCCATCCTGTTCGATCAGCACGCAGTTTTCCGGGACGAATCTGACCCCGATCTGGATTCCGACCTAGTCATTCTGCGGGTCGTGAAATCCCAGCATGCAGCCTTGTTCGCCGCAGGGCTCGCAAGCCTGGACGCGGCCCGTTGCGCGGAAACCGAAGACTTTGGCCGAGCTGACCTCTTCCACGTTTTCGGCTACCCAGACGAGGGCCGAGGGTACGACTACGACAACAGGGTGTTGGACGCGCAGTTGCACTGGCTTAGAGGGCAGCTCGTCGCACCAGGAACTCCTGGCCTTTCAACCATAAAAATCGTGGGTGATCGTCCGGAGGACTTTCGTGGCATGAGTGGGTCGGTGGTCATCGCCGATGCCGATGACGTCTGGAGGTTTGCCGGCATGGTCACGCTTGCAAGCGAGAAGAATGACCTTTTGAATTTCATCCCCGCAGGGAAGATTGCTTACTATTTGAACAAGATGGTGCTGACGGAAATGGTGGCGCGTTGATGACGACTCGGGAGACACGCCAGCAGGCTTTTTCCCGTCTGGTTGGCCGACATTATCACCACTCGCGGAAGCCAACCACTCCATTGCAGCCTTAACGCTTGAGGCACCTGCTACGGCTGATTGCTTTCAATGCGGTCCTCACCGCCAAGGGATCGACCACCCCCTGAACCCCAGCAGGCGAGACAACCGTGAAAAACGCAGACTCGCTGTGAATCGTTGTGATGCCTTCGCCGTGATTGCTACTGACCCATGCCTCCGTCGGCCCCCACCTTACTTTGTTCAGGGGGCACCGCCGTTTGAAATCAGGCGATTCTTGTTGCGACAACTTGCAGGACGAGCGCTGAAATGGCTTTAGCTGTCACCGCCTACAACCTTAAGCGGGCGATCAGTGTCCTAGGCGCTCGGAAAATGATGCAGTTGTGGGCTGAAGAGCCTTCTCCAAATCGAGTAGGAGTCCGCCGCCTTGACGCCGCGCTGTCGCGCAGAGAACACGCCGATAAAGTGGCTAAAAATTTATATTACTTATGAGATAGATCGCAGTTCGTAATCGCGCGTGCATCCCGTGTTACTGGGGGCAAATCTGGGGGCATATCAAGATTTTTTAAAGCTGAAAATGCCGTCTTAGAGCCATGTCAAAATGTTTTTTGGGGACCCTGAGAGTCTCTAGGCGTCCTCGGGCAGGCTGTTTATCTGATTACCAATGGAGATTTTTTGTTTGCGGGAGCGTCGATCATTCCCGCTCTCCAGCGTAGGAGCGCAGCCGTGACGCTCTCACGCCCCTGCGTGGAAATGCAGTCTGAGACCGCCGCCCCACGGTATAAGGCTATAAATTAAAGGCATCCATAGAAATTACTCTCTGACCTGAGAAAAAGTTACCACTGGGCCATATTCCTGATCGGACACTATCGCTTGCACACAAAATTTCTTTTCTGGAAATTTACTCAGCAACACCATCCTCCATGACTGAGCAACAATCCTGCACAGCTGTTCATAAACAGCCTCATCCACTCTATCCCTGCAACCTCCAAAAACATCATACAGATGCGTATGATTCAAAACCTTCTCCACTGCCACCACATCATTATTACAAGCTTCCATCCAAGTAGAGAACGCTTCAACAGTAAAGCTGCGCTCCAGAAACACACCTGATTCATGAATGACAAAATCTGGAAATAAAACCTTGCAAAACAACAAGGCATCTTCAGGATGTACAACATCACTGATATAAGAAAACTCATCCAGCTCGGACTGATCCTCCCATTGGCTTTTCCAATGCTCGTATCTTGGAGAACTGACTGAGTCTGTAATCTTGATTATTTTCATGGAATTTCTTCTGCACTGATGCCCCGTGGAGGTTTCTTGCTCGATGGAGATTGTACCCTGATCGATCCATCCGGCAACTTGTTGCGACCATAGTCAATAGCATGAGGCGTAGGTATCCCTGCATGTGAATCGCCCGTCACATCGACCCGCTTGAGAATCATACCTTTATCATCATAAACGGCATAACTCGTTATATTCCCTTTATTATCAGCACGATAAAGAGTTCCATTGGCAGGCCCTCCCTCCAGCATAAAATGCCCACTGAACTTATCGGCTTTCTCCAGAGGTCCGCCTTCTAGATTCTTGGCATTCCTCGGCACTACAGGCTTGCCATTAATATCGCACAGACCAACGTTGTGCACCCAGGTCTTCAACTTACCCACATAAAACGTATGACCAACGTCCACGGTCAGGTTATAGGTTTTTCCTTGTGGAAGAAACAACTCCAGAGACTCAACCCTGGTCGAGACACCTTCAGTAGGACCGTCCCCTAACGACTGAAGCAAATCGCCTGATTTAAGCTGGATAACCGGCACAAAGTCATGTCGTGCGGGAACGTAGAATGGATGGCCCGGTGTAACCAGAAGCGTTTCTTTCTCTGAAACTCCATCTGCCCGGATGTTTTTCAACTTGAGCTGGTAAATCGGCTGATCAGTACGAATGTGTGTAGCCGAAATAGCGGCGGCGAATGGCTCCCCCCCTGTTTCTCGCTTACTCCAGACAATATCTCCCACGCTTAGGGTATCAATCGCGCGAGGGCCTTGCGGGGTGGCAACCATGGTTCCTGCGGCGAAACAGCAAGGCTTGACCGGTTTCGTAACAGTGGGGCTATTTCCGAACCCATCGGCATCCGTCGACACACCATTGCCGGGTTTCCCGCCTTTACCGACACCCGCAACAATCTTGGTCCCCCACCCCTCGGTCAGCAACGTGTTGCCCATGTTGCTGATCATGGCGGCTCTTTCGGCCACGCTGAGTTTGCGGCCCGCCGCATCGTCCAGCCAGGAGGTCTTGTTTTCCCATTCTTTGAGATTGGCGCTCTCGGCGGGCGTCAACCAGCCTTCCTTGATGTACTTGGCCGTGATGATCTGGTCATCGGTCACATAGGTATTACCCCAAGGGTCATACCCTTGAGCCGGTTGTGCGATGAGCCCTGGATTGCCCACCAGCATCCCGACCATGTCATAGGAGACCTTGTTCCGGTAGAAGCTGAGCAATTCCTGTGCAACCGGATCGTCCATGGCGATGGTGTTGGCTTTCAAGCCTTCGACACAGGCCCGGGTTTCACACAAATCGATCAACTGCGAACGTTCGGCCGAGATCTTTTCAAACTTGTCTATCAGGTCTCGCTGTTTCGCTTCGGTGCAATTTCCGCCGGACTTACAGCCCTTCAGTTCGTTAAGCAACCGCTCGGCGGTCGGGTGATCGAGGCTGTTGAACTTGGTGGCCTGTTGGGCGACCCAGCCCGCCACTTCCTGTTCTTTATCAGAGCCGCCTGCGGCTGCCGAGACCGTTACGCCGATCAATTGCGAGGTCATCGCCAGCAACTGATCATGCATGTCGCCCACGAAGATCTTGTCGCCGACCGAGGCGACAAAGGCCTCATTGGCACCGGCTGCCAAGGCCCCAGTCCGGAAGCTGCCTCCGGCTGCTTCCGCGATCAGGCCACCGACAATCGCATGAGCGCCGACCTTGGCCGGAATCCCGGTGAATTCCAGCTGGGTACCCAATCGGTTATAGATGGAAGCTGAAAGGACATCAGCAGCCGCACTGATACTGGCCTGTGCCAGATTGTTCTTGAGGCTGCCACCGTTGATCGCGGTATTGGTGACCGCACCAAAGCCCTTTTCAGCCAAGGTGTAACCGACAAACTTGGTCAGGCCATCGGTGCTCGCCAGTTCAAAGCCATGCGTCGCTTTACTGGCATTTTCGGCGGAAACACCAAACGCCTTGTCCAGGACACCCGATGCAAAACCCGCAGCCAGCCCACTGGTCAAATAACCCTTGAGGCTTTCCGTCGAGGTGACATCCTTGAGGACCGCGCCCAGGTTGCCTTTGTTGTTTATCGTACTGACCACCGACTGAACCACGGCAGCGGTGTAGGCTGCCGATGCAGCCGCACCAATCGCGGTGGCCGTGGTCGCACTGATCCCCACGGCTGTCGCGGCCCCGCTTGCGCTGGTGCCAACGGTAGCGGCGGTTCCCGAACCCGCCGTCAGCACCGTCACGATAATAACCACCGCCAGCATTGCCCCCGTGCCCATGCCGGAGTTGCTGTATTTGAAGGAGTCGTGGACCTCTTTCACGCGCCGCCAATCGACATCGCCACGCTGCTCGGCTTCTTTGAGCCAAGCCAACTGAGGGTCCGCCTGAACCATCGCATCAATGGTCTGACTGACCGTCTTCTGGTCAATCTGCTTGATGTCGATATGCACGCCCTTGGCGGCAGTGATCGCCAGGTCCCCCTTGCTGATCAACTCGCTCTGGCGCAGGGTCTCGTCGGTATGGCCCTTACCCTTCGATGAATTCCAGGCGAGGCTGTTATTGCTCTTCTCGTGGCTCTCCTGGCTCAGGTCCTTGACGCCCTCGAAGGTGATGGCTCCGCCACTTCTCAGTGTCAGATCCGCGCCACTTTCAAGCTTCGCGACCTGATAACGTTGGTCACCACCACTGACCAGCGTCAGATCACGCCCCGTGGTGATCTGGGTGCCGACGTTGATGGTTTTTGTCACCTCATCGTGTCGGGTCTGCTTGCGCCCCCAACTGCCCTTCTTCTTTTTGTCATACAGCGAGTAATCCGTGTCCTGGGCCGCCAGCACATCGAGTTGTCCAACCGCTGCCAGGTAGGCCTCGTTGCCAGCATTGATCCGGCTCGAGATCAGCGTCATATCGTTGCCGGCATTGAAAGTAACGTCTTGCCCGGCGCTCACGACACTGGAAACCTGTTTGACGTGATCTTCCTGTTTCGTGACTTTCTTCGATTTGGAATACGAATGGCTTTCATTGGCAGCCGAAGCCACCGTAAGGTTTTCGCCTGCGCCGAAATCGATGTACTGATTTGCCTCTATCTGGCTGGCAACCACTGCCAGATCACGCCCCGCCTGGACAGAGAGGTCACGCCCCACCGTCAGATCCGAGCCGTACTGGGTAACGCTGCTGCTCTTGGTATCAGCCACAACGCTGTTGTGCTGTTCGGCGGCCGCGATGAAAGCGTCCCGACCGGCGGTGATCGTGGTGTCGCTACCACTTTGCAAGGTGCTGCCGGTGCTGACGAAGTCCCGCGCGGCCTTGATGGTTAGGTCGTTCGCAGCTTCTATTCGGGACCCGCTGTCGACATACTCGCTGTGCGCGTTTTCTCCCTTGTAGCGTATATCGGTGCCGGTCACCATGCGTTGGTTGATCACGTCACCGGCAATCGCGGTCATGTTGACATCGCGCCCCGCGATGACTCCGCCCGCCTTGTTGATGATGTCGTTACCGGCCAGCAGGTCCAGACGGTTACCGGCCTCGATCAGACCACTGTTGACCAGGTCGTTGCCGGCCGTGGCCGCCAGGTTGTTGCTGGCACGCAGGGTACCGACGTTGTTCAGGTTCTTGCCGGCGATCAACGTAACGTCCGATCCTTGGATCAAGGCCCCGTTCGGTGCCAGGCGGTTCGTGGCCTGGGCCAGGTACAGCACCGGCACCAGAACCTTCTCGCCATTCACTTCATGCTCTTCGAGCCAGACGATATCGTGGGTCAGCGCCGCGACCTGCTGGGAGGTCAGGCTGACCCCCACCGACAGGTCGAGTTGTTGCTTGCTCTTGATGGCGTTGTCCATCAGATATCTATAGAGCGCTTCGTCGGAGGTCTGGCCGTCGATAAAACGTTGACCGGTGCGCGCGATTACCGCCTGCTGGATCAGCTTCTGTTCATAGAATCCATCGCCCAGGCGCTTGGCGCTTTCATCAGGGTTGTAGCCGAGGTTCGCCAGCAGGTAGTCCGAACTCATGAACTGCCTTAGGTCGGTCAGCACCGGGTTGGTTTCAATCAGGTACTTCTGTGGATTGGACCGGCCCGAGGTGTCCGGCAGGCCCTGCACGCGATTGATGACCTGGATGCCCACCGGGGAAACCACGCCCCCCTGCCCTGGCAACTCGACACTGCCGGAATCGCCCGGGGCACTGACATTGATCACGCTGCTGGAAACACCGCCGCCCGTGGCCTGGCGGGTAGTTTGTTCGAGCTGAAGATTACTCGCGGCGATCCGCGCCGCATCGGTGAATTGCAGGTTGCGCGCCTGGACGTCATCCGCACCCTGCTGGCGCTGGGCACTGCTCACCGCCGCGCTGCCCATGCTCCAGGATTGGGCCCCCGCGTTGGCCTGGCTGGCCTGCGTCGGCGAACCACCCTGCCCACTCAGACGGAACAGGCCGTTTTGTCCGATCGGCAGGCTGAATCCCGGTAGAACCAGGGGATTGACCTGCTGCTTGGCAAGGTCCGGCGGCAACTGGGCATTGAACCGGATCACGACGGGCGCGCCAGTGCCTGCCGCTTGCGTGCCCTGGACTTTGTTGGCGCCCGGACCGACCGCGTAATCCTGGTGGATGACGCTGTTGTTCAGATTCTGGGAAGCAGTAATCGAAACCTTGCCACCTGCCTGGATAATTGCACTGCGCCCTGAACCACTGCC
The DNA here is from genome assembly GCF_004786035.1 of Pseudomonas viciae. Taxonomy (NCBI): domain Bacteria; kingdom Pseudomonadati; phylum Pseudomonadota; class Gammaproteobacteria; order Pseudomonadales; family Pseudomonadaceae; genus Pseudomonas; species Pseudomonas viciae. Next base: position 3,450,804 of record NZ_CP035088.1, read on the forward strand.
ATCTCTCGAAACTTCAACGTCGCCGGTCTGGGTGTACGACTGCAATTGAGCGGGCAGCGCCATTAGATTATTCGGGTCATACTGGGGCGGTTGGTTCAGCCCGTACCGAGTGCCAAAGGCCAATGTGGTTACCAACTGGCCCGTGACGGCATCCCTGAACCGGACAGCTGGAGCCGTGGTTCCCGGGCTTCCTACTGGGACGGGGCGCTCATAAGTCTCGGCAATCGCCTTGCTCAGGCCCCCAGCGTCATTGATGTAGTAAATGTTCGGGTAGTCGGGATCATTTCGCGCGTTGTAGCTGACAGCCTGGTTAACGAAGGCAAGAGCAGTGAGGTTAGCAATCGCTTGTGTGCGATAACTGCGCGTACGCTCGATGATGCCGCCCATCGAGCCTACGTTGGTCAGATTGCTTGCCTGGATGGAAATATTGCCGCCTGCACTGACGGTACTCTTGCTATTGAGAAAGTCGCCACCGCTAAAAACGAAGTCTCCGCCTGCTGAAAGCAAGGCCGCCGCACTGGTGTCGTTGTCCTGTCCTTCGTAAGTCTCACGAACGGCGATGCTGAGATCATAGTCTCCTCCCCCGCAATCCAGACATCGGACGGCGATAGACGCCGAAATCAGTTTGCGTCCCAGGCTAAAACCTTCTGTGCGATTTTCGAAGCTGGCGGCATTTATGCTGAATCTACCAATACTCTCCAACGACCCGGAGATATTGGTGACTTGAGCCGACTGAGCCTGCCCCCCAAAGCCTTCGATACTGACGGTACCCAGGCTGTAGAGTTGTGCCGTATGGTTAGTGAAACCATTGACCTGTAACTTTGTGTCGCCGCCGCTGAACATCAGGCCATTTTCGTTCAGTAAGCCAGGGGTGTTCAGCAGCAGGTTGGCGTTGCTGCCCAAAGTTCCGTAGTTGTTGATCGACCCGGCGTTCACCCTCATCCCGGCTGCCGAAGTGATTCGGCCGTAGTTATTCGCCTGCCCACCGACGTTGATCAGAGTATCGGCCCCTCCGGCGATGCTGCCTGTGCTGCCCAGGTTGAACGAGGCGGCTGTCAGGCCCAGCGTATTCAGGCTGGTATAACGTCCACGGCCGTTGTAGCTGCCACTCAGGTTCAGGTTCGCAGTCCCATCGCTGGCGATCAGCCCGTCGTTGTTCCAATTGCCGCCGTTGCCGGCCAGGCTGTCGGAGGCCAGCAGTTGTCCACCCGCCGTCTGGTTGAGAGTGTTGACGTTCACCGTCAGGCGCCCGGCCTGGATCACGCTGCTGTTGGTCCAGCTGTCCGCCGTGAGCGTCAGGCCGCCACGGGTCACCAGGCTGCCGCCGGCATTGGTGATGTTGGCAGTGCTGATATCAAAGGTACCGTCGCCCACATGCAGCAGTCTGCCCCCCAGGTTCTGGAAGCCGCTGGCATTGAGCGTCAAGTCGCTGTTGGCGGTTTCCAGCTTGCCGTTGCGGTTATCGAACAGGCCGCCGATCTGGAAGTCGGTCTTGCCGTCGGCGCCCAGCGCACGGATCTGGCCGGTCTGGTTGTCGAGGCTGGCTGCGCGTACGCGCAGTGTGCTGTCGCTTTCAATGACACCCAGGCGATTGTTCAGCACGCCGTTGAGGCTAAGGTCGATGCGTTGGCCGGCGATCTGCCCGCCGTTGTCGCCACTGTTGTCGAAGTTGTTGCCGCTGACCTGCACCAGTCTCTTGGCGTAAAGACCACCATTGCGGTTGTCGAAGTCGGCGGTGGTGACCAGGGCATCGCCGCTCTGCGCCGCGATCCGCCCGCCGTAGTTATCGATGCCGCCCTGGGCGCCGAGATTCAGGCGCTGGGCCTGGACGATGCCGCCCTGGCGGTTGTTGCCCAGGTCATAGCCGTTTTTCAGCACGCCGACGATACGGGCCTCGAGGGCGCCCTTGACGCTGGCCAGGGTGCCGCCACGGTTGTCGAGGTTGGCCGCGCTCACAGTCAGGTCGCCATTCTGGGCAATCAGCCTGCCGCTCTGGTTGTCAATATTGCCGCTGACGGTCAGGTTCAGCGCACCCTGCCCTTGCAGGGAGCCCTTGCCGTTGGCGAGGCTCGTGGCGTCCAGGCGGACGTCGGCGTTCTGGCTGTAGATCAAACCGTCGCTGTTGTTCTGTACGGCGCCAGTACTGCTAATGACGAGGTTGTCATTGGCCGCGACGGTACCACGATTTCGATTGTCCAGACTGCCGGTGAACAGGCTCAGCAAGCCCTGGCTGACCAGTTGGCCGCCCTGGTTGCCGATCTGGCTGCTGCGGCTGATCACCAGCGGCCCGGCGCTGGCGAGCTTGCCGTTGGTGTTGGTCAGGGCTCCGAGCAGATCGAGGCTGACCGCGCCCTTGCCGACCAGGGTGCCGTTGCTGTTATCCAGGGTGGTGCCGGTGAAACCGATGCTCTGCTGCGCGCTGATGGTGCCGCTATTGTTCAGGGCCATGGCTTGCAGGGTCAGGGCCGCACCGCTGTCGATGGAGCCGCCCTGGGCGTTGTTCAACAGGCCGCTGACCGTCAGCTGCTGGGCGCCGCCACTGGACAGAATACCGGCGCTGTTTTCGAGGCTGGCGGCGTTGACGGTCAAGGCCTGCTGGCTGACCAGCGCACCGGCATTGCTGTTGAGCAATGCGCCGCTGACGTTGACACCAAGGTTGCCGTTGCGGCTGGACAAAGTACCGCTGTTGCGGTTGTCCAGGCTCGCGCCGTTGACGGCCAGTCCCTGCCAACCGGAAATCAGGCCGCCCTGGTTGATCAGGCTGTTGCCGGTCACGACCAACTGGTTGTTGCTGATCAGCTTGCCGCCGCTGTTGTCGAACGTCCGTCCGACGAGGTTGAAGCTCTGGTTGCTGGAAAGCTCGCCACCCTGGTTGTTCAGGTCACGCAGACGATTGAGGGTCAGGGCGCCCTTGGCGTTGAGCAGGCCGTTGCGGTTGTCGAGATCACCACCCGCCAGGTCGAGGCGGATGGCCTGGTCGCCGAGCAGGCGACCACCGTTCTGGGCCAGAGTCCCAAGGGTCAGGTCGATATCGCCCTTGGCCGAGACTTCACCGCCATTGCCGGAGTCCAGGCTGCTGGCGTTGATCGTCAGACCGCCCTGGCTGTTTATCAGGCCCCTGCCACTGTTGCTCAGCGCCATGGCGTTGAGGGTCACGGCGACGGCACCGAGCAAGGCGCCGCCCTGGTTGTCGAGGTCGGCGCTGCTGAGCTTCAAGGCTTGCGCGGCGTTGATCAGACCCTGGCTGCGATTGCTCAGTTGACCACTGGTGGTCAGGTCGAGGTCGCCACGGCTGGTGACGGTACCGCCACTGTTGTCGAGGCTGGCGGCGCGGATATCGAGCGCAGCGGCGGCGATTTGGCCCTTGAGGTTGACCAGCGCCTGGTTGATCCGCAGGGTCACGGCCTGGTTGCTCAGCAATTTGCCATTGCTGTTGTCCAGGCTGTCGGCGGTCAGTGCGAAGGCCTGGGCGCTGGAGATTTCACCGCCCTGGTTGTTCACGCCCTTGAGGTTGTCGAGCACCAGTGACGGCGCGTTGATCAGACCGTTCTGGTTGTTCAACTGGCCGTTGTTCAGGTCCAGGGTCAGTGCCGTGTTGCTGAAGAGCTTGCCGTCCTGCTGGTCCAGGCCAGTGACGCTGGCGACCAGGGCCTTGTCGCTGCCGATGCGGCCGTTCTGGTTGCTGACCTGCCCTGCCGTCAGGGTGAGGCTGTCGCTGCTGCTCAGGTTGCCGGTGCGATTGTCATAGGCGCCGGTACTGACAGTGACCGCACCTTTACCGCTGATCACTCCCCGCTGGGTGTTGTCGAGACTGGCACTGCTCAGGTTAATGCTGCTGTCACTGACCAGGCGTCCACCCTGGTTGCCCAATGTACCGCTGGCCTTGACCTTGAGAGCCCCGGCGCTCGACAGGCTGCCGGTAGTGTTGGTCAGCCCGGCGCTGCTGACGTCCAGCCGGCCTTCGCTGCTGATCAGGCCACCGCTGTTGTCGAGGTCCGCGCCGAGGGTGAGTCGTGCATCTTGGTCACTGAGTAGTTGGCCGTCGGTATTGTCGAAGGTCTGGCCGTCCAGCGTGACGCCGGTCTTACCCTTGAGCAGTCCTAGGTTGCGGTTGAGTACCTCAGCCATTTCGAGTGTCAGTGTCGTATCGGCAAGGAGCTTGCCGCTGTCGCTATTGTCCAGGCGCTTGCCGGTCAGGCGGATATTGGCACTGCTGGAGAGTTCACCGCCGCGGTTGTCGATAGCATCGACATCGAGTGTCAGCGCTTTTGTCGCCCCTACCAGACCGTTCTGGCGGTTATCCATGAAGGCACCGCTCAGGGTCAGCGCGCCGCTGGCGATCAGCTTGCCGCTGCGGTTGTCCAGGGCGGCAATATTCGCCGTGGCATCGGCCTTGCCGGAGACGGCACCGTTGCTGTTATCCAGGCTGTTGGCCGCCAACAGGATCGTGCCGTCGCCCACCAGGGTACCGCCCTGGTTGATAAACGCCCCGCTCACACCCAGGTCGATCGCACCCCGGCTGCTGATCAAGCCCTGGCTGTTGTCCAGGCTGGCGCTACGACTGTCGAGAGAAACTGCGGCCACTAAGCCCTTGATGTTGCTCAGCACCTGATCGATACGCAGGGTCAGGCCCTGGTTGCTCAGCAGCTTGCCGTTGCTGTTGTCGAGGCTTTTCGCGGCCAGGGCAAAGGCTTGGGCACTGGAGATTTCACCGCCCCGACTGACCACCTCGTCGAGGTTCTTCAGCACCAGCAGCGGGCCGTTGATCAGGCCGCCACTGTTGTCCAGGCGGCCGTTGTGCAGGTCCAGGCTCAGTTGGGTCTTGCTGAACAGTTCGCCACCCTGCTGGTCGAGGCCGGTGACGCTGGCGGTCAGGTCCTTGGCACTGGCAATACGGCCGGAAGTACCATTGCTCACCTGGGTCGCCGTCAGGTCCAGGCGGTCATCGCTGGTCAGCCGGCCTCCCTGGCTGTTGTCGAGGGTGCCAGTGGTGACGCGGGTGGCACCCTTACCGCTGATCAGACCTTTGCGGCTGTTGTCGAGGCTGCTGCTGGCGAGTACCAGGTCCTGGTCCGTGAGGATCGAGCCGCCCTGATTGAGCAACGCCCCCAGGCTGTCGACCGACAGGTCGGCGGCACTGCCGAGCTTTCCGGCCGTGTTGTCCAGGCTGCCGACCTTGAGGCCCAGGGCGCCTTCGCTGCTGAGCAAGCCGGTGTTGTTGAGCAGCGCGCCATCGAGGCGGATATCCAGACCCTGGAGGGCGGAGATGTTCCCGCCGCTGTTATCCAGGGTCGTGCCGTTCAGGTTGACACTGCCCCTGGCGAACAGGCGGCCCTTGTTCTGGTTGATCACTTGCGCCACGACAAGGCCGAGGTCGGTCTCGGTCAGCAGCTTGCCGCCATCGCTGTTATCCAGGCGCTGTCCGCTGACACTGACGCTGCTGCGGGTGCTAGACAGCTCGCCGGCACGGTTGTCAATCTGTTCGACATTGACGGTCAGGCCCTGGGTGCTGGCGACCGTACCGCCATTACGGTTGTCGAGACTCTTGCCGGTCAGCAGCAGAGAACCCTGGGCCACCAGCGCCCCGCCCTGCTGGCTCAGGCTGTCGATGCTGGCTTCGAGGTCGCCCTGGCTGGCAATACGGCCCTGGGTGTTGGCAACCTCCTTGGCCTTGAGACGGATCGGGCCGACTGCGCTGAGCAGACCGCCGCTGTTGTCCAGGCGGGTGCCTTCGAAGTCGATGGTCGCCCCGGCGACAAGATTGCCCTTGTCGCGGTTGTCCAACTGATCGACCAGCAGCTTGAGGTCCTTGTCGGCCTGGATCAGGCCGCCACGATTGTCCGCCGAACCGCCGCGCAAGGTCAGGTGATCCTTGCCCGCCAGGCTGCCGCCGCGGTTGTCCAGGCTGCCGGCGTTCAGTTCGATGCTGCCCGTGGCGCGCAGCTTGCCCTGTTCGCGGTTATCGAATGCGCCGTTGAGGGTGGCGCTCAGCTTGCCGTCCGCCGCAAGCACCATGCCCGCCGCGCGGTTGTCGAGGCTGGCGGCGGCCAGGGTCAAGGCCTTGCCGGAACCCAGGATCCCACCGTGGTTATCCAAGGCGTCGCTGAGGTCGATGCTTAAGCCCAGATCGCCGGTGATCTGCCCCCGAGTATTGTCCAGGCTGACGGCCTTCAGGATGGCCAGGGTTGAACTCGACAAGGTGCCATCACGGTTATTGATCGCACCGCTGGCCGTGAGACTGAGCCCCTTGTCAGCCGCGATCAGGCCGGAGGTATTGTCGAGGCTGGCGACATTCAGGGTGACATCGGCCAGACTGGAAATTTCCCCGCCGCGATTGCCCAGCGCGTCGACGTTGACTACCAGGTCGCCGTTGCTGGAGATCAGACCGTCCTGGCCGTTCACGGCCTTGTCGGCGGTCAAGGTCAGACGGTCGGCGCTGATCACCCGGCCCTTGTTCTGGTTGTCGAGGGTGCCGGTGATGACGGTGGTCTGCCGCTGTCCGCTGAGGGTGCCGCCCTGGTTGTTCAGAGTCTGGGTGGTGGTGATGTCGAGGTCACGGCTGGCAATGATGTTCTTGCCGAGGTTGTTGAGGCGCTGCGCGCTGATGCTGATATCGGCGTCGGTGTTGCGGGTGTTATCGAGATTGACCCCGGCTTCGATGATGCCGTTGTTGGTCAACTGGCCGCCGCTGGCGAGGGTGATGCGGTCCTTGGCGACGAGGTTGTTCTGGCTGGTCAGGTCGCCCTGGGTTTGTATGTCCAGGGTGGTACCGGCGTAGACCGGGCCTTTGGTCTCCAGGCTCTGGGCCTTGACGTTGACCGCGCCGGTCGCCGCCGTGTCGACCATGCTCAGGTGCCCGTTGGCGTCGAGCTGGATGTCGCCACCGCTGGCGACCATTTTGCCGTCGAGTTTTACCCCGACACCGGCTTCGGTACCCACCAGTTTGATAGCGCCGGCGTACATGCCGCCGAGGGCCGAGGAATCGATCGCCAGTTGCGGGGCAGTGGCGGGATTGGCAGTGCGTGCCGTTGCTTTCAACGTCTGGGCATCGACATCGTTGGCGCCGGCGATGATCGCCAGGTTCTTCGCCTGGATCTCGGCATTGAGCCTGACCGAGCGGGTGATGATTTCGAAGCGGTCGATATTGTCGGCGTTAAGCCCGGCACCTTCGATGGAAACGCTGCCCTGGTCCACCTGATAACCCGACACCTGGCCGTTGGTAATCACCGCCTTGCCGGTGGTCAGGGTCGCCTGAGGTGTGTTGATAAAACCGCAGCCGCTGCAACTGATGCCATAAGGGTTAGCGACGATCACATGGGCCGACTGCCCCGCCACTTCGGTGTAGCCGCGTAACTGGCTGGGGTTACCGCCGTTGACTTCGTTGAGGATGGTCGTGGCGGCCGTGCCGTTGAAGTTCGGGTTACCGAGGATGATCCCGCCCAGTTGCGTGGGCTGGGTGCGGGCGGTGGCGTTGTTGAGGATCACACCGTTGCTGCCGACGTTGTAATCCTGGAATTGGTTGTGGGACAGGCCGCTGCCGTTGGGCCGGGCGATGTTGATGATGGGCACGCCATTGCCGGCTTGATCGAGCGTCGTCCCCGACGCGCTGACCACAATACCGTCCGCCTGCGCCCATAGCGGCTGCCAGAACATGACGTTCGCCAGCAGGAACGCCAAGCCGCGCTTGGGCAGTCCGAGGAAGTGCTCATGATTTTTCAGGGCAGCGGAAGGCTGGCGCGCAAGAAGCGCGAACTGGCGGACGTCCATGTCAGGAATCTCGAATCAGATGAAACGCAGGGTGAGAAGACGCTCAACTGCAAGGAGATCGTGTACGACGGGCAGCCACCCGGCCGGATACAGTCGGCAAGTGAAAACCTCGGTTTGATCCCCCCGAAACAAGCGGTAACATCAAAATGACATCGCGATGCTAAAGAGACAAAACAATGGCGTCAATTAAATTGCGGAAAATATTTCAGTCCCGATACATGCCGGAAAATCACCCTGCCGGGCGCGATCAAAGCCGACCGGGTCCTCTCGCCACAAGGGTTCTATCGTTCCCAGCTTCAGCGTGGGCAGGATTGGTAATTGCCGCAGAATCAGAAAAGATCCACGGTATGCGTCAGGTACACCCAGTGCCTGGATGCGTTTCTTGTCACGCTAAAAATTTCGCGACCTGAAACCACCGTCCTAGAGCCCAGTCAAAATGTTTTTTGGCGATCCGGATAGCCTTTAACGGATCTCCACTGTATTGAAAACCCTTCCCAAAGTGACTCACGAGCCGTGTTGAACTGTTTCAGTTGGCTTGCCATGCTGCGCATGCGATGGCATTAGCGGCAAAGGCAACCGCTGCCCCCTCACAAATGATCACCTTCAAATGCCTTTCGCTTCAGAAGCGATAAAGCCCCCATTTCACTCTCGCCGCAGGAGAGTGTGGGGAGCAATGCCGAACGCCTTGCGAAAAGCGTGGCTGAAATGAGAGAAGTCGGAGAAGCCGAAATCCAGCGCCGCCTGGGAAATACTGCGGACTTGACCGCGCTCAATCGCGTCGCGGCTCGCGAGCAATCGCGCCTTCCAAATTTCCGCGACCGGCGATTTCTGATGACGAGCGAAAGCACGCGTAACAGTGCGCGTGGAGACATGGTGAGCTTGAGCAATGCGTTCGAGCGACAGGTCCGCCTCGGTCAAATATTGGCGGATGTAATTCATGATCCGACCATACAGGTCCAACTCGTCATGAGTCTGCTTTAAATCCTGGAGTTCCAGGCTGACCACCAGAAGGTCGAGCAACGTGCTGGAGTAACGACTGGATACTCCTGTGTTCTGGAAGCCTAATGGCATACTCGCAGCCTGGCGTAGCATCTCGCGTAACGGAATCACCCCTGGACGACGATCATCCAGAACCACAGCGGTGCAATCTGCTATGCCGGGCAACCGCTGGCTGAGCAGTTGTCGCGGAATGCGGACAAGGTGATTGTCCGTACCACCGAAGCTGAATCTGAACGGCTGGGATGCGTCATAAAGAAACAGATCGTCCGCCGTCAGCTTCGTCCGTCGGTCAGCTTGCTCCAGTTCGCCATAACCGCTCCTGGTAAAGCCCAACCACAAATCGTCGTTAGGATCACTGCGTAAGTGCTGGGCGGACCGCTCCCAATAGTGCAAGGGTGCAGACAACGTGCAGATGTCCAATACGCCCATGCTATGTACCTCCAGCGCCCCGTCAAAATCGCTCTGCGCCAGCAGTTTGCTGTCTGCGTCCAGGCAGTGGTGACAAACCACTTCCTTCCAGTAATCGAACCGCAGGGGTGCCGTAACGGCAAGAGTTGAATACTGACATGTCTGGCTCATTGCATTCACCTCGCGGCGGCGGTTCAACAAAAAAGCTTGGTAACGTTTTTTGCGAGCAAAGCAATTAGCAGGCCATCTCCACAGCCTCATTCCCGCTGTCAGACACCTTGGAAGATAGCCGCCTGCGAACTCGGCTGGCGTTAAATAGGTAGATCCTTCCAACACTCCCCATGCCACTTCTCGGGGCGCCTCGCCCCCTTGTTTCACAAGCCCCGCACCATTGCTGCGCGCTGATATGCCGGCCTTTTTTACCTGTCCTTTTTAACCAAACGGTTGTCCATTCGAGCCAAGCACGTTTCATCTCCCCTGGATAATTTTCACTCCACACCGTGTCCCTACAAGCACGAATGATGAGGTGTCTCATGCATCCACGAGAACAGCAGCGACTGTCCGATTCATCCTGGTTTCTACAGAGATGGGACATGGCACCCGAAGAGTTTGCCACTTACCTACTACAGCTCGGGACCTTGGTGCTGCAACGCCGACGGAGTGGTACCCACCGCAAAACACCAACATCCACTGGGATGTAGAACAGCGAACCGTCCGTTTGAGACGGAAATAAAGGAGCCCCCATGGAATCTGCAATCGATAAACATCTCAAATGTCCCCGGACTTTGTCCCGTCGTGTTCACGACGATTACAAGCCGCCCTTCCCGATGTTTGTTGGGCGAGCTGACGAAAACGTGAAGCAAGTTGTGATGGCCTACCTCGGGGTGCAATTTCGCGACGAACAACGCGCCGCCGCCCTGCAGGCCATGCGCTACATTGACGCCAGCTTTGCCCTCGCCGATGGACCCGGGAATCACGACCTGACCTACCACCTCGACAATCAGGGTTATGGAAACTTCATCGCCGTGGGCTACTGGCGTGATCCCGCCGCCTATCACCGTTGGTTACTTTCAGCGCCTGTAGCCGACTGGTGGGGTGACGAGGCACGCCTGAGCGAGGGACTGGGGTATTTCCGCGAGGTCATCGCACCGCGCACCGATCAGTTCGAGACGTTGTATGCATTCAAGGAAGATTTGCCAGGTGTCGGTGCGGTCATGGACGGCATTAGTGGCGAGGTCGAAGAGCACGGCTACTGGGGTTCGGCACGCGACCGCTTTGCCATCTCACAGACCGATTGGATGCAACCGACCGGCGAACTACAAGTGATTTCCGGGGACCCGACCAAGGGCGGCAAGGTCGTGATACGCGGCCACGACAACCTGACGCTGATCCGTTCTGGACAGGACTGGGTCGAAGCCGGCGAGGAAGAGCGCGCGCTGTACTTCACCGAAATGCTCCCCCCTCTACAAGACGGCATGAACTTCCTGCGTGACGAGGGCCAGGCATTGGGCTGCTACAGCAATCGCTTCGTACGCAATGTCGACCTGGATGGCAATCTGCTCGACATCGCCTATGACATCGGTCACTGGCGATCGCTCGACAAACTGGAACGCTGGGCAGAATCCCATCCCACTCACTTGCGCATTTTCACCACGTTCTTTCGCGTGATCGGGGGCCTTTCGAAGCTGCGGCTGTATCACGAGGTCTCGGTAGCGGACGGTAGCCAGCAACTGTTCGAGTACATCAACTGCCATCCGCAGACCGGGATGATGCGCGACGCGCAAGTGTCGCCCACCTGACTCCATCGCTGACTCCACTTTTAGCCCTGCGCGTCGCCTGATTGGCGCCTGCGGGGCTCTTTTTGCCCGAAAAAAGGATCTTCGATCATGAAACAGTTCCGCTACCTGTCGCTTGCAGCCCTCCTCCCCAGCCTTTCCTCCCACGCTCTCGAGGTGGATCCTGGCGATTACGAGCCGCTCCCCGTTGGGGCGACCATTGGCGTGGTCTACTACCAGCACGCCACCACGGACAACGCCTACTCCCAGGGGCACAAGACCAGTTCCGATTTCAACCTGACTTCCGATATCGGCATTCTGCGTCTGCTGCACGTCTACCAATTGAGCGAGCGGCTGACCATCGAGCCGCAATTCCTGTTGCCCTTCGGTCATGTCTCAGGCGGTGGCGACGCTTCTGGTTTAGGCGACGCCAGCGGCATCGGCGACCTCATTCTTACAGCGCCACTCAAGTACCGTCTCAACGACGCCAATGACACCCTCGGTGCGACTGCTTACTTGTACGTGCCGACTGGCGACTATGACAAAGACGACGCACTCAACCTTGGCGAGAACCGTTGGAAGGTCGATCTCCAGGCCGCTTACGTCAAGCACTTCTCGGACAAGTGGGCCATCGACCTCGTAGGTGACGCCATCTGGTACGCCGACAACAACGACTTCGGCGCCAGCTCCGCCCGTCGGGAGCAGGACGTTTCCTACGGCGCTCAGTTGATGGGGCGCTACATGCCCAACGAGACAACTGCGCTGGCTATCGGCTTCGGCCACAGTTGGGGCGGGGAAAACCAGATCGATGGAGTCAACCAGGACGACAGGATGGAAAACACCAACGTCCGCGTCACGGCCAGAAAGTTTTTCACCGCCAAGGACCAAATCCAAGTGCAACTTGGACGCGACCTTGCGGTAGAGAACGGCCCCAAGGAGGACTTTCGCATGAACCTGCGCTACGTGCGGGTTTTCTAGATCCGCCCGCCTCCACCAACCGTTGTCCTTATCAACCAAGCGTGTGCCCAACGACGAATTCGACTTGGATCCGTCGCAAGACTTCACATCCCGTAGCAACCGTGCCAACGCGACAGTTGGCTAATGAGATGACCCTCACTCGAAACGGAGAAACCAGGCAATGACCGACCAGCAACCCTCCATGGAAAAACAACCCTCCCTCTATACCCGTCTTGGTGGCTATGACGCTATCTATCAGTTCGCAGGCGCAGTGTTGAGAAAAACAATGGGACACCCCGCCATCGGGCACATCTGGGCCCATATGTCGGAATCAACGTTCCAAAAGGAGCACATCAATTTTGTCGATTTCCTTTCCGAGCACTGGGGTGGAAGCGCCAAATACAGGGGCAGAGACATGGTCACCGCGCACCGCGGGATGGGCCTGACCGAGGTGCACTGGCAAGCCGTGCTCGATTGTCTCGAAGCGTGCTACGACGATTACGGTCTGGCACCGGATCTGCGCAAGGAGGTCAATGACTTCCTCATCAAGTTCAAACCGGCGGTGATTGGGAGCCCCTCCTATCGGGACGTCGTACTCGCGCACCCGGAAATGGACCCAGCCAAGGGAATGAAGAGCGTTGGGGTTTTCTGGCCGAAACCCGGGAAGTCATCTCAGAAACAGACCACGCCTGAATCCGAAAACTGACACGCTCGTCAAAAAACTGAGCCACACCAATGGGGGCGCATCCATGGGGTGCCCTCCATGCTGCAGAGGCTCGCTCCGGCAGCCGACGGTTACCGTGGCGTGGCTAAAAAAACACGGGCACCCGTGTCCCGCTCAACCAAGCGAATGTCCTCCTCAACCAAGCACCGCTCAATTTGCGGAGATAGCTTGATACCAGCCCCGGCCGCGACTTCGCCAATAGTGCACACCGTGCCCGGGCATCCCGAGATGACGTTTGAACAGACATTGCCACCCTACGGGTTGGCACAGGAAACAGGACACCCCATGGCCATCATCCGCCCGACTCTCGAACAAGTGCAGGATCTCGCCAACCGCCTGCACATACAGCTGACACCCGAGCAAGCCAGCGAATACCTGGCACTTATGCAACCCAGTTTTGATGCCTATGATCTCGTCGATGAGTTGCCAGACTTCATCCCTCCAGTGCGCTACGAGCGCAGTTCTGGTTATCGCCCTTCAAGCACAGATAATCCGCTAAACGCCTGGTACTACAGAACGGAGGTGATGGGCGCCAGTTCGGGCAAGCTTGCTGGCAAGACGGTAGCGCTCAAAGACAATATCTCTCTGGCCGGTGTCCCCATGATGAACGGTGCCGCACCACTGGAGGGTTTCATACCGTCGTTCGATGCCACCGTGGTGACGCGTTTGCTCGACGCTGGAGCAACGATTCTCGGCAAAGCCACCTGTGAACATTACTGCCTCTCCGGTGGTAGCCATACCTCAGACCCAGCGCCTGTGCACAACCCTTTTCGCCAGGGTTTCACGACGGGCGGTTCGTCTTCTGGCAGCGCGGCGCTTGTGGCAACGGGCGAGGTCGACTTGGCTATCGGTGGAGACCAAGGCGGCTCCATCCGCATTCCTGCAGCATGGTGCGGCATTTATGGAATGAAGCCCACCTTCGGTCTGGTGCCCTATACCGGCGTCATGGCGATCGAGTCCACCTTCGACCATGTCGGCCCCATGACGAGCAACGTACGCGATAACGCTCTCATGCTGGAAGTGATGGCCGGAGCGGACGGGCTCGACCCTCGCCAGACCACCCCCAAGGTCGATGCCTATTGCGATTATTTGGAACGAGGCGTGATCGGACTCAGGATCGGGGTTCTCCAGGAAGGCTTCCAACTCGCTAACCAAGATCCACGTATCGCAGAAAAGGTGCGCAGCGCTATCGCCCAGCTCGAGGCTTTGGGCGCGCTGGTCGAGGAGGTATCGGTTCCCGAACACAACCTGGCGGGATCGTTGTGGAGCCCTATCGGCTGTGAAGGCCTGACCATGCAAATGATGCACGGCAATGGAGCGGGTTTTAACTGGAAGGGGCTTTACGACGTGGGCCTGCTGGACAAACAGGTCGGTTGGCGCGATCAGGCCAACGCATTGTCCCCGTCACTCAAGCTTTGCATGTTCGTGGGCCAGTTCGGCCTGGAGCGTTACAACGGTCGCTACTACGCCAAGGCCCAGAACATTGCGCGCTTTGCCCGAGACGCCTATGACAAGGCGTTGAACACCTATGACCTGCTAGTCATGCCGACTGTGCCAATCACCGCTCAGCCGCTGCCGGAACCGGGTTCTTCAATCACCGAGAACGTCACTCGTGCGTTGGAGATGCTTGGCAATACGGCCGCTCAAGACATTACGGGGCATCCAGCCATGTCGATCCCTTGTGGCCTGGTGGACGGACTGCCCGTGGGGCTGATGCTTGTCGGAAGACATTATGCGGAAGGCACCCTCTATCAAGCGGCGGCAGCATTCGAGGCCTCTGTCGACTGGCGGACGTTGTAAACCTACGCATCGCATTGGCGAACAAACACCGGCAAGCAGCACTGAAAGTGAGTATCAACTTCAGAGGAGCCAATACATGAGCCATACGCACGAACATCATCACCATCACGACCACACCGAGCCACCCGAGGCCATCGCCTTGCGTGTCAAGGCGCTCGAATCCCTGTTAATAGAAAAGGGCTTGGTCGACCCAACCGCCATGGATGCTCTGGTGGACACTTACCAGCACAAGGTCGGCCCGCGCAACGGCGCTCAGGTGGTCGCCAAGGCCTGGTCCGACCCCGAATACAAACATCGGCTGCTGGAAGATGCCACGGCGGCCATTGCCGAACTGGGGTTTTCCGGCGTGCAGGGCGAAGACATGGTGGTGGTGGAGAACACCGCGACCGTGCACAACGTGACGGTCTGCACGCTGTGCTCCTGCTACCCCTGGCCGACCCTGGGCCTGCCCCCAGCCTGGTACAAATCCGCGCCCTATCGGTCACGGATAGTCATCGACCCGCGCAGCGTGCTGGCCGAATTCGGTTTGGGCATTCCCAATGACAAGGAAGTTCGCGTCTGGGACAGCAGTGCTGAGTTGCGCTACCTGGTTCTGCCGGAACGTCCGGCGGGCACTGACGGTTGGAGTGAGGAGCAGTTGGTCGAGCTCGTAACGCGTGACGCCATGATCGGCACTGGCCTGCCCAAGACGCCGGGCGACGAAGCCTGAGCCCGAGAAGGAGAAAACCATGAACGGTGTACACGACTTAGGCGGTATGCACGGTTTCGGCCCAGTGCTCACCGAAGAAAATGAACCCATCTTCCATCACGACTGGGAGCGCAGGGTCTTCCCGCTGTTTGCCTCGCTCTTCGTCGGCGGACACTTCAATGTCGACGAATTCCGACACGCCATTGAACGCATGGAACCGGCTGAATACTTGCAGTCGAGTTACTACGAACACTGGCTTCACGCCTTCGAGACCCTGCTGCTGGAAAAAGGCGTGATCAGCGCTGCCGAACTGCAAGGCACGGTCAAACCGACCTCACCGGCACAACCCCCTACGGTGCTCACACCGGACATCGTCGAGGCTGTGATCCTTGGAGGCGCCTCATCCAGGGCAAAGGAACATATCTGCGGCCGCTTCCGGGTCGGTGACCGGGTGCGGACGAAGAACCTCAATCCAACCACCCACACCCGACTGCCGCGCTACGCGCGCGGCAAGGTCGGGACAATCGAGATTGCACACGGCGCGTTTGCCACCCCAGACACAATGGCCCACGGTCTGGGCGAACAACCCCAACAGGTCTATGCCGTTCGCTTCAGTGCCACAGAATTGTGGGGAGTGGCGCGACCGGACAGTGTTTGCATTGATCTGTGGGACAACTATCTGGAGGCCGTATGAGCGCAAGCATGCCTCTCATCCCCCCAATAGCCGGTCTGTCTCTCGACGATGAAGGCCCGGTGTTCGACAAACCTTGGCAGGCCCAGGCTTTTTCCCTGCTGCTACACCTGCACCAAATCGGTCTATTCCCCTGGAAGGACTGGGTGCAGGTATTCAGCGACGAGATCAAGGCGAACCCGGCGCAGCCCGGAGAAAGCGTCAACGACACTTACTACCGGCAATGGATCACTGCGATGGAAAGAATGGTCACCACACTCGGTTTAACGGGTATGGCGGACATCACCCAGCGCACCGAGGAATGGCAGCGAGCTTACTTGAATACCCCCCATGGACAACCGGTAACACTGCTCAACGCGAGTTGCCCACCGGCCCATGGAAACGGGCACGAACACCTGCCACGGCACGAGCCGGTAGCGATCAGCCGTGCCACTCGCTGAGGCCTGGATAGTCTTATTTTAACTTTCGAGGTCGCGAAGCGGCCAAGGGGCAATCGTCATGCATATCGAACCTAATCTGGTGGAAGCTGGAAAAATCTGGCTGAGCTATGTCACTGCCGCAGGTGTCGGCGCCTATACACTCAAACTCGCTGCGCAAGCCATTGGTGAGCGTGGTGTCTTCTCGCTTCTCGCTCGCACTGTCACTGCCACAGCCCTGGTATTCAGCTTCTTCGAGCTACTACCGCACTATCCAGTCGGTGTTTCCGAGGTGCATCTCATCCTGGGGTCAACGCTGTTTCTGCTGCTTGGCGCCGCACCCGCAGCGGCGGGCCTCGTCCTGGGACTGCTGATCCAGAGTCTGTTCTTCGCGCCATTCGACCTGCCGCAATACGGCATGAACGTCACCACTCTTCTGGTACCGCTGTTCGCAGTCGCTGCCCTGGCGAAACGCATCATCGCGCCAAACACGCCGTATGTGGAGCTGAGCTATAGACAAGCTCTGGGGCTGTCGACGGCCTTCCAGGCGGGCATTGTCGCCTGGGTTGCCTTCTGGGCCTTCTACGGGCAAGGCTTCACAGCAGAAAACGCAATGTCAATTCTGACCTTCGGCAGTGCCTACATGACCGTCGTCACCCTCGAACCGCTGTTGGACCTGGCCGTGCTGGCCGGTGCCAAGGCAACCCATCGTCTGCGTGGTAGCACGCTGGTCGAGCGCCGGCTGTACCAGGCCGCCTGAGTCGGCGTACGCCAGTCCAAGTCAGACTGTCCCCGGGCATTCGAAGGCCGTAATGCTCGGGGCGTCAAGAGCAACATCACCCCGCAACCTCGAGAGCAAAAGCAGAGGAATTTGATGTTTTTCAGAAATAGCACCCGCAAGGAACTGAAGCTGCTCGGCGACAGGCTGGAACACCCCGACGGCGAGGGGGTATCCATAGCGGCGAGCGATTCGTTACTGCGACGGGTACTGGATGGCGTAGAACGCCTGCTCTCCGATCGCACGGCGCTCCGAGCCAGCGTGGTCGACCTTAATGCTGAACAACAACGCCTCAAGCTTCAGCTTGGTGAATACGAAACGCAGTTGCACGATCAAGAACAACTTTGGCAATTGGCGGCATGCGGGGCGGGTGATTTGCTCTGGAAATTGCAGCTCAATGGCAGCCTGCAGCCCTCCCGCGACACAGTACTGCAATGGTTCGGCAACCTGCCCACCCAAGCGGACCTCCCCGTCTATCTAGGCCCCTGGAACGATTGTCTTCACCCTGATGACCGCCAGGCCAACCTGGATGCCCTGGCTCATCACCTTGCCGATCGCAACGGGCATGCCCCCTACCAGGTGGAGGTGCGCCTCGCGAGCCACTCGGGAGAATACCGCTGGGTCCAAATCTCTGGCGAAACGCTCCGTGACAAACGGGGCATGCCACAGGTCAGCGTCGGTATTTTGCGTGACATCCATAAGCAGCGCCTGCGAGACGAAGAATTCGCGATGCTTTCAGCCCGCTTCGATATTTCCCGCGAATGCATTCAGGACGCACTCTGGGACATCAATATCATCGCAGGCGATCCAGCCAACCCGCACAACGTCATCTGGTTCTCGTCCCAGATGCGTCGCCTGCTCGGCTACGAAACCGTCGAACAGTTTCCCAATGTATTCGAAAGCTGGTTGTCTCGCCTGCATCCCGAAGACAGCCAGCGTGCCGTGCAGGCTTTTGTCGAACATGTCGCCGATCGCTCCGGCCAAACACCCTTCGATGTGACCTACCGCCTCAGGCACCGCAACGACGAGTATCGTTGGTTCAGAGGCAAAGGTCAGACCCAGCGAAGCACCGACGGCACTCCCTTACGTACAGTGGGGGCGATCACAGACGTGCACTCCTTCCGCGAGGAAAGCCAATTGCGCCAGACTCAGGAACGTCAGCATCAAGCTATGCAGGAAAACCTCGCTCAGCTGACGCAGATAGTCGCCACCATCCAAAGCATCGCCAAACAGACCAATCTACTGGCACTGAACGCGGCCATAGAGGCGGCCAGAGCCGGTGAGGCCGGAAGGGGCTTCGCTGTAGTCGCCGACGAGGTCCGCAAGCTGGCCACCCGTACCAGTCAAGCGACCCAACAGGCGGCCGACATGATGGAGAAGTATTGAGTTCAAGCTACTCGGTGCGAATGGGGTAAAAATGGGGGTATAACTCGCTTTTTTTTGAGCTGAATCCACCGGCCTAGAGCCCAGTCCAAATGTTTTTTGGAGATCCGGAAAGCCTGTAACAGAACTCCACCGAGTTTCGAAAAACGTTTAATACGACTGCACCGCAACGCGGTCCTATTTACACAGGTGTTGAGTGGCCTTGACAGCTTCAGTCATTGAAACAGTCATGGCGCACTCAACAACGGATTACGCTCTCGACCTCGCAAAATCCTAGGCTAGAGCTCTGATTTCTTCAGACTAAAACCTGTGTGGCATCACACTCTCCACTCCGCTTTAAGGCTCAAACCAATTCGGCTAAAGACGCCGGATTGAAGCCCTTCAGCTCCGCGTAATCGCCATTTTCCACTTTGGCGACCCAATCCTTGTCACTCAGCAGAACACGTCCTACGGCGATCAGATCAAACTCTTCGCGCTCCATACGCTCGACCAGGCGGTCCAAGCTTGCAGGGGCTGAGCCCTGGCCGGCGAAGGCGTTAGTGACATCGTTATCCAGCCCGACCGAGCCGACGCTAATGGTTGTGGCTCCAGTGACTTTCTTCGCCCAGCCCGCGCAGTTCAGCCCGTTCTCACCATCAATTTCGGGAAACTCAGGATCCCAGAAGCGTCGCTGCGAGCAATGCAGAACATCAACACCCGCCTCAACCAATGGCAGCAACCAGTCTTCCATCAGTGCTGGGGTCTCGGCGAGACGCACCCCAAAGTCCTGCTGCTTCCACTGGCTGACGCGCATGATGATAGGGAATTCGGGGCCGACCGCATGACGAACGGCAGACACAATCTCAGCGGCAAAGCGCGAGCGCTCTTTGATCGTCGGTCCGCCATAACGATCGATGCGCTGATTGGTGCCAGCCCAGAAGAACTGATCGATCAAATAACCATGGGCCCCATGGATCTCGACGGTGTCGAAACCCAGTCGTTTGGCATCCGCTGCTGCCTTGGCAAAAGCAGCAACTGCGTCTGCAATATCCTCTTCGCTCATTGCCACACCGCGCGGGACATTTGGCGAGTCGAGGCCAGATGGGCTTTCAACCGGCGCATCAGGCTCCCAGCCGCTGACGTCACGCACAGCACCGGTGTGCCAGAGTTGCGGCCCCATACGGCCACCCGCGTTGCGAACAGAATCAATCACGTTCTTCCATCCAGCCAGCGCTGCTTCACCGTGGAAAAAAGGAATGCCGGAACCGTTACGTGAAGCGGGTCGATTAACGACGGTCCCTTCTGACAAAATCAATCCGACCCGCCCCTCGGCCCGCCGCCGGTAGTAGGCAGCGCTCCCTTCACCGGGGATGCCCTCTGGCGAAAATTGCCTCGTCATCGGCGACATGACAATCCGGTTTTTCAGTTCAAGCGATCGGATGGAAAAAGGGCGGAATAGAATGCTGGTATCAGGGTTTGACATTGGATGGACTCCGTTTGCTTTTGGAAGCCATATAAGTATATTTTGTAAACCAGATGTCAATTAGGCACTTAGAGTCGCCTAGGTATACATGAGGAAACGTCGATGCTGGAATTAAAGCCGCAATGTTTTTCGTCGGAGTGCCCAAGCCGGGCGCTGTTCGACCAGATCGCAGATAAGTGGTCAATGATGGTACTGGCGGTGCTGGATGATGGCCCGCACCGCTTTAATGCCATCAAGCGCCGCCTGGAGGGCGTCACTCAGAAGGCACTGACACAGTGCTTGCGGCGGCTGGAACGAAATGGCCTCGTCTCGCGCAAGGTCATTTCGTTCTCGCCCGTGGCAGTGCAGTATGAGATCACCCAACTGGGTCGAACACTGCAGCAGCCATTTCGCGAATTGCATAAATGGACACTCGACAAATTGCCTGAGGTTGAAGCGGCCCGTTTGAAGTTTGACGAGACTGCTGAGGTAAACCTACAAATGCCACATTAAGTGCCTGTTTGACCCTAGGCTTACCTGCAACCGCCTGATGAAGTTAGTTGCTGTTCAAGCGATCGCAGAAGCCACGCTGCCAGGTATTGGGCGAGCGGAATTCGTCACAATAACGATATAGGGTAATTAATAAAGATCCGATTTTCATCAAATTCGTTGGTACTGAAGTCCCTGCGAATACTCGAGTTTCGCCATCTAACGCTGAGATTTTTCAGCGCGCCGGACTGCACCACGTAGGCCAGTTCCGATTCTCGGCCCCATTCTTTGCCATCGGTAATCGGACCTGTATGGACATCATCACCGCTGATATATCGGTTCATTAATGTCAGGCCCGGTACGCCGAGTACCACGAAGTTGCGCGGTCTCTGTCTGGATTAAGGTGATTGGGTCGCTTAATTAGTCGAGCCGTCCACCATTCTCCCGTGCGTGCTTGATGTCTCTTGAGGGTGGGGCTCCGAAACGCCGGGCATATTCGCGACTGAATTGAGCGACGCTTTCATAGCCGACCCGCAACGCGGCGGTATTCACGTCTACCCTCTCGGTCAACATCAGGCTGCGCGCGGCTTGCAGCCGTAGCGATTTTTGATACTGAATGGGGCTGGTACCTGTCAGCTTGCGAAAGCGGTGATGCAGGGTAGAGCTGGCCATGCCCGATCGTTCGGCGAGGTCGGCCACTTGCAACGGTTTATCGTAGTGATATTTGAGCCATTCAATGGCTCTCACGATGCCCTTGTCTCGGTAACCCTCGCGAGTGACACTGCGCAACAAATGCCCCGCTTCACTGAGCAGCAGCCTACCGTATATCTCCCGCTTGATAAGGCCCGACATCAAGCCTGCTTCAAGCGGCCGTTCGATCAGCGTGGCGAGTCGAACGAACGCATCGAGCATCTCACTCGTCGCCACACCGGATACGAAGCCCCGCGCCGCAGTAGTCATTTCCTGCTTTGGCGGTTCCAGGGTCAGGATCACTTCATTGAGCATGGAAAAATCGAGCTTCAACACAACTGATAAATAAGGGGTTTGCTCGTTAGCCGCGGTAACGCGAGCCAGTGTGGGTATATCGACCGAAGTGACGAAAAACGCCCCTTGCTCAAACTCACAGGCTTGCTCGCCGAACGCGATCTCCTTCGCGCCCTGCAGAATGATGGCCACGCAAGGCTCATAAATGCAGTACGTGGGCGTACCTAGCTCGGCTACTCGATAAAAGCTCAAGCCTGGAATCGACGTTGTGCAAGCCTCGTTCAACCCAATCTGCCGGGTGACTTTTTCAATAAGCCGTCTGAGTGCCTGGAGGCGTTCGTTGGGCTGAGCGGGTTCGTGCATGCCCAGGGAACGCACATGGCTGAAACGGAACTGCGAGGAGGAACCGCTCGTCATCACATGTGCCCCTATATAAGGAATGCTCGAGTTTGCTGAGAGTGCGTGACCAGCACAAGTGCATCGGCAGGATTGTGCAAAAGATATGGCGTATTAGGGTCACTCGGCTAACCCTCGTTGCTCTAACTTCTAGTACCAATTACCGGCTTCGATGAGCCCGAGAACCCTCAGTCGCGAAAGGAATGCTGGATGGACAGACGAGATTTTCTTACCTATTCGGCGGCTGGCGCTGTTGCAGCCGCTTTGCTGCCAGCATCGACTGTCGCAAGTTCGCTGGCTACAGCTCCAGCGCCCTCTTCGCTGACAGAACGCGGAAGCGTGATGCCTACGCAAGGGCGGCTCGTGCGCACAGACCTGCCCCTCAATTTGCCCTCGCTTGCCATGAGATACATGACGCCTCAACGCTTTGGTATGGGCGGGACGCAGATTGGCAATATCTTTGCGCCAATCAGCGACGAGCAGGCGGCTTTGGTTCTGCAAGCTGCTTGGGGTGCCGGTGTAAGGCTTTACGACACGTCGCCGTTCTACGGGTTTGGCTTGAGTGAATATCGCCTAGGCCGCTTCCTGCACGACAAAAATCCAGACGATTATGTGGTCTCAACCAAGGTCGGCCGCGTATTGACGGCCGCTGGCGGCCGGCGTGCGGACCATGCCATCTGGAAGTCGCCGGCGCCCTTCAACTATCGATATGACTACACCGCAGCAGGCACGCGCCGCTCCGTGGAAGACAGCCTGCAGCGTCTGGGGTTACCCCGTATCGATATCGTCTTTATCCATGACCTCTCGCCAGATAACACTGAGCTGGAGGGCGGATGGGAAGCGGCGTATCAAATTGCGCGCACAGGGGCGATGGTTGAGCTTGAAAAGATGCGTAATGAAGGGCTCATCAAGGCATGGGGCTTCGGAGTCAATACACCGAACGCCGTGGTTCAGGCCCTGACCAGTAATGACCCGACGCCCGACATCGTGTTGCTTGCCTGCCAGTATTCCCTCCTCGACCACAGCGATGCGTTGCGCAACACCTTTCCGGCATTGAGAAGCAAGGGCACCAGTGTCGTGGTTGGAACACCCCTGAATGATGGATTTCTGGGAGGGCGCAGCCGATACAACTTCAGCCTGGATCTACCTGCCGGAGCGGTAGAAAAACGCGCGCGGATCATGACGGTTGCCAGCCGACATGGCATCGACATTCATACTGCCGCCCTGCAGTTCGCCGCGGCACATCCGCAAGTGTCCGCGATCATTCCGGGGGCACGTTCGCCGGGGCAGATAGTTTCCAATGTACAAGCGATGAAGGTCGGTATTCCGTCAGCCTTTTGGGAGGAGCTCAAGAGCCAGAGCTTGATCGATGCGCAAGCACCGGTTCCTTCCTGAATAGGGTCCACGCCCGTGCTACCAGCTGAATAAGAACACTAGCCTGAGGTCGTAACAAATGAAGATACGAACTTCTTTCATGATTTTCGGCGGCCTACTTGCGCTCTCCAGTAGCGGTCACTTACTCGCGGACACACTTGCGCTGAGCGTTCCCTTGCCTGACCCATTCCCACAGCTAAACGTTCTGACACTCCTTGTAGGTATACACCTGCTCGGTATGTGCTTCGGTCTCGGCGGGGCAACGATGCTGGACCTCTGGATTTTGCGGTGGATGCGCAGAGGTAGCCTCCCCGTTGAAATCGGACGCACCTTTCACTTCATCAGCGACGCGGTCACTGCTGGACTATGCCTCCTGTGGCTTTCAGGCCTTGGTTTCCTGGCCCTTTACGCGATGGAGTCGCCGGAAAAGTTGGAAAATCCTAAACTCTGGGCCAAGGTGATTGTGGTGATCGTCCTGACCATCAATGGAATAATCATCCACGCGTTTGTGTTGCCAGCAGCCCTACGCGACTTGAGTCGTCCGCTGCTCTTTGGAGTCTCCCGCAGGAGAGCTGCCTTATTTCTCGCATCAGGTGCAGTTTCGGGTGTGTCTTGGTACACCGCTTTTGCCTTCGGCATTTTCCGTGAGTTGAATAATACCGTCACATTCCCCCTGTTGGTCATCATGTGGCTCACGCTGATAGTAGCCGCCTCTCTCGCAGCCATTCTGCTCTGGCTAAACTCTGTAGCAGGCGCAAGAAAACTTCCTTCGCTCAGCCCTCCCACTTAAGCGGAGCCTGGACCTGACGATTGTGTACGGGACAACCACATGGGTTACAAAAAAAGTGCATTCCCATAGGTGACACTTTGATTGAAACATAGCCGTCCTTTGCCTCCCTGGCGTTGACCTGACCTTGAGGGTATATAGCGGGAGGCCGGGGTTTTCTAGCCAACCGGGCTCAATTCGCTCAGGAAGTTGCAAGCCGACAGGCAGCGGGAATGTCCTATTGGCGGGCCAGTTCTTCAAAGTACGCCCGCAATGTGCGCGGCTCACGACCGAGGATCGTCCGCAGGGCCAGTGCGCTGCCGAGCAGACCCGCATGTTCATAGTGCGCGAACATGCTGATCATGTCGCCCGGCGAGTCAGTGAGCATTGCGCGGTCGATCGTACCAACCCCGATATTTCGTCCAAGGACCTCACTCAGTATCGCTGCCACTTCGGAGCGAGACTGGATACCTGGCGCGCACAGTTCGAAGGTACCGTACGCCAGTCGATCCTCAGTCAACGCAATGGCCGCCACTTCGGCAACGTCGTGAAACGGATACTCCGCTGCGAACGAAATATCCTTTTCTGAAAATGTTTAAAGCTTGTGGCTACCCAGGGCCATGAACCGCTCCGGGGACACCTGGCGAAGTCGCGCGGCCAGGAACACGCCAGCCAGCAGGGCCGCGGGAATGATCGCGCAGAGTCCATATGACAAGGCCTTGCTCGCGCCCGTCAGCACATCGAAATGCACCACTGCGATAAACAGGACTGCCAACAGTGCAACGCAAGAGAATCCCGGAAAAATCCGTCCACGCCAGATCCCCAGCTTGAGCTCGGGGTGACGCTGGGCAAAGACCCATACCGCGGCGGAAGTGAGCGCCATCAGCAAGATCACGCAAAGCGTAGCCAGGTTGGACAGCCAGGCAAACAACTGCAGGATCGGATCGGCGTCCATGGCGGCGAAAATCAGCACGACTACGGCGGAGATCAAGCTCTGCAACACCGAGCCCATGTGCGGACTCTGGTGCACACGATGGGTGGTCCCCAGCCGGCTGTGCAGCAAACCGTCACGGCCGATCGCATAGAAGTAACGGGCCGCGGCATTGTGGAACGCCAACAGCCCGGCGTAGATACTGACCATGAACAGCACGCGGATGACCTGGGTCAGGTGCGGGCCGACAAAGTGATCGGACATGCCATAGATGAACGTCGTCGGGTCCTGCAAGGCCTGGAGCGTGGCGACGATTTTGTCCGCCCCTACGCCGATCACCATCGACCAGACCGACAGCGCGTAGAAACCACCGATCAGCAGCACCGAGCAGTAGGTTGCAATCGGGATCGTGCGTTGCGGGTTCTTGGCTTCTTCGCCGTAGATGGTGGTGGCCTCGAAGCCGATGAACGCGGCGAAGCAGAACAGCAAGCCGATTGAGGGAGTGCCGCTAAGTACGTGGCTGCGATCGAATGCGTCGAGATTGATGCCACTGTCACCGCCCGTCCTGAGAATGGCGAAGTCCAGGAGCAGGATTGCCAGGTATTCGGCGATCACGATGACCGACAACACCCGGGCGGACAGGTCGATCTTGCGATAGCCAAGGATCGCAATGCTGGCCATCGCCATCAGCGAATACGTCCACCAGGGCAACACCAGGCCGAACACACTCGCCATCGTGCCGCTGACCACGCCACCGAACATGCCATACAGCCCCACCTGGAGGATGTTGTAGGCAAACATCGCCAACACTCCCGCCGCCCCGCCAGCCAAACCACCCAGGCCGCGAGAAGTGAATGCATAGAAACCACCGGCGTTGGTGACATGCCGGGACATGGTGGTGTAGCCCACCGAGAACGCCAGCAACACCAGCAGGGCCAGGATCAGCAAGGCCGGTGTACCGGCGCCGTTACCCAGCATGATGCCTATGGGGAAGCCGCCGGCGATGACACTCAAGGGACTCGCCGCCGAAACCACGAAGAAGATGATGAAGCCGACACCCAGGGCCCCACGCTTGAGCTCCGTGGAGCTGTTGACCGGGAGAGATACACTCATGTTTTCTTGACCTTATTGTATGAGGCAGTCGCTGTAGGATCGATGCAGTCAACCGCTCACCGCCATCGAATAGCGTTGTCGTTCTCGTTGCACGCTGGATTCGATCCTATGCCTCTCCCTGAACGCTCCACTATCCCAAATCGGTAACCAGAGTCCGCTCCTCGAAAAAAACCGCAGGGCTGTCATCCGGCCCCCGCTATCACCTCATTGCAAGGCGATGCGCGCCGTCAGTTCCGACGCCGCGCCGGTCACCAGATCGCACAGGTAGCCCGGTTGAAACGCACGGAACCGCTCACTGCGTCCAACCAGGGTCATGCTGCCAAGGACGCGCTGCTTTTCGTCGAAGATCGGCGCCGCGACGCCACTGCGTCCCGGATGCAGCTCGCTTTCGCTCATACAGTAGCCCTGCTTGCGGATGGCAAGCAGGCTCTTGCTGAACGGTTTCCACGCCAAGCCCTGCTGCTGGGGTTCGGTTGGGTGCGCGTGAGCGTCATAGATGCGGCGGATCTGGCGTGGCAGCAGATACGCCAATACGACCCGTGAAGTCGCGCTGTGGAGCAGATCGATCGGTCGTCCCCTGTCGCCACCAACCGGGCCGACATCGGAGCCCCGCTGGATCAGCACGTTGACCACTGAATCACCATGCCATTCGCTGACCAGCGCATCCAGGCCGGTATCGTCGACCAATTTATCGACCAGGTCCCGGCTGCACGCCAGCAAGGGATCGTACTTCGTCATCTGATGCTCCAGCGTGACGATTCGCGGGCCGAGTGCGTAGCCGCGCGGCAATCGCTTCAAGAAGCCGGCATCGCCGAGTTCGCGCAGATAGCGATAGGCGGTCGCGGGCGTGAAGCCGAGTTCCTGGCAAATGATCTCCACGTCAATGACCGGTTGTTCAGGGCGAAACAAGTCGAAGACCATGAGCAGGCGGCGAAGGCTATTCATCTTTTCTACATCCTTGTGCAGTCGACACCATGCTCGGTAGATGCTCAGGCACGCGCGCAATCGGCGATGGCCGCGCGGGCGGTATGGGAGGGCAATTCTGCGAACAGTTCCTGATACTCCGCCGCAAAATGACTGAGGTGATAGAAGCCCCATTGGGCCGCGACATCACCGATCGAGAGATGCGCGGCCCGGGTGGACATCAAGGTTCGGCGTACACCGTTGAGCCGCACGGAGCGCAAGTAATTGATGGGTGTCGTCTCGGCAACCGAGCGGAAGCTGTTCTGCACGGTACGTCGACTCACCTGGAGTCGCTGGCACAACTCGTCCACGCTGGGCACGTTGTTCAATTCCGCGGTCGCCAGGCGATGGCACTTCTCGACAATAAAGCTGCGTGTGGAGCTTGGAAGACGCTGCTGCTTGTCGCAGGCCGGGTCGGTCATCAGTTGCAGCAACTCGCCGAGCATGGCCTGTTCCAGTTCCAGCTCCCGATCTTGCGTATTGCCAAGATCTTCGTTCGAGAGCGCCTGGGAGAATACGGCCAGCATTCGACGTCGAGCGTCTGCATAGCGTTGCGTGGAGACCCTGATCACCGGCTGACGCAGCAACTGGCTGATTTCCCTGGCCGATGCTGTTTGTGCCAGCGCCTGCTCGAACAGTTCACGTTCGAAGGTAATGGCCAGCAGCTCCATGCCCACCGGCATGTGAAACATGAACTCCTCGCCACCGTGAAGAAAGAACAGGCTGCTGTCGTCCACTTCCCGCCCCTGCATCCGAATCGAACCCGGGACGGTGATGGGCACGGCAAAGCACATCTTGCCTCGGGGGGCCACGCCATGCTGCACCACGCGTTGGTTGATCTGCTCGCGGAATATGTGGCAACGCGCCGTCGTCAACTGTATGAGCGAACTCTCGATCGAGCCAGCGGTTAACTGGCTGTAGTCCTGATTCCACTCCTGGACGGTAGCGGCGTGGACATGGATGTCACGAAAGTGGCTGATGTTCTGAATTTTCATGATGACGAAAGCCTCGGCCAATATTCTTCTTTTTAGGTTGCCCTCCTTGGCGATATTCTCACATTAAGAGAATTCTGCAAATTTCTTTGTGCAAGGGGTCATTCTTCGAAACAAGCGTTCGAGGCGACCCTCCCAATGTGCCGATTCGGGCTACCGGCCAGACAGACGCGACGGGGATGATCGAGACACTGAAAACCGACATCCTGAGAGACCGTCATGAGTGAAACCAAGCTTGAATCCCTCCACTTCGCGGATGCCCCGCGGATCACTTCCACCATTCCTGGCCCCAAGACCACCGAGGCCCTGGCGTTGTCGGCGCGTACCGAGTCGATGGCCCGCGGCGGCGGACGCATGCCCGTGGCCATGGACCGGGCTTTCGGCGCGACCTTCAAGGACGCTGATGGCAACACCTATATCGATTTGTCCGCAGGCGTGGGCGTCAGCAGCGTAGGTCGCTGCCACCCGAAAGTGGTGCAGGCCATCCGCGAACAGTCCGAAGTGCTGATGCACGCCCTGGAAGTCAACAGCACCCGGCGCACCGAACTGGCCGCCAAACTCTCCGAGATCGCACCCGACGGCTTGCGCGGCGATTGCATTACGTTCTTCACGCAAAGCGGCAGCGATGCGCTGGAAGCCGCGATCAAATTCGCCAAACGCGTTACCGGACGGCACCAGATCATCGCCTTCCATGGCGGCTACCACGGCGTGTGGAACGCCTCCGGTGCGCTGACGACCGGTACGGCCTACCGCAAGGGTTACGGCGCCCAGATGGGTGGCGTCATTCACGCCCCCTACCCTTATGCCTACCGCTTCCCCTTCGACACCACGCACAAAAGCGCCGAACAGATCGCCGGCGACTACGTGGATTACCTGCTGAATACCCCTTACACCGCCGCCGATGACGTGGCCGCCGTGATCGTGGAGCCGGTACAGGGTGAAGGCGGCTACGTGCCTCCCTCGCCAGAGTTCCTGCAACTGCTGCGCAAGGCCTGCGACCGCAGCGGCGCGTTGTTGATCGTCGATGAAGTGCAATCCGGGGCGGGACGTACCGGCAAGATGTGGGCGGTCGAGCATTCGGGTGTAAAACCCGACATGCTTACCTTCGGCAAAGGTATCGGCAGCGACCTGCCGATGGCGGGCCTGATCATGCGCTCGGACCTGGCGGCGGCGATTCCTGACGGTTCGATGCCCAATACCTTCGCCGCCAACTCGTTGTCTGCGGCAGTGGCGCTGACCAACATCAGCATCCTGCAGGACCCTGAGCTCGATCTGCTCAATCGCGCTCACACGCTGGGCCTGGAAGCCCAGGAGCGTATCCGTGGCTTCAAGAGCCCCTTCGTCGGCGAGGTTCGCGGGCGTGGCCTGATGATCGGTATCGAGCTGGTCGAAGACCCGGTCACCAAAGCACCGCTGGAGGGTGCCAAGATCGGTCAACTCATGGGTTACCTGCTGAACCACGGCGTGCTGATGATTCCCTGCGGTCGCTACAGCAACGTGATGCGCGTCATGCCCTCGCTGACGATCACACGCTCGCTGTTTTTCAAGGCGCTGGACATCTTTGGCGACGCCCTGGCCTCCCTCGAAGCATGAGGCGCGCAACCCCCGATCACTCACATTACGCAGGGCCCCTAACATGACTCAGCACCTGAATCACTTCATCCAAGGAGCGTCCTTCGAGGCCTCCGACGGTGGGCGCATAACCCTCATCAACCCCGTGACAGAACAGGTGTACGGCAGCTCCGCACGCGGCACGAGCGCGGATGTGGACCGCGCCGTGGAGGCAGCGCGCAGCCAACTCGAGGGTGGCGCCTGGAGCCAGCTCGACGGTGCCCAGCGCGGTCGACTGCTGTCGAAGCTGGCTGACCTGGTGGAACGCGACACCGAGTTGCTGGCTGATCTGGACGCCAACGCCATCGGTCGCTCCCCGATCGAGCCACGCCGGATGGACCTGCCCAACGCGATCGCCAACCTGCGCGCCGCCGCCGGCTGGGCCAACCAACTGGAGGGGCGCACCATTCCCACCGGTGGCTACTTCGGCAGCAAGACCCTCTCGTACACAGTGCGCGAGCCGGTGGGCGTGGTTGGTGCCATCGTGCCCTGGAATTCGCCGCTGATGATCACGGTCTGGAAGCTCGCCGCTTTGCTGGCGGCAGGCTGCACCGTGGTCATCAAGCCTTCGGAAGAAACCCCGCAGTCGGCGCTGCACCTGGCGGCGCTGGCCCAGGAAGCGGGTTTCCCTGATGGTGTGATCAACGTGGTTACCGGCTACGGTGCACAGGTGGGTCGCGCCTTGTGCGAACACCCGCACGTGGCCAAGATCAGTTTCACCGGCAGCCCCGAGGCCGGACGCGAGATCCAGCGCACCGCCGGCGTGCTGTTCAAGCGTGTGGCACTGGAGCTGGGCGGCAAGAGCCCACAGATTGTCTTTGACGACGCGTCCTTCGACGACGCGTTGCGCGGCTGCGCGCTTGGCTTGTTCGTCAACCAGGGCCAGGTCTGTGCCGCTGGCTCGCGTATCCTGGTGCAGCGCAGCATCGCCGATCGCTTCGCCGCAGCGCTTGCCGATGCCGCCCGAGCAGTCAAGGTGGGCGATCCTCGACAGCCCGACGTGCAGATGGGGCCAGTGGCCAAGAAAGCACAGTTCGAGCGGGTCAACCGTTACATCCAGCTGGGCATCGAACAAGGCGCCTCCCTGCTGGCCGGCGGCGTATCGAACCCCGAGCAGGGCTGGTTTGTGCAGCCGACCATCTTCGCCAACGCCCGCAATGACATGGCGATCGCCCGAGACGAGATCTTCGGCCCCGTTGGCACGGTGATCACGTTCGACAGCGAAGATGAGGCGATCGCAATGGCCAACGATTCCACCTACGGCCTGGCGGCCACGATCTGGACGAGCGATCTGGTGCGAGCGCACCGCGTCGCCGCGGCGGTAAAGGCCGGTGCCGTGGGCATCAACTGCTGGAGCCCGCTGGATGCCAACCTGCCCTGGGGCGGCGTCAAGTCCAGTGGCATTGGCCGTGAAGGCGGGTTCAGCGGCGCGTTGGCCTATACCGAAGAAAAGGTCATCACCGTGCTGCTGCCTAACTGAGAACAAAAAAAACCGCACTGACCGGACCACCCTCCAAGCCCCTGTGTCGTAGAGGGTGGCCGTTCAAATGTGCATTGCGATGCCTTGATGATCGATGGAGAGACTGCGATGAATCCGGTAAATCAAACAACAATTGATCGGTATCCTACGTCCCTGCGTATGTTGCACTGGGTGCGCGCCGTGCTCATCGCCGGCCTCCTCTGGGCTGGCTGGCATATGACCGGGATGAATGATGAAGTGGCAAGCAAATACGAACTCTATTACCCGTGGCACAAATCCTTTGGGGTGTTGATGCTGTTGGTGGTTCTGGTCCAGATCGCCCTGCGCTGGCGCACCCCCAAGCTTCCACAACCCCTGGAAACACTGGCTGGACATGAGCGGTTTTTGTCACAGCTTGTGCAGCGTGCCATGTACGTGCTTATCGTGATTGTGCCGTTGATGGGTTACTCGATGTCGAGTACCTACACGATGAGCGACGGGGTATTCTTTTTTGGGGTGAACCTGCCGGAGCTGCTACCGAAAAATGACGACTGGTTCGTCGTCTTCCAGTGGCTGCACAAAGTACTCGCCTATACCCTGCTCGGCCTGATCGTGCTGCATGTCGCCGGCGCCCTCAAGCACCGGTTCTTCGACCCGGACCCTCGCAACGACGTCCTGCGCCGCATGCTGTGACCGTCCCGTCTTAATCACCTCTCCCGCCGGAAAGCGCCACCGCTGGTGGCGCCTGCGCATCTAACTCTCTGCAACAGATGCCGCCAGCGGCGACTCAGATCAGAACGTCACCCACACGATGAACTGCAAGTAAGTGTTGGTTGATGCGCTCCCGCTCTGCAAACCACCGTCGCCGAGCCACTTCCTTGGCTTGTAGAAACCCACCAGCGGCGACAGCGTGACGTTATCCGTCACCATCCAGTCCAGATACAGGTCGACCTCACGGGCACTGAAGTCTTGAGTGTCCCGGTCGGAGAGTTGGTTATAGTGGAAGTACATCGCGTTGAGTGTCAGTTTGTCGGTCGGCTGAACCGAGAACAGCACATCGTTGATTTGCATGTTCGAAGTCACTGAACCGGCATAGTTCGCGGCGACTTCACCTTGGTATCGTTTGCGGAAACCGCCCTGGAACAGGAAGTCCCAGCCTTCGGAATAACGCGAATAACGGTAACTTACCGCCGGTTGCCATTTGACGTCGGCAAAGGTGTAGCCCGCGTCGAAGAACATCGCCCGCTGCGACCCCGAACGTTTTTCCTGGCGCGCCACCTCGAATGCAAAATCAGCGTTCTCGATGCCGGCATTGCCCTGGCCACGGATGCTGTAGATATCCATGCCCTTGCGCTCACTCCGATCGGCGAAGGTATATCGCTCGTTGACATCCAGCCCGTGCACATAGGTCGAACCAATCGAGCCGATGGCCGTCGTGTAGTCGATGGTGGCGGCCGCCACTTCGGTCTCCGACTGTCCTGGATTGTCCGACTTCAACCACATCAGGCTGCCGTGAAGCCCCTGCGTACCGCCCAGCTTCAGAACGGCCGTATTGCCGAAGGCCAATCGCGGCCCCAGGTAAAAGGCGCCGCCGCGATTGAACCGACCGTCCGCGACACCAGGGATGGGGCTGAAGGCCTTGCCGGGGGCGAACCCGTCGTCGGTGATCAGGAAACCGTCCACCGTCACGATCTGCCGACCAAAAGAGAAATCAACGCCATCCGTACCCAGGGCGGGAATCAGATCACCTGACTTCCAACCCAGATAGGCATCTTCTACCGCCGTTCTTCTTTCATTCCCGGCAGTGATCGCTCCCGCGTCCCCGTCGCCCCATGAGCCCGTACTGATCAGGCTGAACCCGCCGTAGATCGAGCCGGGACCGATCTTGTCCGTCGTGCCGTTTACACCGTACTTGGCGAAGCCTTCCTGCCATCGCATCCTGCCGGGCTCCTCCTGCGGGTTGGCGAGGTAATTCTTTTCACTGCCGAACCAACCAAACCCCGCCCAGAGGTCGGCATTCAGGACAGTTGCACCATCGTCTTCGTTGTAGAGCTCGTAGGCCTGTGCCTGCGGCTCCAATGTGCAGAGTGCAACCAACGAAAGTAATGGGGCGTAGTGGGGGGTGCGCATGACGTCTCTCCTGTTTTTATATTTATGAGGCGAGTCATGAGTGTTCCGACTCGGGCTGCCCATGCGGTAGCCCAAATCAGCATGTGGACATGGGTTGCCCCTCCATTCCCTTGGTCCCATCGCTGCCCACTGAAAACCTGTCCTGGGATTTGAATGGTTGCCGTTTTGGGCTACGGCCTGCGCAGGTGTCCCCCTATGCTGGGGCCATAAGAACGCATAAGAACGAGGCATCCGTCATGATCCCATCCCCGCTGTTACGTCAGGGGCTTTGCCTGCTGACCATCGTCGCTTGCAGTGCCCTACCGTCCCTGGCCACCGCCCACCATTCATTCGCGCTTTTCGACCAGACCAAGACGGTCACGGTCCAGGGCGTGGTCGAGCGCTTCGCCTGGACCAATCCGCACATCACGATCTACCTCGATACGCCCGGCCCGCCCTCCCAGCGCTACAAGATCGAGACCGGCAGTGTCAACGCGCTGCAACGCGCGGGCTGGAGCGCTGACTCGATCAAGGCCGGCGAGAGCGCCGAGGTGTCCTTCAGGCCGCTGAAGAACGGTGACCCGGGAGGACTGCTCGTGGAGATCAAGATCGGTGACGTCGTGCTCACGGGCGGCGGTTAGGCGAAGTCCTTCCCTCCCCCGCTTCATGACCATCGAACTTAACCGAACCAAACAGGCCAGCAGCGTGGAGACGTTTCAATGAAACCGACACGAACCTTGAGCGCAGCAACGATCTTCCTCGGCATCGTCCTCGTGACCGTCGCCGGGATGTGCAACGCGGCAGCGTCGAAGACCCAGCACGACAAGCGCCCGGACATCAGCGGCACCTGGGAAAGGACTCCGGATGACTGGTTCGGAGAGAACCCGGACGAGCCGGTGCACCCGGGCGGACCGATGGACCTGAAGGAACCCTATGCCAGCCAATACGCCGAGTTGAAGAAAAAACAGGCCGTCGCGAACGAAGCCGGGACGCCGCTGGCCACGACGAGCTCCAGATGCCTGCCCGAGGGCATGCCAACGTTGATGGCGGCGCTCTTCCCGATCCAGATCATTCACGACGACAAGCAAGTGGTTGTCCTTGGCGAATACCTCCAGCAGGTACGCCGGATTCTCTTGAACGAGGCAATGCCGCCAAAAGAGAAGCTCGACCCCAAGTACCAGGGCCATTCGCGCGGCCACTGGGAAGGCGACACGCTCGTCGTGGAGACACAACGTGTGCGAACGGACGTGACGTTCTATGACGTTCCCCATGGTGCGGACATGAAGATCACCGAACGCATCAGGCTGCGGGGGCCGGACCACTTGGAGAACCAGGTGGTGATCGAGGACCCGCAGGTGCTCAACACCCCGTATCGCTTCACGTTCGACTACAAGCGCTCCAACTACGCCATTCAAGAGTATGTCTGCGAGAACAACCAGATCGTGATCGACAGCGAGGGCAAGGCGTCCCTCAGCCGTGAGTGAAGCCCTATCAATGACCCCTTGGAGGTGACCGGATGGAACGACCGATGACCATCAGCATCCTGCGGCCAACGCTACAAGGCGCCCTGCTGTCGCTGATGCTGACCTCGAACACCTTCGCCGAGGTGCCCCGCATGCCCACGGTCATTGCCGTGCCGCCCTCCAGCGTACTGCCGCTGTCGTCGGCGAAGCGACCGGGCACCGAACACAGCGACCTCGACATGTACGACTACATCGAAGAGGAGTTTTACCTGCAAGGCATCGCCCCGGCCATTACCGCCGCGGGCAAAACCCTCCTCGAGGCGCCCTATACCACGCGCATTCTGGTGCGCAAGCCGGCAGACCCCGCGCACTTCAATGGCACGGTGGTAATCGAGCCATTCAGTTGGTTTGGCGAGCGCGGCGCGGGATGGATCCTGACCCGTGATTACTTGCTGCGGCGTGGCTACGCGTACATCGGCTACACGCTGAACATGAACAAGCCGACTGTCGATCCCAAATTCATCTCGGACACCCCGGCTGCCGAGGCCGAGCAGGTCGCCCAATACGGACGGATCGTGAACTTCGAATTCATGCGCCGCTTCGACTACGCACGCTATGCGCCGTTGGGCACCTATTACGATCCGGAGCGTTTCACGCGCGGTGCCGGTCCCGATCCGTTCGCTCCACAATCCCAGGGCATTGGCGCGCAACTGGCGCTGCTGCTCAAGACCAATGCGGCGCAAGGCCCGTTGGCAGGCCTCGACGTGAAGCGAGTCTACGTCAATAGCTGGGCCGTGACCGCGCAAGTCTGGATGGACTACCTCGACCAGGGCCGGCACCAGCAATGGCGCATGCCCGACGCAAGCCCCTTGATCGATGCCTACATGACGGGGCGCATGGCCTATGGCGAGGTGGGCGGCGACGTCATCCGGCTGCCGCGGCAGATGCCCGACGGCGCGCCGTTCGTGACCGTCTACAGCCAGTCCGAACTGATGCACGACGTGATCGAAGGCATCGACCTGCCGCCGGATACCGACAGCCCGCAGCTTCGCTACTACGAAGTGACCGGCATACCGCATCTGCGGCTGGCCGACCTCGGTACGGAGCATACCGAACTGTTAGCTGCCGACATCGGCAAGGGCGACGACCCACGGTGCCGGACGCTGTACGACGAACCGGTGGAGCTGGTCGTCTCGGCGCTCCTCGATGGCATGGACCAATGGGCGCGCGAGGGCAAAGCCATGCCGAAGGCGCCGCGAGTCCTGCGCGAAGGCAAGGCCGTCGCACGCGACCCCGCCACCGGCAACCTGCAAGGAGGCGTGCGCCCGCCGTGGATCCAGGTGCCCAGCGCGACCTACCTCACGGACCAGGAGACCGGTTGCGGCCTGATCTACGACACCAAAGTGCCCTATTCCAAGGAAGTGCTTGGTCAGCGCTACGGTAGTTTCAGCCACTACGAGCAGGCATTCGAAGAGGCCAAGGGCCTCTCGATCAGGCAGGGCTATCTCCTCCCGGAGGATGCCAAGGGCCTGCGTCCGATCGCAAAACCCCAAGACTTCTAACCCCATGCGGAAGCAAAGCAAATGTCATCAGAACTCATCATCGCCTGGATCTACGCATCACCGTTGAGCACTGCCATCAGGGACCTGTCCTGGGTCGTGCCCACCATCCAGAGCGTTCATATCATTGCCATCGCGGTGATCTTCGGCGCCGCCGTGATCTCTGACCTGCGGCTGGCCGGCATGCTCGCCACGGACGAACCCTTGCGCGGCGTCATTCGCCGTTACTACCCATGGATGCGCGCCGCACTCATCGTCCTGCTCCTCACCGGGTTGGTGATGATCATCGGCGAGCCAGACCGCGTACTGGTCAACACGACGTTCTGGCTGAAGATGTTCCTGGTCGTTGCCGTGTTCACCCTGGCCTGGACAATTCGACGTCCATTGTTGCGCCCCGCTGCTCAGGCTCAAGGCGATAACGAGAAGCCTCCCATCAAGGCGCTGGCCTGGCTGTCGATCGCCCTGTGGTGCGGCGTGATCTTCTGTGGTCGCTGGATTGCTTACTGATCCCAGCGTGTTCAACGAACGTTTTCTCAGGTATTCGCCATGGACATTCAATCGATACTGCAAGCCCTCGAGGACACCCCGGTCGCCGCCCAGATCAGAGAGTCGGGTTCCATTTTCCCAAACCTGGAGTCGGTGCATGTGATCGGCATCGCCCTCGTGTTCGGGACCATCGCCGTCGTCGACTTGCGCCTGCTCGGCGTCGCCTCCCATCGCCGAAGCGCGCTACGGCTGATCCGGGAACTGCTGCCATTCACCTGGGTTGCCTTCGCAGCCTGCGTGATCACTGGCCTGCTCATGTTCGCCTCCAATGCCACCACCTATGCGCAGAACAGCGTTTTCTGGTGGAAGATGGGGCTGTTGGCGCTGGCCGGCCTCAACATGGGGATATTCCACCTGGGCGCCTATCGCCGGATCGACGAGTGGGACACCACCCTGCCGCCTCCCAGCCAGGCACGTATCGCCGGATTCAGTTCGCTGACACTGTGGGTGAGCGTGATATGCCTTGGCCGCTGGATCGGGTTTGTCTGATGGCTCACCTGTCACGAACCAGCCTCGGCGATAACGTAAACGGAGCGGTCCATGTCGTGCGCCCGGCTTCCAGCCGCTGGGAATCGCTGGCCCTGCTGTTTGCAGCCCTGGCAATCATCGCCAGCGTGACAGGTTATGTGCTGCTGCGCCCACAGCACGCCGGCCCACCGACACCCTTGAGCTGGCAGGTGCGCTCCTTCGATGGCCTCGGTGCAGTCGACCAGGCCATCCACAGCGCCCTGCTGCCCGCCGGTGAAGAAATCATCTGGAACAATAACGACACCGGCGGTTGGATCACCCTGGAGCAAGCCCAGAAGATCTTGCTGCCGCCGTTCTACCGAGACGCCTTCTGGAAGACCAATGGCGAGGTGCATTGGCAGTTGATTTTGCCTGGCACCCACCTGCCTCATGCTGGTTCCGTCGATGATCACGACGACGCCGACGCCCCGACGCCGCCGAGCCCCAGCGACGTCTCGAAAGCCACCCAGGGCCAGGGCGCCACGGTCTACTACGGCTCCGTCGGTCGCGCGCGCGGCCAGAGCGCCTACCTGCTCGTCATTGGGCACGCCCATGCCGGCGTCATGTGGGCCAACCAGGCCACGATCTGGATCCACCGCGACCCGAACGCACCTTACCCAGGCATCGTCAAGCCCGAATCGCTGGTCGGCCAAGGTTGGCGCCAGGTCATTCCTTACGACGGTGCCAGCGAAGTCGAACGTGTAAAAGGAAACCAGCCATGACCGTTTCTACCAGACGCCGCGCACTGTGGCGCAGCTGCCTTGCGCTGCTGGTGCTGATACCTGCCCTTGCATTCGCCGGCCCGACAGCGCCCTTGGGCAAGAAGCTCAAGATCGGCGTCACCCTGCACCCCTACTACAGCTTCGTGGCGAACATCGTCGGCGATCGGGCCGAGGTCGTTGCGCTCATTCCGGCGCAAGCGAACCCGCATAACTATCAGCCGCAGCCCGACGACATCACCCGCGCGATGACCCTCGATGCCCTGGTCGTCAACGGCATCGGCCACGATGAATGGGCCTTCCAGATCATCAAGGCCGCCGGTCGCGGGACGACGCTGCCGATCATCCAGGCCAATGCCTCGGTGGCCCTCATTCCCATCGGTGGCGACCAGGACGGTGCCAAGGTGGTCAATCCACATACCTTCGTTTCCACCACGGCGGCGATACAGCAGGTCTTCGAGATCACTCGCAGGCTGGGGGAGCTGGACCCACACAACGCTGCTGCGTATCGACAGAACGCCCTGGCCTATGCCGCGCGCATCCGCGCGCTACGGGCCGGTTTCATGACCCGCTTCGCCGCGCTGGATTTGTCTTCCTTCCGCTGCGCGACCACGCATGCCGGCTACGACTACATGATGCAGGAGTTCGGCCTGTTCGTGAGCGCTGTGATCGAGCCCCGTCACGGCGTCGCGCCGACCGCGCGGCAACTGGCCAACACCCTCGACGCAATCAAGAAGGCCAATGTGAAGGTGTTGTTCGCCGAGAAAAACTTCTCCCTCGATCTCGCCAAGCCTATCGAGGCCGCCACCGGCGTGAAGGTCTTCTCGCTGTCTCATATCACCGGCGATACCTACAGCGCGGACGAATTCGAGGTGGCGATGCGCGAAAACCTCGAGACCTTGGCCGAAGCCGTTGAGTTCATGCAGCGATGAAGGAGAAACAAGCGATGTGCGGTCCCGCCATAGTGTTCGACAACGTCTCCCTGCGACTGGGAGGCACGCAAGTGCTTGAAGACGTCAGTTTTCGGGTGGAAGCCGGGGCGCTGCACTGCCTGGTCGGCCCGAACGGTGGCGGCAAGACTTCACTGGTGCGTGCGCTGCTGGGCCAGATGCCGCATTCGGGAGCGGTCCGCTTCGAGGGCCAGGTCACGACCCCCGTGGGCTATGTCCCGCAATTGCCGGACTTCGACCGCAACGTGCCGATGACGGTCAACGATCTCATGGCCCTTCTCGGTCAACGCCGGCCGGCCTTCCTGGGTGCCAACCGATCCGCCAAGTCGGCCAATGCCGAGGCCCTGTCTCGTACCGGCATGGCCGGAATGGGCACCCACCCCTTTGGCAGCCTGTCCGGTGGCCAGCGCCAGCGAGTATTGCTCGCCCAGGCGATCAGCCCGGCGCCCTGGTTGCTGATCCTCGACGAACCGACTGCCGGCATCGACGAATCGGGGGTGCGACTGGTGGAGGCGCTAGTGGCCGAGTTGCACGGCCGTGGCGTCACCATTCTGTGGATCAACCATGACCTGGAACAAGTCAGGCGCATCGCCCAATCGGTGACGGTTATCAACCGCAGGGTGCTGTTCCATGGCGCCCCCGACCAAGTCGCTTACTCGCTGGAGGGGGCCCAATGAGCGCCCTGTACGACTTCATTCGCAACCACCTGCAGGCGCTCGCCGCGAGTGGCATCCTGCCGCAGCCGTTCGAGTATGAGTTCGTGATCAACGCCCTGCTCTGCGCAGTGCTCATCGGCCCCCTGCTGGGCGTGCTGGGTACGATGGTAATGATCAAGCGCATGGCGTTTTTCAGTCAGTCCGTCGGCAATGCTGCGATGACCGGCGTCGCCATTGGCGTGCTGATCGGCGAATCCTATACGTCTCCCTACTTCTCGATGTTCGGCTTCTGCCTGCTGTTCGCGCTGACGCTCAAGTACACGCAGCATCGCACCACGTTGGCCAATGACACGCTGATCGGTGTGTTCCTGTCCATCTCACTGGCGGTCGGTGCCTCGCTGTTGCTGTTCGTATCGGCAAAGATCAACACCCACGTGATGGAAAGCGTGCTGTTCGGCTCGATCCTGGCGGTGGACCACACCGACATGAACGTGCTGCTTGGCGTAACGGCGCTGTGTGCCGTGCTCGGACTGCCGCTGTACAACGGCATGTTGTTGGCCAGCCTCAATCCGAGCCTGGCCCATGCTCGCGGTGTGCGGGTGCGAAGCGTCGAGTACCTGTTTGTGGTGCTGGTCACCCTGGTGACGGTCGCTTGCCTGAAAATCATCGGCGCCGTGCTCGTCGAAGCCCTTCTGCTCATACCGGCGGCGGCAGCACGCAACATCAGCCACTCGCTCCCGGGGCTGGTCGCACGCGCCATCCTGATTGCGACCTTTTCCTGCGTGGTGGGGATCCTGGCGCCGATGCAATTCCACATCCCCGTACCAACCGGCGGGGCAATCGTGATAGTCGCCGCCCTGGTGTTCGTCGTCACCACCGTCATGCGCGCTACCGCGTCCCGATTCAGGGGGGCCAGCGTATGAATAGGAAAGGGTTCTACAGGTCCTGGCTGACGATGCTGGCACTGTTGCTGGGCCTCCCTTTTTCGGCCTTTGCCGATAACGCAAGGCAGCAGGTGCTTGTCGCACTGCCTGCCGTGTATGCGCTCACCTCGGCACTCAGCGAGGGCACGACCCTTGAGGTCGTCCGTCTTCCGGCGGAAGCTGCGGTGCCTATGGAAAGCCAGGCCAACGCGCTGTCACGCCTGGACGCCAAGGTGTTCCAGCAAGCCGAAGCCGTGGTCACCCTCAGTAGTCTCTGGCGTGCCGACCCGCTGTATGCGACGGCGCGCCGCCACAATCTGCGGATCATCGAGATCGATGCCTCGCGCTCATGGGACACCGTTAAACCCAGCGTGGCGGTGACCCGCGTACCGTCGAGCGACGTTCCCTGGGCCGCGGCGAGCGATGTCGAAGAGGGCCCGTCGCCGTATGCCTGGCTCGGTCCCGTCAACGCCATGCGCATGTCGGCACTGATCGCCACCGACCTGGAACGCCTGGCCCCCGCCGATGCGCCGCGAATACAGCACAACCTCGCCGCACTTGAAGACCGTTTGCGCCGGCTCAAGGCTGACTACGGTACCCGCCTGACGGCGGTGCCGGATCTGCGCGTGCTGTCGCTGGCCAATGAGTTCATCTACCTGTTCGGCGAATTCGGCGTCTTTGTCGACGGCTGGTTCGTCCGACAGGACATCGACTGGAGCGACCCTGACTACGCCGCGCTGACCCATTACCTGCGCGAGCGCGACATTCGCGTGGTGGTCCACAAGTGGGCACCGGACGCCAAGATCGTCAAAGCCATCGAGGACGGGGGCGCGCGGTTGTTGGTACTCGATACGGGCAACCCGGGAATACTCGCCGACACGGCCAACGGATACGAAGCGCTCCTGGACTCGAACCTGCAAGCCTTGCTGGCGGCCTTCGCCGCGACTGGCAACGACAACACGAGAGGCGACGGCCAGTCGCCTGCCCAATGATCGATCTTGACGGCGAGGCGTTATGAAACCCATAGGTTCAGCAATGCGAATAGCGATGGCAGGTGCTCTGGCGTTCTGCCAGGCGACCTTCGCCCATGGTCCCGTCTTCGATTGCTACATCGAGGGCGATAACCAGGTGAAGTGCGAGGCGGGCTTCACCGATGGCAGCTCGGCCAACGGCAGAAAAATCCATGTCCAGGACCCAAGCAACAAAGTGTTGCTTGAGGGCGAAGTCGGCAAGGACAACACCTACACGTTCCAGCCCCCCACAGGAAACTACTCCGTGGTGTTCCTCGGTGGCGCCGGCCATGAACTCACGATTCAGTCTTCCGACATTTCAAGGTGAAAACGACCATGACGTTCAAACGAAAACTGCTCCAAGCCCTTGCCGCTACGACATTCACTGGCTTGGCCGGCGCTGCGCATGCCCATTTCCAGATGCTCTACGTGGAAGAAACGGCGCTGCAGCGTGCGGAAAATCTCGAGTTCGCGCTGGTGTTCACCCACCCCTTCTCCGGCGGCCCCACCATGGCCATGGGTACACCTCGCGCCTTCAATCACATCAGCTCCCACGGCGGGGAGAAAATCGACCTGCGCAAGTACTTGCGTCCCATCGAGTGGCAGAGTCGCGACAACCGGACGCCGGCCTATCGCGCCTCGATTCCACGGGAGTTGGTGCGTTCACTGGGTGACCATATCTTCGTACTCGAACCCGAGCCTTACCTGGAAACTGAAGAAGATGTCTACATCCAACAGTTCACCAAGTTGATCGTGAACGTGGGCGGAGTCCCCGGAAACTGGTCAGAGCCACAAGGGTTGCCGGTGGAGATCCAGCCACTGAACAAGCCTTATGCCAACTGGACGGGAGGTGTGTTCCGCGCGGTGGTGCTGGCCGATGGCAAGCCTGTTCCGTTCGCCGAAATCGAAATCGAATACGTCAACCATTCCGTTGATCTTGAAAAAAACGCTTTCGGCCAGCAAGACTATGTGACGGCACCTCAAGCATCATTCAAAGCCCTGAGCACCTACGCGGACGCCCAAGGCATCGTGACCATTGGCCTGCCCCGGGCCGGCTGGTGGGGCATCGCGGCGCTCGACATCGGTACAACGAAGACCCACATGGGCAAGCCCTTGTCGCAAGACGCAGTGTTGTGGGTGCAGGCCAGAGACATGAAGTGATCAACAGCACCCCAGGGCGCCAGTGTTTACGCTGAGATGCCGTCATGGGAATCGGCTCGCCGAAAGAATCAGGCGTTCACATCCACGACGGTGCGCCCGCGAACCTTCCCTTCCAGCACCCGACCGGCGATTGCCGGAACTTCAGCCAGGCCCACGACTTGGGTGGTGCGGGCAAGCTTGTCCACGTCAAGGTCACGCGCCAGTCGTGACCATGCTTGCACACGGGCACTCTGGGGCGCATTGACAGAGTCGATACCGGCCAGGGTTACGTTACGCAGGATGAACGGCAGCACCGACCCCGGCAGATCTGCCCCCTGGGCCAAACCGAAGGCGGCGACAACCCCTCGGTATTGGGTCTGTGCCAACGCATTGACCAGGGTATGACTACCGACAGAATCGATGACGCCCGCCCAGCGTTCCTTGCCGATCGGGGCGCCTGCCTCGGACAGGGTCCGACGATCGATGACCTGTGCCGCACCGAGCTCGTGCAGGTAGTCGGTTTCCTCTTGCCGCCCGGTCGAGGCGATCACGCGATACCCCAGGCCCGACAACAGCGCGATCGCCACCGAGCCGGCACCG
The DNA here is from genome assembly GCF_004786035.1 of Pseudomonas viciae. Classification (NCBI taxonomy): domain Bacteria; kingdom Pseudomonadati; phylum Pseudomonadota; class Gammaproteobacteria; order Pseudomonadales; family Pseudomonadaceae; genus Pseudomonas; species Pseudomonas viciae. The sequence goes on from NZ_CP035088.1 coordinate 3,493,891, forward strand.
CCACTGGCGCCAGTCACCAGGATATCGCCGCGCTCGGGGCTCAGGCCGCCATGCTCCAACGCCAGCACGCTGAGCATTGCCGTGTAGCCCGCAGTGCCGATGGCCATGGCTTGCTGGGTTGAAAATGCCTCTGGGACCTTCACCAGCCAGTCGCCACTCACCCGCGCTTTCTGCGCGAAGCCACCATGGTGGGTCTGGCTCAGCCCCCAACCGTTGACCAGCACCCGATCGCCGGCCGCGAAACCGGGATGGCTGGAGGTCTCGACGATACCGGCGAAATCAATGCCCGGGATCAACGGAAACTGGCGAATGACCGGCGAGCGACCACTCAGGGCCAAGGCATCCTTGTAGTTCACGGTCGAATACTCAATCACAACGGTCACGTCGCCCGGCATCAGGTCCTCGTCCTGGAAGTCGACCAGGTGGGTCGCGATTGCATCGCCGGGTTTGCTTGCGAGCAGAGCCTTGAATGTCATTGTTTTTCTCCGGTTCGGATGAGCGGGTTATCCGCCCCCGCTTGTAGACGTCTCAGGCAAACAGGTCAGTATGCCTTTTGAGTATCGAGCTGCAGCGACTTACGGATGCCTGCATCCAGCATCCGCTGCGCAGAAGCATCGCATGAATTGCAGCAGGCCGGCTGCTTTGCCAGCGGGCGTGAGGTTGCCAGGCCCGAAGGCCCGGCGCCCTTTCAGATGGCCGCGGCCAGATGCTGGAGATGCTCATACCCTGCTGCTTTGGCGAAGAGGGGCAGGCTCCAGATGACGCCATTGGCTCCCCACGCGCCGTCAGCCACGTCGTGCAGCACGATCGAAGTCACCAATTGGCGTTTGTCATCGACAGGCAGCGCTTGCGTGAAAGCGCCGTGCATCAACTCGACATAGCTGGCCCTTGAGACCGCATCCAGTACCCCGGCCGGTACGTAGACCATGGCCATGCAGGGCAGCATTTGCGAGGTCACATCGACGGAGCCACAGGTCCAACCTCCAGGCTCAACCTCCTCGACAACCACCCAACACAAGAATCGCTTCTTCGGATCGTCCGCAATCCGCTCTGCAAGGGCGGCGGCCGCGTTGATGCGGCGGACCAAGGTCGATCGCGCTTCACCAGGGAAAGAACCCTTCGGTATTTTTAAAAGGACATTAGGCATGAACCGCTCCAGTGGTTGAGGTGTACGGCATTAGGCGCTGAGAAGCTGTAGGCTTACAGTGTCCGATATGACTCCTTTCAGGCCTTTTAAGACAATGCACGATTTCACCCTCCTGGTCCTTCCTGGGGCCTATGCGACCAGCGTCGCGGCAACCCTGGATATCTTGAATGCCGCAGTCACGCTAGCGCCACGGCTTAAGGTGACTCGTCCGACCTGGCGCATCGTTTCTGCGCACGGCAAGTCGGTCGCGTTGAGTGGTGGATTGAGCGTCGAAGCGACACCGATACCCCGCGCAGTGCTCACCGATCAGAGCACCTGGATCGTTCCGGGGTTGGGTGTCGAGAGTGCCCATGACCTAGCAGGACGGCTGGCGAGCGACGCTGGGCAACGCGCGATCGAGGCCATCAAGGCGCATGGAGCTCACGGCGGCTCAGTAGCGGCATCGTGCACGGGGGTTTTTCTGCTGCAGGCTGCGCAGTTGCTCATGAATCGCCGAGTGACAACTTCATGGTGGCTGGCCGCAGAGTTGCGCCAACTCGAGCCACGCTGCGTTGTCGACGTGGATCGGATGGTGTGCGCCGATGGCCCGGTCATAACGGCGGGAGCGGCCTTCGCGCAAACCGATTTGATGCTTCATTTGTTGCGGTCGCGCTTTGGAGCCCCGCTGGCGGACGAAGTGGGTCGTGTGCTCTTGATTGATGGTCGCCAGGCTCAGTCACCGTTCATCGTTCCGATGATGCTTTCCAACGGCAACGAGTTGATTGCTCGCCTGACCCAACGCATCGAATCAGCGTTGCCGAACCTTCCAAGCGTGGCCGCACTGGCGGATGAATTTGCCATGTCTACGCGAACGCTCTCACGGCACGTGCAGGCAGCCACGGGCAAGAGCACGCTGGCGCTTGTGCAAAGCGTGCGGCTCAATCGAGCCCGCATGTTGATCGAGACCAGCCGGATGACGATCGAACAGGTCGCGGCGCAAGTGGGTTACGAGGACCCCACCGCCCTGCGCCGGTTGATGCTGAAAGTGTTCGGGGCCAACCCGAGCAAGTTCCGGTTGGCGCTGATGGAGGGTTGAGCGGCATCCTCTGCTTGCGAAGAAGATGCCCTTCCAGTTAGAACCAGGTTTCCATCTGTATGCCGTATTGCCACACGCCGCCTGCGTTGAAGTCAGACTTGCCGAAGGAATCCGCGGTGCTGTATCTGTCCAGATCCGAGGACCAGTCCATGACACTGGCAAACACACGCAGTTCGGGGCGTGTGAGAAGGTCCCCGAAATCAGGCTTGAAGGTCGGGGCAACCGTGAACTTCCAGAAGTTACCGTTGACCGCATTGCGTTGCATGTAGCCCTTGGGATCGAGGTCCATGGTCTGCCAGCTCATCTCGTAGGCCATCTCGAAATTGCTGTTGATTTCATTGGCCAGGCGCACGTTCAGTGTCATCCAGCGGTAGTCATCGCCTTTGACGTATCGATCCTTGCTCTGTTCGGCCAGTAAACTGGGACCGATGCGCCAGCCGGGAGCGATAGGTGTTTCACCGTAGAGCGCCAGGCGCAGTGCGCGGGCATCGTCGATCAGTTCGCCATCCGCGCCAATGTTCTTGACCTCTGCCCCCAGGCCTTGCCCGTAGAGCAGCGCCGCCTTGGTGAAACCTTCCCTGCCGAAAAAGTTCTTCTGATGGTTGGCCACCATGCTGTGCAAGCCCGAATCGGCAGGCGTCAGGCCCGCTTCATTGCTACGAGTACCGATGTCGTTTTCCTTGGCACCGATGGCGTTGAACATCCACTGCCACTGGCCATTGTCGAAAAACTGGTTGGAGGTCAGGACGTAGCTTTCCACATCGGCATTGACGCCGCCCTCACTGAACTCGCCGTAGTTTCGTCCGATCAACGAGTAATTCGAGCGCCAATTCTTATTCATCTGCACGTCGTAGATTCCGCCCCCGGTGCCAGCCAGGTAGACGACGTCCGAGTCCAGCCAGTGAATATCGAAATTGTCTCGATCGAAACGCTTGCCTGCCCACAGGGTGGCGTTTTCAAACACCGAGTTTCCCTTGAAGGCAGCGATATGATCGAGTTCGGTAAACACCTGGCGCACGTTCAGGTCGCTTTCGTCGGCAGTCCAGTCATTGGAGCTTTCCACGCCATCGGCGATGGATACCGTGAATTTGGAACGGGTGCCGTTCTGCGCGTACATTTCTTTGGACAGATCGATGCGCATGTAGGTGTCGTCCTCGTTACCGAGTCGCCCGACAGCGCCACCGACAGAGCCGGCTGGAGTGGTATAAGGACCGCCGCGACCACCGCCCAAGCCATCATTGACCAACAATCCGGAACGAGCGTAACCCTTGAAGCTGAACCCATCCGTGAGGTGTGCGCTACTGCCCTGCTTTTCCATGCTTTGCTGGCGGGCTTCGAGGTTTGCCAACCGCGTGTCCAGCGTGGGGTTCGTAACAGTCGCCGTGGACGCCACAGGTTGGATGGCAGGCGTGGCGCGTTTGAGTTGCTGCAGCTCCCTGGCCAGCGCCTGGGTTTGCTGTTCGGCTGCGGCGGCGCGCTTTTCCGCTGCGCTGGCACGGGCTTCGAACGCAGCCATACGTTCTTCCAGCGTCGCAGCTTGAGAGGTGGCCGCCGAGGTGCCGAGCACGCCTGCGAGAAGCCAGCTTGATGCTTTCTGCATGTGGATTTCCCTGTTTTGTTTTTATTTTTTTGTCCCGCGACTGTCTTTTCCCTTGGCTTTTGGATTGTCCAAGAACCGCGAAAAAAAGGATGCCTCATCGCAAATACGCTGCTACATTTGGCGATGTTAACGTTAACTTTTCTAAAAACAAAAATAAAGAGGGCTTTATGAAACAGCTCAAAACGCTCCTTCCTGCTGCGCTGCTCGGCCTTTGTGTCGGGCTTCCATCCCTTTCGACTGCCGCCAATCTGACGATCTCCTGCGGTGCGGTGGGGGCTGAATTGCAACTGTGCAAGGAGGCTGTCGAGACATGGTCGAAGCAGACCGGCAACAGCGTCGAAGTGGTGTCCACGCCTAACTCGGCGACCGAGCGGTTGTCGTTCTACCAACAGATCCTCAGCGCCCAGTCCAGCGACATCGACATCATTCAAATCGACATGGTGTGGCCGGGGATGCTGGCCAAACATCTGCTGGACCTGCGCGAGGTGCTTCCCGCCAACGCGACCCAGGGCTACTTCAAGGCCCAGGTGGATAACGCCACGGTAAACGGACGGCTGGTAACCATGCCGTGGTTCACCGATTCGGGCCTGCTGTATTACCGCAAGGACTTGCTTGAGAAGTACCACAAGCCGGTGCCGCAGACCTGGGAGCAAATGACCGCTACGGCCAGGGAAGTTCAGCAGGCCGAACGCAGCGCCGGGAACGCCAATGCCTGGGGTTACGTATTTCAAGGTCGGGCCTACGAGGGCCTGACGTGCAATGCGCTGGAGTGGATCAGCAGCCAACCGCAAGGCGGGCTGGTCAATTCGCAAGGCGACATCGTGGTCAACAGCCAGGCCTCAAGAGCGGCGTTGACCCTGGCGAAAAGCTGGGTGGGCGACATTTCCCCGCGCGGTGTACTCAATTACACCGAGGAAGAAGGACGTGGCGTATTCCAGTCGGGTAATGCGCTGTTCATGCGTAACTGGCCGTATGTCTGGGCCTTGGTGCAAAGCCCCGACAGCGTCGTAAAAGACAAGGTCGGTGTCGCGCCCCTGCCCCGCGGTGGCGAGACGGGCACCCACGCGTCCACCCTCGGTGGCTGGGGCCTGGCGGTGTCGCGCTACAGCGCCAACCCCAAGCTGGCCGCAGAATTGGTGAGCTACCTGAGCAGTGCTCAACAGCAGAAACATCGTGCCCTGGTCGGCGCCTATAACCCGGTGATCGAGTCGCTTTATCAAGATCCCGAGTTACTCGCGGCGATGCCTTACTACAGCCAACTGCACAGCATTCTCAATGACGGGGTCATGCGCCCCGCCGCCATCACCGCCGATCGCTATCCACGGGTCTCCAATGCGTTCTTCGACCAAGTCCACGGCGTGTTGGCGGGCGAGCGGCCTGTCGAGCAGGCGCTGGCCGAGCTGGAAAGCGAACTGACGCGCATCAAACGCCGGAACTGGTAAGCCACAAGGAAGGAAATCACCATGTCTGTCTCCACTACCCTGGCCCCCGATGATGAGCTGTTGCTCACCCGGGAAACGCCGGTACAACGCCGCCGGGTTCGCGCCGCCTGGCTGTTTCTGACACCAATGTTGCTGTGTCTGGCCCTGGTGGCGGCGTGGCCGCTGCTGCGCACATTCTGGTTCAGCCTGACCGACGCCAGCCTGGCGGACACCGGTGATGCAACCTTCGTCGGCTTGAGCAATTACCTGTTCCACAGCGGCTCCGGCTGGTCAGGCATCCTGGTCGATCCACAATGGTGGAACGCCGTGCGCAACACCCTGCATTTCACCGTGGTCTCAGTGGGATTGGAAATGGTGCTGGGGCTGTTGGTGGCGCTGCTGCTGAACGTCAAGTTCACCGGACGCGCCCTGGTGCGGGCATTGATTCTGATTCCCTGGGCGATACCCACCATTGTCTCGGCGAAGATCTGGTCATGGATGCTCAACGACCAGTTCGGCATCATCAATCATCTGATGCTGGGCGCCGGCCTGATTGACGCGCCCCTGGCCTGGACGGCAGACGCGGACCTGTCGATGTGGGCAGTGATTATCGTCGACGTCTGGAAGACCGTCCCGTTCGTCACGCTGCTGATGTTGGCGGCCTTGCAGATGTTGCCGGGCGATTGCTACGAAGCCGCCCGCGTCGACGGCATTCATCCGCTGAAGGTGTTCTGGCGGGTCACGCTGCCACTGCTGATGCCGGCGTTGCTGGTGGCGGCGATCTTTCGCATTCTCGACTCCTTGCGGGTGTTCGACGTCATCTATGTGCTGACCTCGAATTCGTCGAGCACCATGAGCATGTCGGTCTACGCCCGCCAGCATCTGGTGGAGTTCCAGGATGTTGGCTACGGCAGCGCGGCCTCGACCCTGCTGTTTCTGGTGGTTGCGGTGATCGCCATGGCTTACCTGTACCTCGGACGCCGTCAAATGGAGGTTCGCTCATGAGCCCGCGCCTATTGAAAAAAGCGCTGCTGCGCGTCGGATTCTGGTGCCTGATCGGGATTTTGCTACTGTATGCGGTCTTCCCTTTCTACTACGCCATCGTGACTTCGCTGAAGTCATCCAGCGCCTTGTTCCAGGTGAGCTACTGGATCGACAACCCCGACTTCTCCAACTATGCCGCCGTGCTCCACCAAGCCTCGTTCCTGCGGGCGATCGGTAACTCTCTGGTGGTTGCGCTGAGTGTGGTCGCGCTGGCGCTGTTCCTCAGCCTGACCGCCGCCTATGCCTTGGGCCGGGTGAAGTTTCGTGGACGTGGCACGGTGCTGATGCTGGTCCTTGGCGTGTCGATGTTTCCCCAGGTCGCGGTGCTGTCGGGGTTGTTCGAGGTGATCCGTGTCCTGGGACTGTACAACACGTCCTGGGCGCTGATCCTGAGCTACACGATTTTCACCCTGCCCTTCACCGTCTGGGTACTGACCACGTTCATGGGCCAACTGCCCCATGAACTGGAAGAGGCGGCGATCATGGATGGTGCCTCACCCTGGGTCACCCTGACCCGCGTGCTGTTGCCGCTGCTCTGGCCCGCGCTGGTCACCACTGGCCTGTTGGCGTTCATTGCCGCGTGGAACGAGTTCCTGTTTGCCCTGACCTTCACCCTCACCGACACGCAACGCACGGTGCCGGTGGCCATCGCCCTGATTTCCGGCGGCAGCTCCCATGAGTTGCCTTGGGGGCTGTTGATGGCCGCTTCGGTGCTGGTCACCGTCCCATTGGTGATTCTGGTGCTGATCTTCCAGCGCCGAATCGTTTCCGGCCTCACTACCGGCGCGTTAAAGGGTTGATGCCCAACAAAGACAAGAAGGAACAGCATCGTGATCAAGTTGAAACTGGACAACGTGAACAAACAACTGGGCGGCATGCGCATTCTTCGCGACGTCAGCCTGGAAATCGCCGCGGGTGAATTCGTGGTGTTCGTCGGTCCTTCGGGCTGCGGAAAGTCGACCCTGTTGCGACTGATCGCCGGACTGGACTCCATTTGCGCCGGCGACCTGCTGATCGATGGACGCCGGGTCAACGACCTGGAACCGCGCGAGCGTGGCGTCGGCATGGTGTTTCAATCGTATGCGCTCTACCCGCACATGAGCGTCTACGACAACATCAGTTTTGGTCTCAAACTGGCCAAGACTGAAAAGACCAGCCTGCGTGAGCGTGTGCTGAAAACCGCGCAAATCCTGCAATTGGATAGACTGCTGCAACGCAAGCCCAAGGAGTTGTCGGGCGGACAGCGCCAGCGCGTGGCCATGGGCCGGGCCATGGCGCGGGAGCCGGACATTTTGCTGTTCGATGAGCCGCTGTCCAACCTGGACGCCTCGTTGCGGGTGCAGATGCGTAACGAAATCGCCCGGCTGCATGCCCGATTGGGCACGACCATGATCTACGTCACCCACGACCAGGTCGAAGCAATGACCCTGGCCGACAAGATTGTCGTGCTCAATGGCGGTCGTATCGAGCAGGTTGGCTCGCCACGTGAGCTCTATGAACGCCCGGCCACGCGCTTTGTCGCCGGTTTCCTGGGGTCGCCCAGAATGAATTTTCTTCCAGCGTTCCTGTACACGCCTGGCGAAACCAGCCTGGTTGAAAGCCTCGTATTGGGGAAGGCTTCCCTGCCCTTCGACAGCTCGGGCCTGGTGGCGGACACGCAACTGAGCCTGGGGATCCGCCCGGAACATGTATCGCTCAAGGCAGCGCAAGGCAGCGCTGGCGTCGCCGTGACCGTTGTCGAATACCTGGGCAGCGAAACCTATGTGCACCTCGATACCGGTCAGCAAGAACCGCTGATCTGTCGTTGTGAGGTCAACGCCGGATGGCGCGTGGGAGATCGGGTCGAATTGCAGCTGGAGACCGATAACCTGCACCTGTTCGATGTCGACGGCAGGGCCTTGAGCCGCCCCCCAAAAGCCACTGAAAACCCGTCGGATGACGCCACCCTGCGCTCGGTACGAGCAGGCGCCCTATGACTGTGTCTGTAAATGCCATGAGTGCTCCAATGTCCGCAGCCCTTGAACTTGCGCAGCAGGCGCTGAAGGATGGCCTGTCTCGCGTCATCGACGCCTATCGCCCCGATTATCATCTGGCCCCACCGGTGGGCTGGATGAACGACCCGAATGGCGTGGTGTACTTCCAGGGCGAGTATCACGTGTTCTATCAACACCACCCCTTCGATGCGAAATGGGGCCCGATGTATTGGGGGCATGCCAAGAGTGCCGACCTGGTCCATTGGCAACACCTGCCCATCGCGCTGGCGCCGGGCGATGACTTTGACCGCGACGGTTGCTTTTCCGGCAGCGCGGTGGTGTGTGGCGATACCCTGGCGTTGATCTACACCGGGCACACCTGGCTGGGGGAAGTGGGTGACGAACGCCAGATCCGTCAAGTCCAGTGCCTGGCCACCAGTGTCGACGGCATCCGGTTCGTCAAGCACGGCGCCGTCATCGAGACTGCGCCGCAAGACGCGATCATGCACTTTCGTGACCCCAAGGTCTGGAAGGAAAATGACCATTGGTACCTGATTGCCGGCGCCCGTCTGGACGATACGCCGCTGCTCCCGCTGTACCGTTCCACGGACCTGCACGCCTGGGAATTCCTTGATTACGTGTCCAGCGGCAACGAGGGCGATGGCTACATGTGGGAGTGCCCGGATCTGTTCCAACTCGATGGCCGCGATGTACTGCTGTACTCCCCCCAGGGCATGCAGCCCGAGGGTTACGACCGGCTCAACAAGTACCACACCGGTTATCGAGTAGGCCAACTCGACAGCGAATGGCATTTCAGCGGCGGGCCGTTTATCGAACTGGATAACGGCCACGATTTCTATGCCGCGCAAACCTTGGTGGCCGCCGATGGTCGGCGCCTGGTGTGGGCCTGGCTCGACATGTGGGAAAGCCCGATGCCAAGCCAGGCTCATCACTGGTGCGGCATGCTCGGACTGCCACGCGAGCTGCAATTGCATGCTGATCGCCTCAGGGTATTCCCGGCCCGGGAACTGACGGCGTTGCGCAAGGCGCCGTTGCCAAGCACGCCTGCGTGGGGTGAATCAGGCAGTCGGTGGGTACCGCAAGTGAATGGCGACAGGCTCGAGATCCATGTGCAGCTGGATTTACTCGACTGCACCGAAGGCACGCTGGGCATCGCCCTGCGCTGCAGTGCCGATGGCGATGAATACACCCTGCTTTACTACGATGCGTCACTGCGGCGCCTGGTGCTCGACCGCAGTCGTTCGGGGGCACAAGTGAGCGGTCAGCGCAGTGTGGCGATCGACCGGGGGCAAGAGCATCTGCAACTGCGTGTGTTTCTGGACCGCTCGTCCATCGAGGTGTTTGAGGAAAGCGGGCGCTTCAGTCTCAGCAGCCGCATCTACCCTCAGCCCGACAGCCTGGGGGTGAAGTTGCTCGCAAGCGGGACTGGCGGGGACGTCTCCATCACCCACGCATGGCCTTTGGCCTCGGGGTGGCTATGAGCATCGTCATTCGAGTCGCGAGAAGCCCGGGCCCTGTGTCATGATTCTGCGTCAACCTGACTGGCCGCACCTCGCATGACTTCAGTGAAAGACGTTGCACAGCTGGCCGGCGTGTCCCTGATGACGGTTTCTCGAGCGCTCAATACCCCGGAAAAACTGAGCCCCGAAACCCTCCAGCGGGTGCGTCGCGCCATTGACGAATTGCAATTCGTACCGAGCCTGTCGGCGCGCAGGATGCGCGGCGACAACCTCCAGGCGCGAACCATTGGTGTGTTCGCACTGGACACCGCGACCACCCCCTTCGCGGTCGAGCTGCTGCTGTCCATCGAACAGACCGCGCAACAAGCGGGCTGGAATGTCTTTATCCTCAACTTGCTGAGCAACCCGCCCACCGACCAGAACATCGACCTGATGCTGTCGCACCGTCCCGACGGGTTGATCTTCAGCGCCATGGGGTTACGCCAGGTGAGCATTCCCGAGCGGTTGAAAAGCAAACCGCTGGTGCTCGCCAATTGCCTGGCCGATGACAGTCGCCTGGTCAGTTACGTGCCCGATGATGAAGCGGGGCAGTATCGAGCCGTGCATCATGCGTTGAGCCAAGGCTATCGGCGCCCGCTGTGCATCAATCTGCCAAAACAGAGTGTGGCCTGGAGCCTGCGCCAGGCAGGCCTGCGGCGTGCCTGTCAGGCATCCGGGCTGGCGCCTGAAGCCCTGCTGCAATACGACCTTTCTGATCACGATGCCTATGGCGAAACCGCTGCCATCCTCGACCGGCACATTGTCGAGGGTCGCCCCCAATTCGACATCCTGATCTGCGGCAACGACCGCATTGCCTTTTGTGCCTATCAGCTGTTGTTGGGACGCGGCCTGAAGATTCCCGAGGACGTCGCCGTGCTCGGCTATGACAACATGATCGGTATCGCCGAACTGTTCATCCCGCCACTGACAACGGTACAGCTGCCGTACTACGAGATCGGGCGCCAGGCGGCCCGACACCTGATCGAAAGCCTCGAGGTGTCGGGTGCCCAGCCCGTGGATTGCCCGCTGGTGGTCAGGGCGTCGGTATAAACTCAATGGCTCAGGGGGATCCCTCCCCCATGCCTTGGATTTACCGCAACGGGACGCAAGGCCGCTTTATCAAGCGACCAAGTCATTGGCGGTGAAGGTGTTGACACCCACTAACTGGATCTCGAAATCCGCTCCCAGATCGCCGTTGATGTTGCCGGAAAGCACTTGATCGACGAAGCGCAGTTGCCCTGCACCCGTGAAGTCATTCGAATCGATGAAAGTGAACTTTTCAAACAGCAGCGTCGGGGCATTGGCATCCAGTTTCGACAGGTCAACCTTATCGCCCTGAAGTCTGCTGAAGTCGAAAATAGTGTCGCGGGCAATTCCCAGGCCCAACTCATTCAAGAAGCTGAAAACAAACCGGTCGGCGCCATCGCCACCGGTCATGGTGTCAGTACCCATTCCGCCGTTCAGCGAGTCATTGCCGGCACCGCCGTTGAGTTGATCGTTGCCTGCCCCACCGGTTAATACGTTGTTCCCGGCGTTGCCGATCAGCACGTTGTCCAAACCGTTGCCGGCGCCATTGAGGTGGGCAGCGCCGGTTAGCGTGAGATTCTCCAGGTTGGCGCCCAGGCTCCAGCTCACCGAAGAGCGCACGGTATCGATTTCGCTGGCCAGGGTGTTGGTTTCGCTGACGATGTCCTTGAGATTGTCGACGATGTAGGTGTCGTTGCCGGTGCCACCGATGAGGGTGTCGATACCGGCACCACCGTCCAGGGTGTCCGCACCGTCCAGGCCATTGAGCACGTTGGCGCCGGCGTTGCCGATCAGGCTGTTGTCCGAAGCGTTGCCGACCAGACTGAGGGCGGCGACGCTTAACAGTTGTCCATCTTCGACGTTGGCGGACAAGGTATGGCTCACCGTCGTGCGCACCAGGTCGCGGCCTTCGTTGGCGAGCTCAACGACGCTGTCGCCGAGGTTGTCGAGCATATAGATGTCGTCGCCGGCACCGCCGATCAGCGTGTCCCGCCCGACGCCACCGTTGAGCAGGTTATTGCCGGCGTTACCGGTCAGCACGTTGTTCAGCGCATTGCCGGTGCCATTGAGGTGGGCGATGCCGGTCAGCGTGAGGTTTTCCAGGTTGGCGCCCAGGCTCCAAGTCACCGAGGCGCGCACGGTATCGATTTCGCTGGCCAGGGTGCTCGTTTCGCTGACGAGGTCCTTGAGGTTATCGACCACATAGGTGTCGTTGCCGGCACCACCGATCAGGGTGTCGATACCCACACCGCCGTCCAGAACGTTGGCGCCGGCGTTGCCGGTGATGCGGTTGTTCAGTGCGTTGCCGGTACCGTTGATGCTGCCACTGTCGCTGAGGGTCAGGACCTCAAGATTGCTGCCAAGGGTGTAACTGATCGACGAGATAACGCTGTCGATTTCGGTGAGCGAGGCGCCTCGCTCGATGATCGTATCGCCGAGGTTGTCGACCACATAAGTGTCGTTGCCGGCGCCACCGTCAAGTTGGTCGCTGCCGGCACCACCATTCAATACGTTGTTCCCGGCGTTGCCGGTCAGCACGTTGTCCAGGGCGTTGCCGGTGCCATTGAGGTGCGCGGTGCCGGTCAGCGTGAGGTTTTCCAGGTTGGCGCCCAAGCTCCAGCTCACCGAGGAGCGTACATTGTCGATTTCGCTAACCAGGGTGCTGGTCTCGCTGACAACATCCTTGAGGTTGTCGACGATGTAGGTGTCGTTACCGGTGCCACCGATGAGAGTATCGATACCGGCACCACCGTCCAGGGTGTCCGCACCGTCCAGGCCATTGAGCACGTTGGCGCCGGCGTTGCCGATCAGGCTGTTGTCCAAAGCGTTGCCGACCAGACTGAGGGCGGCGACGCTTAACAGCTGTCCATCTTCAACGTTGGCGGACAAGGTATGGCTCACCGTCGTGCGCACCAGGTCGCGGCCTTCATTGGCGAGCTCAACGACGCTGTCGCCGAGGTTGTCGAGCATATAGATGTCGTCGCCGGCACCGCCGATCAGCGTGTCCCGCCCAACGCCACCGTTGAGCAGGTTATTGCCGGCGTTACCGGTCAGCACGTTGTTCAGCGCATTGCCGGTACCATTGAGGTGGGCGATGCCGGTCAGCGTGAGGTTTTCCAGGTTGGCGCCCAGGCTCCAAGTCACCGAGGCGCGCACGGTATCGATTTCGCTGGCCAGGGTGCTGGTTTCGCTGACGAGGTCCTTGAGGTTATCGACCACATAGGTGTCGTTGCCGGCACCACCGATCAGGGTGTCGATACCCACGCCGCCGTCCAGAACGTTGGCGCCAGCGTTGCCGGTGATGCGGTTGTTCAGTGCGTTGCCGGTACCGTTGATGCTGCTACTGTCGCTGAGGGTCAGGACCTCAAGATTGCTGCCAAGGGTGTAACTGATCGACGAGATAACGCTGTCGATTTCGGTGAGCGAGGCGCCTCGCTCGATGATCGTATCGCCGAGGTTGTCGACCACATAAGTGTCGTTGCCGGCGCCACCGTCAAGTTGGTCGCTGCCGGCGCCACCGTTCAATACGTTGTTCCCGGCGTTGCCGGTCAGCACGTTGTCCAGGGCGTTGCCGGTGCCATTGAGTTGGGCAGCGCCGGTTAGCGTGAGATTCTCCAGGTTGGCGCTCAGGCTCCAGTTCACCGAGGAGCGCACGGTATCGATTTCGCTAACCAGGGTGCTGGTCTCGCTGACAACATCCTTGAGGTTGTCGACGATGTAGGTGTCGTTACCGGTGCCACCGATGAGAGTATCGATACCGGCACCACCGTCCAGGGTGTCCGCACCGTCCAGGCCATTGAGCACGTTGGCGCCGGCGTTGCCGATCAGGCTGTTGTCCAAAGCGTTGCCGACCAGACTGAGGGCGGCGACGCTTAACAGCTGTCCATCTTCAACGTTGGCGGACAAGGTATGGCTCACCGTCGTGCGCACCAGGTCGCGACCTTCGTTGGCGAGCTCAATGACGCTGTCGCCGACGTTGTCGAGCATATAGATGTCGTCGCCGGCACCGCCGATCAGCGTGTCCCGCCCGACGCCACCGTTGAGCAGGTTATTGCCGGCGTTACCGGTCAGCACGTTGTCCAGGGCGTTGCCTGTGCCATTGAGGTGGGCGATGCCGGTCAGCGTGAGGTTTTCCAGGTTGGCGCCCAGGCTCCAAGTCAAGGAGGAACGTACGGTATCGATTTCGCTGGCCAGGGTGCTGGTTTCGCTGACGAGGTCCTTGAGGTTATCGACCACATAGGTGTCGTTGCCGGCACCACCGATCAGGGTGTCGATACCCACGCCGCCGTCCAGAACGTTGGCGCCAGCGTTGCCGGTGATGCGGTTGTTCAGTGCGTTGCCGGTACCGTTGATGCTGCTACTGTCGCTGAGGGTCAGGACCTCAAGATTGCTGCCAAGGGTGTAACTGATTGACGAGATAACACTGTCGATTTCGGTGAGCGAGGCGCCTCGCTCGATGATCGTATCGCCGAGGTTGTCGACCACATAAGTGTCGTTGCCGGCGCCACCGTCAAGGGTATCCGCACCGCCCAGACCATTGAGGACGTTGGCGGCGTTGTTACCGATCAGGCTATTGTTCGAGGCGTTGCCGACAAGATTGAGGGCGGCAATGCCGAGCAGTTGGCCATCCTCGACATTGGCCGACAAGGTGTAGCTGACCGTTGTGCGTACCAGGTCGCGGCCTTGGTCGGCGAGCTCGATGACACTGTCACCGAGGTTGTCGATCATATAGGTGTCATTGCCGACAGCACCGATCAGCGTGTCCCGTCCGACGCCGCCATTGAGCAGGTTGTCACCGGTGTTGCCGGTCAGCACGTTGCCCAGGGCGTTGCCGGTGCCATTGATATTGGCACTGCCCGTCAGCGTGAGGTTTTCCAGGTTGGCACCCAGGCTCCAGCTTACCGAGGCGCGCACGGTGTCGATTTCGCTGACCAGGGCACTGGTTTCGCTGACGACATCCATGAGGTTGTCGACGACGTAGGTATCATTGCCTGCCCCGCCGGTCATCGAGTCTATGCCGGCGCCACCATTTAGAAGGTTGCCCAGTGCATTGCCAATCAGGGTGTCGTTATTGGCCGAGCCAATTGCGTTTTCGATTTTAGCGCCGTAGGCAATCGCGAGCCCTTCATTGAAGGAAGCCCCGGTCTTGAGGTTGGTGAAGGCCTGGCCGATCTTGCTGAACTGGCCTTCATTCAGGTTGATGCGCACCGCTCCTGCCTGATTGCTTGCATCAATGGTGTCATTGCCGCCAGCGTCCCAGATCGTCTCGAACACCGATTGACCCGCCGCCCAGCTATAGGTGGTATTGCCAGTCTGCCACTGGGTGTTTGCGCCATAGAGACTCTGGATGGCAGCGATATCCAGCAGCATGGGCGTGGTCGGCTCATAGGAATACCCAGTGTTGTAACTCATGAGCGTGTAGCGCACGTCATCAAACTGAGCGGAAAGCACCGTGGGGTTTGACAGGACTTTGGAGAACGGATGCTTGAGGCCCAACGCATGGCCGATCTCATGCATGAAAACCAGGTAGTCGTAGGAACCCTTGTCGGGTGTCGGATCGTTCGTGACTGGCCCCAGCCAGACGTCACCAGCGCTGGGAGTGTTACCGGGAAGATAGGCCCAGGCAGCAGTGTTGTCGTCCATCCACCAAAAGCCACCGAACCGCAAGTCACCGACATTGGTGGAGGACTCTTCGACTTGGGTGAACTTAAGATTGGCGACCGCACTCCAGGTAGCGAGTGCGCTGACAATGCCGTCTTGCTGTGCTGACGTCAGGACGTAGTCGGCCAGGTCCTCTCTTTCTTCGCTATAGCGGCGGGCGTAACTCGAATTCACAGTTATGAAGCTATACGTGAGAGACGTACCCGTGATCGCGTTGCCGGTCCAATAAGTGCCATAAAGCAAGCTGTTGACCTGCACGTTACCGGTCAACTTTGCGGACGAAACGGATGAGTAACCAGTTGGACTAGGCATACGAGCTTCCTGTGAACTATCTACGGCCCTTCCTGGATGCGACCGCTACAAAAAACGTTATTTTGCATGAGAAACAGTGGCATTGATATCACTTGGCCACCTATTTAACCATTAGTCCGATGTCGACGGCGCAACCAACCATTCGTTAGCCTTGCGAATATCCCCATCGGCCAATCTTCCGCTCCAGCGATGCAGCACCAGCAAACTGGTCACGAACCGGTATTGGGACTGATAGAAATCACGCCGTGCGCGAAACGCTTCCTTGATGCTGTCCAGGACATCGACGGCATTCTTGACCCCGTACGCAAAGGCTTTCTCCGTGGCTATCCGTGACTTTTCAGCGGATTCCAGCGCCCGGCGCGTCGCCTTGATTCGACTGAGTTCTGCCGTCATCCCCAGGTAGGCCGTGCAAGTTTCCTTGATGACCTGGCGCCGCAGGGCTTCCAGCTCTTGCTGGGCGACTTCCTTATCGCTTTCCGAGGTCGACACCCGGGCACGGGTGGAGCCGCCACTGTAGAGCGGCACCTGCAAGTCGAGGGATGCGATGAGGTTGTCCGAGCGCGGCGTCAACGTGCCCTCGTAGCCGATATCACTGCGTTGCGCCGTCAAGTTCAGGCCCAATCGGGGTAGATGGCCGGCCTTGGCTTCGCCAATCGCCGCATCGGCGGCACGGATACTGTGTTCGCGGGCGTGCAGTGCCGGGTTGCTGTCCAGTGCCGTCTGCACCCAGTAGTCCTGCGCCTGCGCGGGCAGACTGAACGCCGGATTGTCGCCGATGCGCTTGAACGGCTCCTGGACGTCGCGCCCCACCAGCTCGGAAATCGCTTCACGACTGACCTGGACCTTGTTGGTGGCTTCGATCTCGTCAGCCTTGAGCGCATCCACTCGAGCCTCCAGGTCCAGCGTGTCGGTCACCATCGCCATCTGGCGCGCATACAGGGCATTGACTCGCTTGAGGTTACGCTCGGTCGCCTCCAGCTCGCTGCGCACCAGGGACAGCTCGTCCTCGGCCGCCAGCACAGCGAAATAGCGCTCGGACAGATCAATGCTGGCCTGCACCTGGGTGTCATCGGATTCGTATTCGCCCTGCCGGGCCAGCTCTACGTACTTCTGATAGCTGCGCCAGACCTGCGGATCGTAGATCACCTGATTGAGCACCAGCGCCATGCGCTTGCCGTTGTACTGGATACGCTCCAGGTCATCGTCGCGTCGACTGCGATTGACACTGCCGCTGGCGTTGAGCTGCGGCAGCAATTGACCAAAGGCTGCACGTTCGTTGCCCTCACCACTACGGATCAGCGCCTGCGCCCGCAGGATGCGCGGATCGGCGCCCTGTGCTTCCTGATGCAGTTGCCACAGGTCGATATAAGTGTTGTCAGCCAGGACGCCAAGCGGCATGACGGCCAGACACAGCGCGATCAAAGACTTCATGTCAGTCCTCGATCAACGAACGGGCGAACGCATTGCTGGCAGGCTGCATCAAGTACTGCAACAACGTCCGCGCCCCCGTATTGATCAGCACTTCGACCGGCATTCCCGGCACCAGGGTGAGATCGCCCAGGGCCTGACGCCCGTTGTCGGTCAGGGCCACGCGTGCCAGGTAATAAGCGGTGCCGGTGTCTTTATTGGTCAGGCGATCGGCGGATATCTGCACCAACTGCCCTTCGATGACCGGCGTGGTGCTGCTCTTGAACGCACTGAAACGGATCTGCGCCAGTTTGCCCAATGCGATACGATCGATGTCCATCGGTGAAATCTGCGCTTCGACGATCAGCTCTTCGTTGGCCGGGACGATGTCCAACAGCGCAGTACCTGGGCTGACCACCCCGCCCGTCGTGTGCAGGGTCATCCCCATGACCATCCCCGACTCGGGCGCCAGGATATCGGTGCGCTGGTCGCGGTCCTGCAGGCTGGCCAGGCGCTCGCGCAGTTCATACACCTTGCTCCGCGCATCGCCCAACAGACCGGCGACCTCGGTGGCAAAGGTCTTTTTCAACTGCAGTATTTTCAACTGCGCCTCGTCGATATGAACCCGCGCTCGCGCAATTTCGGACTGGCTTTCAGCTATTTCGGCCTGCAGCCGAGAGAGCGCGCGCTCCTGCTCACGCAGGCGCTGCTTGTCCACGTAACCGTCGGCCAACAGGGCGCGCAAGTCGACAATCTCTTCTTGATAGGACGCCGCCAGTGTCTGCTTGCTGGCAATGATGGCCTTGAGGCCGCGAATCTGCTCCTCGATCTGTCCGATGGACTTCTCCTGCAAGCCGATTTCGCCGAGCAACGAGGTCCGTCGGGTCTGGAAGATCCGCGCTTCACTGTCGCGGGCTTCGCGCACGCGCGGGTCAGCCGGATCCAGCGTCGGCTCGGCGGGTGGTTCGGGCAGCGAGTCACGTTCAGCCACCAGTCGGGCTTGCAGTTCGAGCGCGGCGATCAACTGGCTGCGCATGGCTTCCATTTCCGAACGTGCCTGGGTGTTGTCGAGCACCAGCAACACATCACCGGCTTTCACCCGGTCGCCATCATGCACACGCAGTTCACGCACGATGCCGCCTTCAAGATGCTGTACGGTCTTGCGGTAGCTTTTGACCGTGACCACGCCTGGCGCAAGTGCCGCACTGTCGAGCGGCGCCAGGGTAGCCCAGCCGCCGAACAGGCCAAAGGTGACCAGCAACATGAGGTAGCCGATACGCCGTACCGGCGCATCATCGATGGGGAGCCCGGGTGAATCGGCGGATGAGTACTGACTGTTTTGCATAAAGTTGCTCATCCGCCTCTTACGGTTGAATCGCGCTAGCGGGGTGGATTGCAGGCGTAACGCCCTGCAGTCGCGCCAGGACCTTGTCGCGCGGCCCGAACAGGCTTAGCTCGCCCTGATTGAGCACCAGCAATTTATCCACCTGCGCCAATACCCCGGACCGATGGGTAATGACAAACACGGTGGCACGGCTCTGCCTGAGTTTTTGCAGTGCCTCGGCGAGCATTTTTTCTCCAGCGTCATCGAGATTGGAGTTCGGTTCATCGAGCACCACCAGGCGCGGCTCACCGTACAAGGCGCGGGCCAGCCCGATGCGCTGCCGCTGGCCGCCGGACAAGCCACCGCCATTGGCGCCGATCACGGTGTCGTAGCCATCGGGCAGTTGCAGCACCAGCTCATGGACGCCGGCCATGCGCGCGGCGGCGACCACCGCGGGCGCATCTGCCGGGCCGAAGCGCGAGATGTTCTGGCTGATGGAGCCCTCGAACAGTTCGATGTCCTGTGGCAAATAGCCGATGTACTGACCCAATTCGTCTCGGCGCCATTGGCTGATGTCCGCACCGTCCAGGCGCACAGTACCGGCCTGGCTTGGCCAGACCCCCAGCAATGCCCTGGCCAGGGTCGACTTGCCGGCGCCGCTGGGTCCGATGATCCCCACCACCTCACCGGCGGATACCTGGAAGTCCACCCCGCGAATAATTGGCTTGCCACCGTGCGGGGGGGCCACCGAAAGCCCCTCGACACGGATCGCCCCTTCAGGCGCGGGCAAGGACATGCGCTCAGGCTCGGCGGCAATCTTGACCAGCAATTCGTGCAGCCGGGCATATTGCGAGCGTGCGCCCAGGAAGCCTTTCCACACGCCGATCAACTGATCGATGGGCGCCAGCGCGCGCCCCAACAAAATCGAACCGGCAATCATCAACCCGGAAGAAATCTCATGATTGATCGCCAGGTAAGCCCCCAGGCCCAACACCAACGACTGGACGATCTGACGGAACGTCCTCGACACGGCGGAAATGGTCGTGGCGCGGTCGCTGGCCAGGCTTTGCAAGGTCAGGACCTTATGGGTTTGCCCGTTCCAGCGCTGGCGCAGACTTGCAAGCATGCCCATGGACTCAACCACTTCGGCATTACGCAAGCTCTTGTTGGTGAAGGCGGTGGCCGCCATCTGCTCACGGTTGGCCGCCTGCAGCGGTGCACGGGTGAGCTTTTCGTTAACGAAGGCCAACACCCCCAGGAACACCGCGCTCAACACCCCCATCCAACCGTACCAGGGGTGAAAAATGAACATGACGGCCAGGTAGATCGGAATCCAGGGCGTGTCGAAAAACGCAAACAGGCCGTTACCGGTGAGGAACTGGCGCAACGCATTCAGATCGCTCAATGGCTGGGCCGTGGCATTCATGCCACCGGTATTGAGCGCCTGCTTGAAGCTGGCGTCGAACAGACGTTGGCCCAGCAGCGTGTCCAGGCGAGTACTGATTCGCACCATGATCCGCGAGCGAACCCATTCCAGGCCCCCCATCGTAACCATCAACAGCAACATGATCAGCGTCAGCATCAACAGCGTCGACAGGCTGGCACTGACTACAGCGCGGTCATACACCTGCAGCATGTAGAACGATGGAACCAGCATCAGCAAGTTGACGAAAAAGCTGAAAAAACCAACGGAAAGAAAACTGCCCTTGCAGGCGGCAAGGGCGCTTTCCAGCTCGGTCCTGGGATGGGCTGACATGGTTTATTACCTGAGGTCCGCTTATGTACAAACCTGCAAAAACGTAGTGGATACAGGCGAACGAACGCCTTGGGAATTTTGCGCAGGACTCCGCTGGCGGCTGCACAATAGGACCTACGCGCGTTGTATCGGCATGTTTGGGCGGTTCTGAAGGGCTTGGACGACGGCTTACTACCAGCGCGTGCGCAAAGTCATGCCGACGCTGCGCGGATCGCCGGTCAGCACCCCGTAGTCACCCGCACCCAGCTTGGCGTAGACAGCAGTGATGTACTGCTCGTCGAACAGGTTGCGCGCCCATAGTTCAGCTTCCCAGCGCCTGTTGCTACGGCGCAAGCCAAGACGCAGGTTGGTCAGCCCATAGGACGGTTGATAGCTGCCGGGGCCGCCTTCGAGCGTGCCGTAGTAACCGCTGCGGAACTTGTAATCAAGGCCACTGAACAGCTCCAGGCCGTGCTCCAGCGGGTGGCGATAGTCAATCCCAGCGTTGGCGTTCCACTCCGGTGCGTTGAACAGACGCTGGCCTTTCAAGTCGCAGGACCACTGCGCGCTGGCCGGTGAACAGGGCGCATTGGGAAACTCACGGTAGCGTGCGTCGTTCCAGGCGATCCCCAGCCGCAGATCGATCCGTTCGCTGGCCCGCAGCAGGGCGTCCAGCTCGATGCCACGCAGGCGCACCTTGCCGACATTGATCAGGTTGTCGCGGATCGGTGGGGCAAACGGGCTAGCCGGCGCACGGTTGGTCAGCGCCTGGTAATCGTCGACATCCATCTGGTACACGGCCACGTCGAGCTGGCCCCGGTCGCTCCAGAAACCCTGCTTGACCCCAACCTCGAGCGAGCTCACCCGCTCGGCATCAAACGTCGACTCGGCGCTGGGACCGATCACCTCGAGGTTGATCCCGCCGGCCTTGTAGCCACGCGCCCAAGTGGCATAGCCGAGCAGGTCATCGCGAAACTGGTAGCTGAAGGTCAATTGCCCGGAGAGGTTGCCCTCCTCTACCGCGTCACGCCGGTAATACTCGCCGCCAAGTGCGGTACTGCGCAGCAAAGGTCCCGCCAGCTGGGAAACCAAGTCCGGCCCGAGCGGCGCCAGCCCCGAGACGCTACGGGAAATCCAGCCCTGCTTGCTTTCACGGGTGTAACGCAGTCCCGGCGTAATCGCCAGGCGGTCGGTGGCATGCCAGGTAAGCTGGCCGAACACGGCGCGACTGTCGGTGCGCTGCTCGCCATCGAAGCTCTGCTGCGCGCCCTCCAGCAACGAGGCCGGAATCATCCCCGGCGTAATACCGAGCAATGCGATTTCCGGTCGATCACCCAGAAAGTAAGCCGCCGCGTCCTTGCCGAAGCGCACACCCACCTCACGGTTCAACTTCTGCCGCAAGTAATAGAGACCTACCACGTAATCGAAGTGCTCGTTAGGCGAATCGGCCAGACGCAACTCCTGGCTGAATTGATGGTGATTGAGCTGCACGGCGGCGTTTTCGGCGATGGACAGCGCCATGCCATCGCCATCCTGGTCGGTGTCGTAGGTCCAATCCCGATATCCGCTGATGCTGGTCAGCGTGGCCCCGCTGTCCAACCACCAGTTCAGCTCCAGCGAGGCACCGGTCTGCAATGTCTTTATATTATTCGGCTCATCCTGCTGCACACGGCGCGCGTAGGGGTCGACAGGCAACTGGCGGTAGCCGACGAAAGCGGCCCGCTTGAGGGTCGTCTCACTGTAGTTACTGGCCGCATAAGCACCTCCCTGCTCGTCCTGCCAACCGTACTCGCCGATCAGCCGCGCGCTGAACGCTTCGCCGGGTGTCCACAGCAATTGGCCGCGCAGACCTTGGCGGTTCTGATCGCCAAGGTGGCTGCCGTCGTAACGGTTATCGATGAGACCGTCGCGCTCCACGTCGTAACCGGTCAGGCGCCCGGCCAATACGCCGTCGATCAGCGCGCCTGAAACCGTACCGCGGTACTGACGCAACCCCTTTTCACCGACCGAGACCTCGCCACTGCCCTCCGGCTCGAAGGTCGGCGCGCGACTGCTGACGTTGATCGCGCCGGCCGTGGTGTTCTTGCCATACAAGGTCCCCTGTGGCCCGCGCAATACCTCGACGCGTTCGACGTCAACCAGGTCGCCAAGCGACATGCCTTGGCGGCCCAGGTAAACCCCATCGAGAAACACCCCGACACTGCCATCGATGCCATCGTTGTAGGAGCTCGTGCCCAGCCCGCGAATGCCGTAGCTGGCATAACGCGCACTGGGCACCGTCACCAGCAGACTTGGTACGCGCTGCTGCAGGTCCTCGGTTCGGTAGAGGCCGGCATCGTTCAACTGCTCGCCATTGAGTACGCTCATGCTGATCGGCACTGTCTGCTGGAACTCCTCGCGACGCCGCGCCGTGACCGTTACCTCGTCGAGCACCAGGGCTGAATCGAGACGGGGCACAGCCTGCTCAGCGACCGGATATTCTGCAGCATGCGCCTCACTCAAACAGAAAAGACACACCACATAGAGCGGGCAGCCATTGCGCAATGCTCAATCCTCTTCAACGGTAGCGAGCGCCCCCGTTCATTCGCCGGCGGGACGCGCGAAAGCGTTGAGCGTGTCACGGAGTGCTTCCTGCCCATCGTCATCAAGCTGGCAAGCGGTGTTGATCTTATCGGTCACAGCCAAGAGTTCTTTACTCAACGCCAACGCGGCGTCAGTCAGGGCAATCAGCACACGACGTTCGTCACCTCTGTCTCGGGTTCGAGTCACCATGCCCGATGCCTCGAGACGCTTGAGCAACGGCGTGATTGTCCCGGTATCCATGGCGAGTTTGGTGCCCAGGTCGCCTACGGTCCTGGGCGCTTCAGTGAACAGTTCCAACATCACGAGGTATTGGGGGAACGTCAGCCCCAGCGGTTCCAACAAGGGTTTGTGCAGGCGAATCATCCGATTGGCCGCACCGTACAAGGCAAAGGACAACTGTTCCCCCACTTCCCCGGAGGCTGCAGCGCCATGAGCAGGTACCTGTTTCTGTTGCTCAATATTATCTAGCACACTAGTTAATATTGAATCTGACTGCTTATGCTGCGGCGCGTCTGTCGCCGCCCACCCAGACGGCTTATCAACATCAAGTAGCTCATCACGCGTCGCGCGTAAAATTCGATCCGATAGCTGCGGCTCATCCACTGCGCGGGCGAGCACCATCGCGCCGACAATCGCCGCCAGGAAGCCGATCGCCTGGTCCTCCCTGGAGCGACCGCGCCGCCAGGGAAGACTGGAGGTGAGCAACTCGATCATCCCGACCACCCGGCTCGTGAAGGCGCGGCGCATCCCCGGCTCACGGGAAACATCGATGGCCAGCGCAGGCATGGCGCACCCGGCTTCCGGGTGGTCGCGGTGTCGCTGGCTGAGGTACCTGCCCAGAAAGGCCTCCTTGGGCGCATCACTGCCGGAGACCGTTTCCCGCAGTTCGAGCGCCAACTGGTCCATGGCGCGCTCAAGGCTGGCACAGACCAGCGCGTCCTTGGAGTCGAAATGCGCATAGAAGGCACCGTGGGTCAGGCCTGACGCCTTCATGACTTCGGCAATGCTCGCCCCGGCGATACCCTTGCCACGAAATAGCCGAGACGCCTCCTCCAGGATTTTCTCGCGTCGCTCTGCAGTCTGGCTTGGGGGATGCCTCATGAAAAACCTCCAATCTTGAACTTGACGAATTGCATGATGATCATCATGCTCACCTCACAATATGACGACCATCATACATGCTGGCAGGAAGATCAAACCGATTTCGCATCTACCGGTTCGACCTACCGCAACCGCGCCTACAAACGCCAAAGGTGTAAATCCATGACAACAACTGTTGCGACTGCCCCGACTCAAACCGTCCAACCGCTGACCGGGAAGGTTGTGGCACTGCTTGCAGGCCTGGCGGCAATCAGCATGTTGTCCACGAATATCATCCTCCCGGCGTTCCCAGCCATTGGTGAAGACCTCGGGGTGAGCGCACGGGAGCTTGGCCTGACACTGTCCAGCTTCTTCATCACCTTCGCACTGGGCCAGTTGGTGGTCGGGCCGTTGGCCGACCGTTACGGGCGCAAGAAACTGGTGCTGGGCGGGCTCTGCATTTTTGTCGTCGGCACCGTCATCGCAGGCTTGGCTTCCACGCTCGACATGCTGATTGCGGGGCGCATCATCCAGGCCCTGGGGGTATGCGCCGCCTCGGTGTTGTCGCGCGCCATCGCACGGGATCTATTTGAAGGCGAGACGCTCGCTCGCGCCTTGTCCTTGACCATGATTGCCACCGCCGCCGCGCCAGGTTTTTCGCCACTGCTTGGCAGCCTGCTGTCCGCCACGCTCGGATGGCGCGCCATCTTCATCCTGGTGGGGCTGGCCGCTGTCGCACTGGCGTTCTTCTATGTCCAGAGCCTGGGAGAAACCCATCCCGTCGACCGCCGAGCCCCGCATTCAACCAGGAGCGTGGTGCTCGCCTATCGAAAATTGGCACTGGATACGCGCTTCATCCTTCCGGCCGTTTCGATGAGTCTGTTGATGAGTGGGTTGTTTGCATCATTCGCCGCAGCCCCGGCGATCCTGATGAAAGGGATTGGCCTGACGTCATTGCAGACCGGCTTGTACTTCGCCGCCACGGTGTTCGTCGTGTTCGCCGCCGGCATGGCGGCTCCGCGCCTGGCGCACCGCCACGGTTCCCGGATCATTACGTTGCTGGGCATTGCCTGCGCCATGGCGGGCGGCGGCCTGCTGCTCGTGGGCCCGGCCGATCCAAGCCTTGGCTGGTACGCCTTATCGATGGTCACGTTTCTCTGGGGCATGGGGCTCGCCAATCCACTCGGCACGGCCATCGCCATGCAGCCTTTCGGCAGAGAGGCCGGGATGACTTCCGCGCTGCTGGGTTTTATCTCCATGGGCGCCGCTGCACTCACCACCTGGCTGGCCTCGGTGCTGACCTTCGCGCCAGTCACGACACTGGGGGGCATCCAGGCGACGGCCTGCCTGATCGCATGGGTCTTGTTTGTTCTGCGAGGCAGTCTCGCGAAGTAAACCAGTAAGGCGCTCATGCGCCGCTTTGTTCTTTTTCGTCAATCATTGGAGAATCGACATGCAAATCAAAGGCAGTGTGGCGCTGGTGACCGGCGCCAACCGTGGCCTGGGCAAGGCATTCGTGCAGGCACTTCTCGCGGCGGGCGCCGCAAAGGTGTATGCCGCGGCACGCGACCCGGCCACCCTCGAAGCCCAGCCCAATGTGGTGCCGATCAAACTCGACGTCACCCGCCCCGAAGACATCGCGGCCGTAGCCGAGAGCGCACCGGATCTGACATTGCTGATCAACAACGCGGGCATCAGCGGATTCGAAGGCAAAGACCAGGACAGCAACAGCCTGACCACTCTTCGCCACGAGCTTGAAACCAACGCAGTCGCTCCGCTGGCCACCAGCCTGGCCTTCGCGCCAATCCTGGCGGCGAACGGCGGCGGGGTTATCGTCAACATGCATTCGGCCCTGAGCTGGGTGAACCTTCCCGGCACCCTCACCTATTCGGCCAGCAAAGCAGCCGCCTGGTCGCTCACCAATGGCCTGCGCCTGCAATTGGCAGCCCAGGGCACGCTGGTAGTGGGCGTGCACGTTGCGTTCGTGGACACGGACATGACACGGGGCATCGAAGGCGTGCCAAAGGCGTCTCCCCAGGATGTCGTCCAGCGCGTACTGGATGGGGTGATCAACGGCCAGCCGGAGGTGTTGGCAGACGAGACGAGCCAGCAACTCAAGCAGAACCTGAGTAACGGTATTTACCTGCGGCCGATCTCCTGAAACCAAACGCTCCCACAGATCTTTGTGGGAGCGCGCTTGCTCACGATAGCGGTGGGTCAGCCTGCATCAATGTTGACCGTGCCGGATCAAGCCTCCCAGCGCCGAAACAGCACACTTGCATTCACCCCGCCGAACCCGAATCCATTTGAAAGTGCGTGGGTGATCGGCATCTTCCGAGCATTCAGGGCGACCAGATCGAGCCCCTCGGCGGCCTCGTCAGGGTGAAGCAGGTTCAGGGTTGGTGGCACCACCTGATCACGAAGCGCCAACACCGTGAAGATCGCCTCGATGCCTCCCGCCGCGCCCAGCAGGTGCCCGGTAGCAGATTTGGTCGAGGTGATTGCCACGCCGGAATCACGCCCGAACAACGAGCGAATCGCCGCTAGTTCCCCGCTGTCGCCAACCTGGGTGGAGGTGGCGTGGGCATTGATATGCTGCACGTCGGCAGGGCTGACAGTGGCCTGGCGCAGCGCCTGCTCCATCGCCCGCCGTGCGCCGTTGCCATCTGCCGGACCTGCCGTCAGGTGATAGGCATCGGCACTGGTGCCATAGCCGACCAGTTCCGCCAGGGGTTTGGCACCACGACCCAGGGCATGCTCCAGCGATTCGATCACCAGCAACCCGGCACCTTCGGCCATGACAAAGCCGTCACGATCACGATCAAAGGGACGCGAAGCTTCTTGCGGGCGCTCGGCAAACCCCGTGGAGAGTGCGCGGGCGGCCGCAAAACAACCCAGCGTCACACGGTCTATCGCCGCTTCGGTGCCGCCGCACAGAGCGATATCCGCCTCACCACTTCGGATGAGCCTGGCCGCATCACCAACGGCCTGCACCCCGGCAGCACAGGCTGTGACGGGCGCGCCGAGAGGCCCTTTGAAACCGTGACGGATGGAAACGTGCCCAGCCGCCATGTTGGCGAGAAAGGCCGGTGCGCTGAACGGCGACAAGCGGCGCGGACCACGAGCATCGGTGGTGCGTACAGCATCGGCAATCGCGCCAAAGCCACCCACGCCCGATGAAATGATCGTCGCGGTGCGTTCCTGATCGGCGGCGTCAGTCGGATGCCAGCCCGCCTGCGCCAGCGCTTCGTCAGCGGCCACCAGGGCGAACTCAATGAAACGATCCATTTTCTTGCGGTCCTTGGTCGAGATGAAACGCTCCGGGTCATACCCCGCAACGGCATCCACCTCCAGGGACGGCACCCGCCCACCCACTGCAACACCCGTTCCCTCAGTCATATCGTCGGGCAGGTGACGAATACCAGAGCAGCCAGCCAGCAACCGCCGCCAGACTTCCTCTACGCCGCAGCCCAGTGGCCCGACAATTCCAACGCCCGTGACGACAATGCGTTTTTGGCCTTCAGGAGTAATCATAAGAACCTCTTCATTTCTCGGTCGACGCCCACTAACAGCAGCATCCGCTTGCTGGCTTACACCCGCCTCGCGGCTTCGGTTTGCGCTGGATGCTCAGGACGGATCTTGAACCAGATGGAATACATCGCCGGCAGGAACACCAGCGTCATGATGGTGCCAACGAACGTGCCGCCAATCAGGGTGTAGGCCAGCGTTCCCCAGAACACCGAGTGCGTCAGCGGGATAAACGCCAGAATGGCCGCCAGTGCCGTCAGCAGCACCGGGCGGGCCCGCTGGACCGTGGCCTCGATCACTGCATGGAACGGGTCCAACCCTTCTTGCGTGTTGTGATGGATCTGCCCGATCAGAATCAACGTATTGCGCATCAGAATGCCCGAGAGCGCGATCAGGCCAACCAAGGCGTTGATGCCAAACGGCTGCTGGAAAATCAGCAAGGTCGGGACCACGCCAATCAATCCCAGCGGTGCGGTGAAGAACACCATGATCATGGCCGAGATCGAACGCACCTGGACAATGATGATCAGCAGCGTCAAAGCCACCATGATCGGCACCAGCGGCACGATCGCCTTGCCGGCCTTGCCGGATTCCTCGATAGCCCCCGCCTGCTCGATCCGGTAGCCGTCAGGAAGGCTGTCGATGACCGGCTGCAGTTGCTTGATGATTGCGCTCGAGACGTCCGGAGGCTGCAAGTCTTCGGCGATGTCGCCACGCACGGTAATGGTTGGCGTGCGATCACGCCGCCGCAGGATCGGATCCTCCATGCGCACATCGACCTCGCCGACCTGGGACAACGGAATACGCTGCCCCGCTGAGCCCACCAACGTAAAGCCTTCTATCCTGGCCGGGTCGAGGCGGATATCACCGGCCGCGCGACCGACCACCTGCACCGAGCGGATGTCTTCACGAACTGCGGTGATCGGCACCCCCGTGAGCAGGAACTGCAACTGCTGGGCGACGGCATTTGAGGTCAGGCCTACTGCCTGCATGCGGTCCTGATCCAGGCTGAAATGCAGCGCCGGCGTCAGTGGGCCCCAGTCGGTATTGACGGTGCGCATCATCGGGCTCGCTTGCATGACGTCTCGTACCTGATCGGCAATCTCGCGCAGCTTTGACGGATCAGGCCCCATCACCCGATAGGCAACCGGGAATGGCGAATACGGACCAAACACCAATTGAGTCACCCGCACCCGTGCCTGGGGAGCGAGCCCTTCGGCGACCGCTTCACGCAGGCGGAACTTGAGGGTTTCACGGGCCTCCTGGCTGTCCGTCAGCACCACAATCTTGGCGAACGACGGGTCGGGAAGCTCCGGCGCCATCGCCAGGTAGAAGCGCGGTGCGCCTTGACCGATGTAAGCCGTGACGATTTTTGCCTCATCCTGCTTTTGCAGCCATTGCTCGACCTTGGCGGTAGTGGCGCTGGTTTGCTCGATGGAGGTCCCATAGGGCATTTGCACTTCGATCAGCACCTCTGGACGGTCCGAAGTGGGAAAGAACTGCTTCTTGACCAGGCTCATGCCAAGGATTGCCACGACAAACGTCGCGATCACCGTGCCGGCCACCCACCATTTATGGGCAATGACACGCGTCAGAACCTGGCGAAAGCGATTGTAATGACGGGTGTTGTAGATGGCCGCGTGACCGCCCTCGACCTGCTTGATGTCCGGCAACAGCTTCACCCCAAGATAAGGGGTAAAAGCCACCGCGACGACCCAGGAGGCGATCAGGGCGATGCCGACGATCCAGAACATGTTGCTGGTGTACTCGCCAGCGGTCGATTGCGCGAAACCGTTGGGCATGAAACCGATGGCCGTTACCAACGTACCGGACAACATCGGCGCGGCGGTATGACTCCAGGCATACGCGGAGGCTTTGATCCGGTCGTAGCCCTCCTCCATTTTCACCACCATCATTTCGATCGCGATGATGGCGTCGTCCACCAGCAATCCGAGCGCCAGAATCAGCGAACCCAGAGTAATCCGGTCGAAGTTCTTTCCGGTGGCCGCCATCACTACAAACACTATCGCCAGTGTCAACGGTACGGCGGCTGCGACCACAACGCCTACACGCCAGCCCATGCTTAGAAAGCAAACGAGCATGACAACCAGCAGCGCGACAAAAAATTTGACCATGAACTCACCGACAGCCGAGTCAATGTTCACGGCTTGATCGGTGACCTTGGTCAACGTCATGCCCAGTGGCATGCCTTCATTTATCTTGGCCGTCTCCGCGTCCAGGGCCTTGCCCAGGTCCAGGCCGTTCCAACCCTCTCGCATTATGACCCCCAGCAACAAGGCCTCCTCGCCGTTACTGCGCACCAGGAAGGTGGCCGGGTCTTCATATCCGCGCTCGACTGTCGCGACGTCCGAGAGCTTGAGCGTGCGGCCTTGAATCGCAAGGGGGGTGTCACGAATTTTCGCCAACTTATCGAAGGCGCCGTCCACCCGCAGGACGACCTGCGGCCCATTGGTTTCGATCGAACCGGCGGGCGTCAGCACGTTCTGGCTGTTCAGCGCGGCGAAGATGTCCTGGGGCGAGACGCCCAAGGTGGCCAGCCGATCATGGGAGAAGGACACAAAAATGCGTTCGGCTTGCTCACCGATGATGTTGACCTTCTTCACCCCCGCCACGTGCAACAGGCGCTGGCGCAACGCCTCAGCATCTCGCACCAGCAAGCGCTGCGGCTCACCCTTGGCTTTCAGGGCGAACAGCGCGAATGTCACATCGGCAAACTCATCGTTGACCATCGGCCCGATGACGCCCGCCGGCAGCCTCGCGGCCTCATCGTCGAGCTTCTTGCGCGCCTGATAGAACTCCTCCTGCACTTGCGAGGGCGGCGTGCGATCGACCAACGACACCATGGTGAAAGCCAGACCGGGACGGGTGTAGGTTTCCGTGCGGTCGTACCATTTCAGTTCTTGCAGGCGCTTTTCCAAGGGTTCTGCGACCTGATCCTGCATCTCCTGCGCCGTCGCGCCCGGCCATGCGGTAATGACGGTCAACTGCTTGACCGTAAAAGGAGGATCCTCGGCCCGCCCCAGCTGGAAGAACGCCAGCGTGCCCGCCACGGCGATCAGGAAGATCAGGAACACGGTGATAGAGCGCTCGCGAACGGCGAGCGCCGATAAATTGAGGCTCATTGACGGCCCCCGGCAACCTTCACATCACCCTGTTGAGCCAGCCGTACTTCCTCGCCATCGCGCAGCAGATGCGCGCCGAGCCCGACAATGTGCTCGCCCACCTTGAGATCGCCGGCGACGCGTGCGGCGTCGTCGCTCAAGCCCAGGACCTGGACGGGTCGCCAGGTGACTTTCGCAGGCTCACCGGCGATCACCCACACGCCAGTGCCTTTGCCCGGGTCATACACCGCGGCGATCGGCACTTGCAGCACCTGTTCCTGCGCTGCGCCTTCGGCAATGCGAAGGGTGACGGTCGAACCCAGCGGCGCATTCGCCAGCGCCCCCTCCAACACATACCGCGCCTCAAAGGTGCGCGTCACACGGTCAGCCGAATCCGAAAGCAACCTCAGCTTCGCGGTGACCGCAGCCGAGGTATTGCCATACAACGTCGCCTGCGCGGTGGCCCCTACCGCCGGCCGTAGCGTCTCTGGCAGTTGCACCAGGGCTTCGCGCTGCCCGGCCCGCGCCAGTCGAACCACGGTTTGCCCGGGGCTGACGACTTGCCCCGGCTCGGCGAGCGTTTCCATCACCACACCATCGGCGTCGGCCAGCAGCACGGCATAGCCCGATGCATTACGGGCCACGTCAGCCTGGGCTTGCGCGGCACTGAGTTGTGCCTTGGCGGTATCGGCCGCGGCTTTGATCTGGTCGTAGCCCGAGGCAGAAATGGCGCCTGCGGCCACCAGATCACGATAGCGAGCCTCGTCATCGGCAGTCTGTTTGGCTCGGGCTTTGGCGGCAGCGACCGCCTCCTGCTGCGCTCGCGCCTGCAACCCCAAGTCGATGGGGTCAAGACGCATGAGCGGTTGACCCCGTTTAACGGTCTGCCCGGCATCGACCAAACGCTCAAGCACCTTGCCCGACACCCGGAAACCCAGGTCGCTCTGGACCCGAGCCGCCACGACGCCGGTAAAAGAACGCGAGATATTGGACGAACCCTGAACTTCAGAAACTCTCACCAGGGGGGCGAGCGTGCGCGGATCTTTGGCGGTGGAAGCGTCACCACACGCCGTCAGGACGAGAGGCAACAAGCAAGCGGCGAAGGTGACAGGTCGGAGCCGGAGCATAGGTTCCCTTTACTTGAGCAAATTAGGACAGGAGCCATATTCTCAGTCTCGTGACCAATACTGTCAATGGTCACATAACGCCCGACATCCACCTTTTAGATCCCCTCCCCTATGCTTCCAGTTAACTCTGGATCGCTCAGCAAGAGCATCAATTGACAGAAAGTGACCATAATATAATATGGTCACAAATCAACCGCCCCTTCCAGGAATCCCAATGCCGCATCTCCGCCCCCTTGCTCTTTTGGTGAGCGCCAGCTTGATGGCCGGTTGCGCGGTCGGTCCGGACTACCATCGTCCGGAGACTGCGCTTTCGAACCGCTTCCTGGGTCAGTCTTCTGTCGAACAGAGGCCCGGCGCAACACGTGCCAGTCTTGTAGCCTGGTGGGAAGGCTTTGGTGATCCAGTGTTGACCGAGTTCGTCGCCAAGGCGCTTGAACAGAACCTGGACCTGGCTCAGGCGGCTGCGCGAGTCGCGCAAGCACGGGCAGGCCTGGGGGCCGCCAATGCCGCGTTACTGCCTTCGGGCAACATCAACGGTCAAGCCGCGCGCGCCCGCCAGTCTGTGGAGACGCCACTCGGCCAAGTGCTGAACTCGACGCCCGGCTATGATCGGTATGGCAGCGCCTATGAACTCAACCTCAACGCCGGTTGGGAGATAGACGTTTTTGGTGGCCTGCGACGCGGACGCGAGGCCGCACTGGCTGAATACCAAGCCTCTGAAGCGGGCGTCGCCGCCACACGCCTGGCCGTCGCCGCGCAGACCGCCGATATCTACATCACCCTGCGCGGGCTGCAGGCTCGGCTGGACATTACCAACCGACAAGTCAAAACCCAGCAAGACCTGCTGGAGAAAGTCCAATTGCTCTATAGCAAGGGCCTCGCCGCCAACTATCAGGTTCACCAGACTGAGGGCGCCCTGTCTCAAGTCCAGGCGACAGTACCGGTGCTGCAAACCGGCCTGGATTCCGCCATGAACGCGCTGGATGTCATGCTCGGCACACCGCCGGGCACCCATCGCCGGCAACTGGCAACGATGGAAAGTATCCCTGCGGCACCGCAGATAACCGCCATGGGCACGCCGGCCGATCTGCTGCGCCGCAGACCGGATCTCATCGTCGCTGAGCGCCGCCTCGCGGCCTCCAACGCCCGCATCGGCGAAGCAATCGCCGAGTACTACCCAAAATTTTCCCTCAGCGCGTTGCTCGGCAGTGCCACGGCGGTATCCGCCGGAAACCTGTTCACTGGCGACGCCAGCCAGGCGACGGGCGCACTGGGCCTGCGCTGGAGACTCTTCGACTTTGGCCGCATCAACGCCCAGATTGATCAAGCCAAAGGACAGGAAGCCGAAGCCCTCGCCGCTTACCGCCAGTCCGTGCTGCGCGCCACCGAAGACGTTGAGAACGCCTTCTCGGCACTGGTCAATCGAGAAACCCAGACCACCACCCTCACCCAGGGCGAAGCGTCACTGACCCAGGCTCGACAATCATCATTCATCGCCTATCAGAAAGGCACGGCCAGCCTGATCGATGTTCTGAATGCCGACCAGACACTGCTGCAGGCCTCCGATGCCCGGGCCCAAGCACGAACGGAGTCGGCCCGTGCGGCGGTCGCGGCATTTCGGGCGCTCGGGGGTGGCTGGCAGCCGCCTGACGCCCAGCCAGTGGCAGCCAGATGACTGATACCCCTTTCTTTCAACTCAACAACCCGAGACCAACGACATGAAACCGAACGATAACTCCTGGGTGCTCATCACAGGCGCCTCAAGCGGATTTGGCGAGGAGTTTGCCCGGCAATACGCAGCACAAGGGAAATCTCTCGTTCTGGTAGCACGCAGGCTGGATAAGCTCGAAACGCTATCGGCGCAATTGCGCGAACGTTTCAGTGTTGATGTCATAGTCGAGCAAGTAGACCTTTCCTCGATCCCGGCGGTCATCGAGTTGCACCAGCGGCTGCGCGAGCGCAATGTCGTGATCGATGTGCTCATTAACAATGCGGGACATGGCTTGCAGGGGCCTTTCCTGGATCAGCCCCTGGACCAGTCCCTAGCCATGATTGATTTGGATATCGCCAGTCTGACGGCCCTGACTCACGTCTTCGCGGCAGACATGCGAGCCCGCAAACGTGGACATATCCTGATGGTCGCCAGCCTGCTGTCTTTTCAAGGCGTGAAGAATTTTGCCGTTTACTCTGCCGCTAAAGCTTACGTGCTGCGCTTCTCTGATGCGTTGCATCGTGAACTCAAAAGCGACGGCGTCATCGTGACGGCACTTTGTCCGGGGATGTCGGATACCGGGTTTGCGCAAAGCGCCAGGCAAACGATTACGCCAGCCTTGAAAATGGTGATGATGCAGCCACAACCCGTTGTAGCGGCAGGAATCCGTGCACTGCAAGCCGGACGCATAAGTGTCGTACCCGGCTTTGGCAACAAGGCTATGACCGTCCTGACCTGGGCCACGCCTCGCCGGTTTCACCAGGGTCTTATGGCGCGCATCATGGGTGCCTGAGCAGGTAATGAAGCGGCCTTGCACACGCCAACCAAAGGCCGGGGCAGCATGCGCTCCCGGCTTTTAGAGCAGCACTCAATCAAAAGCGATAGCTGACCGAAGTCCCGAAACCGCTCGCACTGTTTTTGTACTTGGAGCTGTAGGCACCCCGGGTGGCCGAGGCATCGTTGACCTGCACGCTTTCTTCCCACAGATAGGAATAAGCGACATCCACGGTGACATTGTCCACCGGAGTCCAGCCCGCGCCGAAGCTGATCACCTGCCGGTCGCCGGTAGGAATACGTGGCCCGCGGTTGGTGTTGTTGGCAGGCGACTGGTCAACCGAAAAGCCTGCACGCAGCACCCACTGATTGTTCAATCGATACGCCGTACCGATAGCGTGAGCCCACGTGTCATGCCAGTTCTGCTCTTCGCTGATGGTACCCAACTGACCGCTCAACAAAGGCGGCAGCCCGGAGTTCTCGATGGTCAGCTCCTTGAAGCGACTCCAGCGTGTCCAGGTACTGCCCAGGTACAGAGTCCAGTCATTGTTGAGCTGGTGAGTCACCGAGAAGTCGACCGATTCCGGGGTATCCACATCCAGCGAAGCGTCATAGCTGCGCCCGCTTACACCTAACAAGCTGAAGGTTCCGCCGCTGACCTTGGTCTTGGCGTCCAAGCGGTAACTGACCTTGGAATGGTAGGTCAACCCCAGGCGGGTTCGGTCTGTCGCCTGCACCAGGATCCCCGCGTTGAAACCCAGGGCCGTGTCGTCGCCGGTGCTTTTGAGTTTTCCATCATTGCTACCCGGACTGAATGCATTGGGCACCATCGCGGATATCTCACCGCTGATGCGGTTGATCGTAGGTCCAAACCCGATCGACACCGTGTCGTTGAAGGCATAGCTGATAGTGGGCTGGAACGTGAGTGTCTTGACCTCGCTTTTATTAGCGTAATAACGCCCGGCGAAATCACTGCCGTAATCGGTAATCAAGCCGAACGGCACATAAAAACCAACGCCGAACGCCCAGTGTTCATCCACGGGTTTGACGTAGTAACCCATCGGCACCGTGGTTGTTGGCACCATGTCACCGTCTTCCTGGCCGCCGAAGGTACTGCGGGTCCGGCTTATTTCGGAGTTGGTGAAAAGCGTCGCCGCCCCCAGGCTGACCTGTTCCTTCTTCAAGCGAGACATCCCCGCCGGATTACCGAAGACCGTGCTCGCATCTTCAGCGGAGGAAGAACGGCCGGCAAAGCCTGAGCCCATCCCACTGACGCTTTGTTCATTGAGCGCGAAGCCGCTGGCAAACACATGAGAACTTGCGAGCACGACGGAGAGACCCAGCGGGGTCTTGAGCAATATTTTTTTCATTATGAGAACTCTAAGGAGCAGTAGCTGAGGTAATGGAGCGGTTGGGTTGTGTTACGTAAAAATCGCCACGGTCTGGCGAGCCCAAAGCACTCGCCGACCGCTCTCGTCCCAGATCTCCATATCCTGCAGTGAGTAACCTTCCAGGGCCTGCTGGCTAAAGGAGTTGATCAGGAACCACTCTCCACCGACGGCCGGCTGCGGCAGATCGATCGTCCAGGACGCAGAACTGATGGCGGCGGGCTCGGTGAAGCAGGTCATGGCGGCCGGCGGCAAACTGTCAGCCAGGGCAATCAGGGCGACTGCCGGGTCTACACCCCGCGCATCCAGATGGCGCACCCACATCAG
Organism: Pseudomonas viciae; assembly: GCF_004786035.1. NCBI lineage: Bacteria > Pseudomonadati > Pseudomonadota > Gammaproteobacteria > Pseudomonadales > Pseudomonadaceae > Pseudomonas > Pseudomonas viciae. The sequence continues at coordinate 3,529,777 of NZ_CP035088.1, forward strand.
TAATTCTGGATTATCAGCGCCGGATACCGGGAGCGAACCACCCGCAGGACGCATCTCAAAGTTGTAGGCACAGGCTGGTGCGACCCGGCTGTCCAACTCCAATGTGGCGTACCGGGAGGGTCCGTCTACCAGCGGACGCCCCCAAGCATCATGGGTAATACGGCTCGCCCGTGGCTGAGCGAACAGCAGGGTCGTGCGCAACGCCAGGTCATCACCCGACAGGCAGTCGACCGATACCGAGGTGACTGACCGGCCTTGACGCAACACGCTGACATCGAATGTCTGGGCCTGCGTGACCGGACCTATGAACGACACCTGGGCGGACTTGAACGGCGGAAAACCCGTCGGACGCTCAAGCAAAACCGCTTGCAGTGACAACGCTGCGGACAGCCCTCCAAAAATCGTACGGCCCTGCCGCCAGTTGGGCGGAGACACAAACGGCGCATCCGGATCGAATTGCTGCAGCAACTGGGCGAAGCTCGTCATGCCGACGCTCCCTGGGCCAAGGGCAGATGCACCATACTTATTCATGTGACTATTTGTGTCAATAGTCACAATCGAAGTAAATGAATACCCTATATCAACCCGCCATGACCGAGCGTTGAAAACGAGGAGGAATGTGTCGTTTGCAAACCGTCAGCCGACGATCACGGCATGAGGCTACGTAAAATGAGATTGGAGGTGAGCGTGGGGGCCTCTTCGATGACGTCGAGGCTGTACTGCAACAGCAACGGATTGACGAAAGGCCGTAGCGCCAAGTGGATCGCATCTACTGTCTCGTCCAGCGGCGTCTTGCGTTCGAACTCACCGAGTTCTCGTCCTTCTCGCACGATTTGCAACACGAAGCTCTTGATTCGTGCGTTATAGACTTGCGAGCTGGGCCAGCGCTCCGACGCCGAGAACGCGGCAATGTCATAGAGCTTGCGGTCATTGAAGAACAGGTTCACGCCGGTAGTCACCAGGGTTTTGACCAGGCGTCGAAAACGCTCCGTCGGCGAGAGCCCCTCTTCGCTGATGGCCAGCTCCACCGCCGCAACGATTTCCGCCAGGCACCGGGTACAGATGGCCTCGCCGATCGCCTGCTTGGAGTCGAAGAACTTGTAGATGTATGCCTTGGAAAACCCGATGGCCTTGGCCAGGTCGGACACCGTGGTCTTACCGTAACCGTATTGACTGAAGTGCTCATTGGCCGCCGCGACGATCTGATCTCGGATGTCGTGATCGGCCGGGCCGCGGGTGCTGGGCGAAGATGGGGATGGCTGGTTCATGGGGGCAGCTTACGCATCCTGGAGACGGTTGACAACTTGTGACTCTTTTACAACAAAGTCACAAATCGTACATTAGCAGAAGCGCTTCCAGGGATCACGGCCCGGGCAAAAAAACGAATTATTCATAAGGTCAGGGCCTTCCCCGATGCGAGGATTTCGGTTCAAGTTTTCGCAACGGCTGGACCGGGCCGCACAAAGCACTGCTCCGTGACCCACTCTCCCCATTGCTGCCCCTCTTGCTCCCGCTCCAGCCTGAAACCAAAGTCTTCATACAATTTACGCGCGGCATCAAGGCCCTGGAACGTCCAGAGCCTCGTTGCACAAAAACCCCATTCGTCACAGAACTTCATTGCCTCAGCCAGCAAGCGTTTGCCCGCGCCCTTGCCTCGTGCAGAGTCATCCAGAATAAAGAAGCGCAGAACCGCCTCACCGCCTTCTCCTTCACCATCAATAGCGATCGATCCAACCATTCGCTGATCATCCAATGCCACCCAGACCTCATTGCGTGGGTTGTGCAAACGCCCCATGAGGTTAGCCATATCCGCGGCAACCAGGCTCTCGAAGGGCTGGCCAAAACTGAAATATCTTGCGTAGTAGTCAGCATGCATTTGCACGACGCGAGCAATTACGCCAGGCCGATAACCTCGTGCGATACCCAGCTCGACAGTGGCCGGCGGTTGTGTATCGAGTCGATGGGCTTGCAGGGCTGCGGCATAGTTGGCAATGCCCTCACTCGCTGTTTGCCATTGCTCGCGGGTCAAATGAGCCATGGCTGCCGCCACCTGTTTCGTAGCAAACGAATCAATGGATTGCAGGGTCCGTTTGCCTTGAGTCGAGAGCTGCAGCTTCTTGGAGCGCGCATCCTCCTCATGGGCAATTTCTTCAATTTCACCGGCCTCCACCAGCTTGCGAACCATCCGGCTCACGCTGGATTTTTCCAGGCCGAGCAGCTCAACAAGCTCCACCGCCGTCAGCGCCTGGCGATTCCCGATCTCAATGATTGCGTGCACGGATGACGCCGGATACCCCGTCGCCGCCAGCGTGGCGTGCAAAAAGCCCAGCTCTCGCACCATGAGGCGCGAAGCCGAACGGATTTTCTCAATCAACGCTTGTTGGGAATGGATCAAGGGAAATGCCTCAAATGGAACAGTCACATAGTTGTATCGCACAACTAATTACAGGTCAATTGAGGTCACACGCTGCGTAAACCCAGGTCCTTGCAACGCCTGGGCCACAGGGGCTCAGTTTTCATGGATGCAACGGTCACGCTATCTATCCAGCCGGCATCAATTTTCAAGGCTCAAGGTTTTTGTCAATTGGATGATCTATACCTTAGGAACACGCAATAAGGCCAAGACGACAACGTTGACGTGCCCCGATAAAAAGACTGTGGCAAACCCGCTTTCGGTTCGCTGCATCGCATAACACATTGGCCTGCTGGACGATGTTTCCCGACGCCAAGCACACGTAGAATGGCGCACCACTTTCAATGCCTGAAGTATCGATCATGAGCCCGATCCCCCGCGTTTTGAATGTCCACACCAAGGCGCTTCGCAGGCTTTGTCTGTTGTTACCGCTGCTGGTTGTCTATAACGCGTGCGGTGAACCCCTAGTGATTGAATTGCACATCCTGGACGCTCCCCCGCTAACCTTTGTCAACGACCCCAGGGGCTACGGAGTCGTGGGCGATGTCGCCGTGGCAGCCATGGCCAAAGCCGGATACACGATGAAAATCCATGTGCTCCCCTGGGCCAGGTCGCAGAAACACGTGAGCGAGGAACATGACCATTTGATCACCCCCCTGTCGCGCATACCGGAACGTGAAGACCGCTTCACCTGGATCGCCTCGATCATGCCCATGGAGCGAGCCTTTTTCAGCCTCGACCGGAAAGTGAACAGTTTCGCGCAAGCAAAAGAAACCTACCGCAAGATTGGCGTCGGCCTGGGCAGTGCCCAGGAGCAGATCCTGCGCAGCGAAGGATTCAGCGATGAGCAGATCTATCCGCTGGCCATTGGCGATAACCCCGCCCAGATGCTTTTGATGGGACGCATCGATGCCTGGTTCAACGGCGTCCCGGAGAGTCGCTACATTTGGCCGAACGTGTCCAAACGTAAACTGCTCATGAGTACAGTCGGCAGCCATGCCGATCTCTACCTGGCCTGCTCGAAGCACTGCTCGCCCAAAATGGTGGAGGATTTGCGCGAAGCGGTTGAAGCGCTTCACAAAGACGGTTCAGTCAAGCGTATCCATGATCTCTATTTGCCGGAATAGGCTCCTCCAGAGAGGATTCTCGCCAGCAAACGAGCATTAATTAGATTGATAGCTGACTAACGAAAGCCCCAGCCTAGAGGGCTCGTCGATGGCTTATATCATTCCGAATGATAGTTACCTTTGTTTCATTCGATTCGTTCCCCTGCCTTCGGCCACGCATCATCCGCCCATTCTCAATACATTGGCGGATGCTATCCATGGAACATTCACTTTCAAAACTGCGCTTTCCCCTCGCACTGCTGGCAGTGCTGGTGATGAGCGCCTGCGGCAAGACTCCCGACACGGCAGCGTCGATGCCGCCGGCCAAAGTCAGCGTGGCCAAGGTGCTGGAGCAACCGGTCAACGAATGGGATGAATTCACCGGGCGCCTCGAGGCACCGGAAACCGTCGAGATCCGCCCACGGGTTTCCGGGCAGATCGACGAAGTCGCCTTCACTGAGGGCGCGCTGGTCAAGAAAGGCGACCTGTTGTTCCAGATCGACCCACGCCCGTTCCAGGCTGAAGTACGTCGTCTCGAAGCCCAACTGGCCCAGTCCCGTGCTACCGCCACCCGTAGCGAGAACGAAGCCCAACGTGGCGAACGCCTGCGCTTGAGCAATGCCATTTCCGCCGAGCTGGCCGACTCGCGCACCAGCGCCGCCCAGGAAGCCCGCGCCGCCGCTGCGGCCATCCAGGCACAACTGGACCTGGCCAAGCTGAACCTGAGCTTCACCCGCGTCACCTCGCCCATCAGTGGTCGCGTCAGCCGGGCAGACATCACCGCCGGTAACCTGGTGACCGCCGATGTCACGCCGCTGACCAGCGTGGTCTCCACCGACAAGGTCTACGCCTACTTTGACGCCGACGAGCGCGTCTTCCTCAAGTACACCCAACTCGCCCGCCAGGGCCAGCGCGGCCAGGCCACGCCGGTCTACATGGGCCTGTCCAACGAAGACGGCAACCCGCACCAGGGCCAGATGAACTTCATCGACAACCAGGTCAACCCGCAAACCGGCACCATCCGTGGTCGCGCCGTATTCGACAACAAGGACGGCGCCTACACCCCTGGCCTGTATGCCCGCCTGAAGCTGGTGGGCAGTGGCACTTATTCCGCCGTGCTGATCAACGACGAAGCCGTAGGCACCGACCTGGGCAAAAAATTCGTGTTGGTGATGGATGCCGACAACAAGCCGGCCTACCGCGCTGTCGAGCTGGGGCCGAAAATCGAAGGCCTGCGTATCGTGCGTAACGGCCTGAGCAAAGACGACACCATCATCGTCAAGGGCCTGCAGCGGGCTCGCCCGGGGTCGCCGGTCACGCCTGAAACCGTGCCGATGGCCAGCGACGAAACCATTGCCGCCCTGGCACAACAACGTAAAGCGCTCGAAGCCAGCAACCTGCCCCAAGTCGCGCCGTCCAAGGCCGCGTCTGGATCGGCAGGCAAGCTGGCCGCTGCGACCCCACGCGGTTAAGGGACTGAATCCAAGATGAAATTTTCCCAGTTCTTCATTTCGCGGCCGATCTTCGCAGCGGTACTTTCGCTGCTGATCCTGATCGCCGGCGCCATTTCGCTGTTCCAGTTGCCGATCAGCGAATACCCGGAAGTCGTGCCACCGACGGTGGTCGTGCGCGCCAACTTCCCGGGCGCCAACCCCAAGGTCATCGGCGAAACCGTGGCCGCGCCCCTGGAACAAGCCATCACGGGTGTCGAGAACATGCTGTACATGTCCTCGCAGTCTACCGCTGACGGCAAGATCACCCTGACCATCACCTTCGCCCTGGGCACCGACCTGGACAACGCTCAGGTGCAGGTGCAGAACCGCGTCACCCGGACCGAGCCCAAGCTGCCGGAAGAAGTGACCCGGATCGGCATCACGGTGGACAAGGCGTCGCCCGACCTGACCATGGTCGTGCACTTGACCTCGCCGGATCAACGCTACGACATGCTCTACCTGTCCAACTACGCCCTGCTCAACATCAAGGATGAGCTGGCGCGCCTGGGCGGCGTGGGGGATGTCCAGCTGTTTGGCATGGGCGACTATTCCCTGCGGGTCTGGCTGGATCCGAACAAGACCGCTTCGCGCAACCTGACCGCCACCGACGTGGTCACCGCGATCCGTGAACAGAACCGTCAGGTCGCCGCCGGCGCCCTGGGTGCGCCGCCAGCGCCGAACGCCCAGGCCTTCCAGCTCTCGATCAACACCCAGGGTCGCCTGGTGAATGAGGAAGAGTTCGAGAACATCATCATTCGCTCCGGGGCCAACGGTGAGATCACTCGCCTGAAAGACATTGCCCGGGTCGAGCTGGGTTCCAGCCAATATGCCCTGCGCTCACTGCTGGACAACCAGCCAGCGGTGGCGATCCCGATCTTCCAGCGTCCGGGCTCCAACGCCATCCAGATCTCCAATGACGTTCGCGCCAAGATGGACGAACTGAAGAAGGGCTTCCCGGCGGGGATGGACTACAGCATCGTCTATGACCCGACGATCTTCGTCCGTGGCTCCATCGAGGCGGTGGTCCACACCCTGTTCGAAGCACTGATTCTCGTGGTGCTGGTGGTGATCCTGTTCCTGCAGACCTGGCGCGCCTCGATCATTCCACTGGTGGCTGTGCCGGTATCGCTGATCGGTACGTTTGCCGTGATGCACCTGTTCGGCTTCTCCCTCAATGCCCTCTCGTTGTTCGGCCTGGTACTGGCCATCGGCATCGTGGTGGATGACGCCATCGTGGTGGTGGAGAACGTCGAGCGAAACATCGAACTGGGGCTCACCCCCGTGGAGGCGACCAAGCGCGCCATGGGCGAAGTGACCGGGCCGATCATCGCCACGGCGCTGGTGCTGTGCGCGGTCTTTATTCCGGCGGCGTTCATCAGTGGCTTGACCGGACAGTTCTATAAGCAGTTCGCCCTGACCATTGCCATTTCCACGGTGATCTCGGCGGTCAACTCCCTCACGCTGTCCCCCGCCCTGGCCGCGGTATTGCTCAAGAGCCACGACGCGCCCAAGGATCGCTTCTCCAAGTTCCTGGACAAGATTTTCGGTGGCTGGCTGTTCCGTCCGTTCAACCGTTTCTTCGAGCGTGCCAGCCACGGCTACGTGGGCACCGTTGGACGCGTGATCCGCAGTAGCGGCATCGCCCTGCTGCTCTATGCGGGCCTGATGGTGTTGACCTTCTTCGGTTTCTCCAACACCCCGACCGGTTTCGTGCCCGGCCAGGACAAGCAGTACCTGGTGGCCTTCGCACAACTGCCGGATGCGGCGAGCCTGGACCGCACCGAAGACGTGATCAAGCGCATGTCCGACCTGGCTCTCAAACAACCGGGCGTACAGAGCGCGGTGGCCTTCCCTGGCCTGTCGATCAACGGCTTCACCAACAGCCCGAACGCCGGCATCGTGTTCGTGACCCTCAAGCCCTTCGACGAGCGCAAGGACCCGAGCATGTCGGCCGGTGCCATCGCCGGAGCCTTGAACGGCCAGTACTCGGAGATCCAGGAAGCCTACATGGCGATCTTCCCACCGCCGCCGGTACAGGGCCTGGGCACCATTGGTGGTTTCCGCCTGCAAATCGAAGACCGGGGCAACCTGGGCTACGACGAGCTGTACAAAGAAACCATGAACATCATCACCAAGAGCCGCAGCGTGCCGGAACTGGCCGGGTTGTTCACCAGCTACACCGTGAACGTGCCGCAGGTCGATGCCGCCATCGATCGTGAAAAAGCCAAGACCCACGGCGTGGCCGTCAGTGACATCTTCGACACCCTGCAGATCTACCTGGGCTCGCTGTATGCCAACGACTTCAACCGCTTTGGCCGCACCTATCAGGTCAACGTTCAGGCCGAGCAACAGTTCCGCCTGGAGTCGGACCAGATTGGCCAGCTCAAGGTGCGCAACAACCGTGGCGAGATGATCCCGCTGGCGACCTTCATCAAGGTCAGCAACACCTCGGGGCCGGACCGTGTGATGCACTACAACGGCTTCATCACCGCTGAAATCAACGGTGCCGCCGCCCCTGGCTACAGCTCCGGCCAGGCTGAAAAAGCCATCGAGAAACTGCTCAAGGACGAACTGCCCAACGGCATGACCTACGAGTGGACCGACCTGACGTACCAGCAGATCCTCTCGGGCAACACCGCGCTGTTCGTGTTCCCGCTCTGCGTCCTGCTGGCGTTCCTGGTGCTTGCAGCTCAGTACGAAAGCTGGAGCCTGCCGCTGGCGGTGATCCTGATCGTACCGATGACCCTGTTGTCGGCCATTACCGGGGTGATTCTGTCCGGCGGTGACAACAACATCTTTACCCAGATCGGCTTGATCGTACTGGTGGGGCTTGCCTGTAAGAACGCGATTCTGATCGTCGAGTTCGCCAAGGATAAACAGCTTGAGGGCATGAATCCGCTGGCCGCGGTGCTGGAAGCGTGCCGGCTGCGTCTGCGGCCGATCCTGATGACCTCCTTCGCCTTCATCATGGGCGTGGTGCCCCTGGTGTTCTCCAGCGGTGCTGGTGCCGAAATGCGCCATGCCATGGGTGTGGCGGTGTTCTCCGGGATGCTCGGGGTGACCTTCTTCGGCCTGCTGCTCACGCCAGTGTTCTATGTACTGATTCGCAACTTCGTCGAGCGCAGCGAGGCCCGCAAGGCGGCCCGGGCTTTGAAACTGGAGGCGCAACAATGAGTTTGAAAGTGTTCATGCCGAGCTTGCTGGTTCTGGCACTGAGTGCCTGCGCTGTAGGCCCGGACTACAAGGCACCGCAGACGGAGGCGGCGACTATCACCACCGCCACCGACGGCGCCGCCGGCCAGAAGAATTTCGACCGGGCCCGTTTCGAAGGCATCTGGTGGCAGCAATTTGAAGACCCGACCCTCAACGCACTGGTGACCCGCTCCCTGGACGGCAACCGCGAGTTGCGCGTGGCCTTCGCCCGTTTGCGGGCAGCCCGGGCCATTCGCGATGACGCCAGCAATGACGTCATGCCGACCATCACCAGCCGTGCCAGCAGCGAACTGGGCAAAGGCCAGAATCCAATGGGGCAAACTGACGACCGGGTCAATTCCGAGCGTTACGACCTGGGCCTGGACATGGCCTGGGAGCTGGATCTGTTCGGGCGCATACGGCGCAACCTGGAAGCCACCGACGCAGACCAGCAGGCGATCGAAGCCGACCTCTATCAGCTGCAGGTGACGATGATCGCCGAACTGGTGGACGCCTATGGTCAATTGCGCGGCGCCCAACTGCGGGAAAAAATCGCCCTGGCGAACCTCAAGAACCAACAGGACTCGCGCAAGATCACCGAAAGCCTGCGTGACGCCGGCGTCGGTGATCAACTCGACGTGGTCCGCGCCGATGCGCGCCTGGCCTCGGTAGAAGCCAGCGTGCCGCAACTGCAGGCCGAACAGGTGCGTCAACGCAATCGCATCGCCACGTTGCTGGGCGAGCGCCCGGACAAACTGAGTGTGGACCTGAGCCCGCAACAGTTGCCAGCCATCGCCAAGGCCCTGCCCATCGGCGACCCGGGCGAACTGCTGCAACGCCGCCCGGATATCCTCAGCGCCGAACGCCAACTGGCCGCCGCCACGGCACGCATCGGCGTGGCCAAGGCCGACCTGTTCCCACGGGTCAGCCTCAGCGGTTTCCTGGGCTTTACCGCCGGGCGCGGTTCGCAGATCGGTTCCTCGGCGGCCAACGCCTGGGCACTGGGCCCGAGCATTACCTGGGCGGCTTTTGACCTGGGCAGCGTGCGGGCTCGCCTGCGCGGGGCTGACGCCGAGGCCGATGGCGCCCTGGCGAGCTACGAACAGCAAGTGCTGTTGGCCTTGGAAGAATCGGAAAATGCCTTCAGTGATTACGGCAAGCGCCAACAACGCCTGATCTCGCTGATCCGTCAGAGTGAATCGAGCCGCGCCGCCGCTGACCTGGCCGAGATTCGCTACCGCGAAGGCACCGTGGATTTCCTCGTGTTGCTCGATGCCCAACGGGAACGCCTGGCCGCCGAAGACACCCAGGCCCAGGCCGAAGTGGAGCTGTATCGCGGCATCGTCGCAATCTACAAAGCTCTGGGCGGCGGCTGGAAACCGGAAACCGTCGCCAGCAACTAATCCCCTTTCTCCACCGAGCTCCTTTGGTTGGCCGCAACCAACCAAATTTTTGCCCCGCCTCCCATTTGGAGGCGGGGCTTTTTTTGCTTCAGCACACCATGGATTCGAGGCCACCCAGCCTCAAGCAGCGCCCTATGCCTGCTGCAGATGGCTGGAGCGGAAATCCTTGGGCGAGCGCTCGAACTGCTTTTTGAACGAACGGCTGAAGTGGGCCGAATCGGTGAAGCCCCACTTGTAGGCGATCGAAGTAATGGATTCGTCCCGCAAGAACGGGTTGCTCAGGTCGTCGGCGCTGCGTTTGAGTCGAGCGCGCTGGATGTAGCGGCAGACGCTGTCATCCTGCTCTTCGAACAAACGGTACAAATGCCGCACCGAAATGTTCAGGCGATTGGCCAGGCCCACCGGGCTCAGGCCGGGTTGAGTCAGGGATTCATCAATGACTTTCTGCACATAGCTGCGCAGTTGGCTACCTTGCAACGCGGCCCCCTCGTCACGGGCGTCGGTGTCCTGATCCAGAGCCGAACCCAACAGCGAAACGAACGCACTTTGCAACGCCTCCCCCTCTCCTGCCACCCCCTCGCCGTCCGGGGTGTCCTTGCATAGCTGATCCATCAACACATGCAGCATCCGCCCGCAGGCCTTGCTTGAGGAAATCTTGCCAAAGGTCTTGGCTTCTCCGCCCAGTTGCCGGGACACGTCCTGGCGAGACAGGGACAGCACGACGTGTTCAATCAGGCCGAACGGACTGATTTCAAGAGCGCCCACCGAATCCATCAATAACAGTTCGCCGGGCGCCAGTTGAATGCTCAGGCCGTTCTGGGTAATCCGGGAAAAGCCGCTGCGCTGGCTGACCAGAAAGCAATCCTGGTCGTCGTCATGATCTGGATTGGGTGAGTGGCGCTTGATGGCGCCGGCGTTGGTGCGCAGGTTGGCGAGGGCAAGGCCGCCCCGGGAGAAATTGGACACCTGGCCGATAAACAGCGCGCGATTAAAAGCCAGTTCCGTATCGAAATGACCGCAAGTCGCGCGCAGATCCCGGTTCCACGTCTCCAGCCCGTCTTGCCCAGCCTGTTGCATGCTCATGGCGTTCTCCGCAGTGGCTTATTGTTTTTGTCCGGCAATAGTTAACATGTTATCTATATGCGCGCAACAAGTACCTGATCGCCAGAGCAGTAGCAGGATTGATGCCAGGACAACGCCAAAAATCAGAGGGTTCCCAATACCCGCTGCAAACCGCTCAAGGCCGCCAGCAAGGCAGTACGCTGCTCGCGGCCCAGAGGAATGTAACGACGAAAGGCCGGCATGCGGTTCACCACTTCACTGCCGCCCATGTGCTCCAACCGTACGCACCATTGGCGCCCTTGCAGGTCAATGCGCAGGCGTTTGAAGTCCAGGGGCATGAGGGCTTGATACAGCGCTGAATCGCTTTCTATCGCCGCCTTCAATCGGTCCGACAGCTCCCCGTCGCCGCCGCGCTGCCGATAGCTTATGCCACGGCGTCGAACCGCCCCGCTGTGGTGCAACTCCAAGCGTGCCGCGCCCTCTCTCGACGCAGGCACGCGCAGTACGAACTCAGTCATCACCAGATGCATCAACAGCTGCGACTCGGTGCGCTCGACAATCTCCAACTGCAGGCGGTCATCGTCGGTGGCGACAGTCGCCGTCGCCGGCCCCGACATCTCGAATCGTGCCAGTCCGAGGTTGCGCCGCAACAGCGCCAGGGTCACCCCCGGTCGGTAGCCGGCCGGGGCACGCTGGGCACTGAACAGCTCAGACAGTTTTTGCAGCACGGTCATCAAACTCACCGGCAGATTGCCCTGGCTCATGGGAAAACTCCTTGGCCAGCACGTCTTCCACCGACGCTGGCTTGAATGGATTGACCTTCTGCACCACCAGGGTCCAGAACAAAGCGTACACCGCGGTGCCACCGAGCATCACTGCGAACGGAATGTAAATGTCCGCCGGGTTCATGCCAGGCGGGGTAATGAACCACATGCCAATGACGATGCCGACACTGGACAGGATTTGCGGCAACGGGAAAAACGGCGAGCGATAGGCACGCGGCAGGTCCGGGCGGCGAATGCGCAAACTGACCACTGACACGGTCACCAGCAGGTAGGCGAAACTCCAGGCACACACGGCGGCCAGCACCAGGTGCATGATGTTGTCGGTGTTGCCGCCAAGCCACAGTGCGTGCAAGCAAGGAATCAGCATCGCCACCAGGATGCACAATAGCGGCGTCTTGAAGCGCGGGTGCAGATAGGTGAAGACTTTCGGCAACGCACCATCTACCGCCATGCCGTAGAGAATCCGTGGCACCCCGGCCATCAGGGTATTGATAGTCGCCGCCCCGGCAAACAGGAAGCCGATCCCCAGCCACATCGGGCCTATGTCGCCCATGACCTGCTCGGCAAAACGCGGAATCGCCATGGGCGTATCCAGCAAATGCACGCCGCTGGTGGCATCCAACAGCACGTTTTCCACCTGGCGCTTCATCGCCGCGCCGTAAATGAACATGCAGGTGGCGACGCTGAATAACCCCAGCATCATGGCCCGGGGCATGGTTCTGGCCGAACGGCGCAGGTCCGGCGCCAGTGGCGTGACGAATTCGCAGCCGACAAACATGAACATCGCCATGCCCACCAATGACAGCACCGTGACCAGGTCGGTGCCCACTACGGAAGCGCCGAACCAGCCCTCCAGCTCCACCGCCGGTGCGGCGATCAGACCCAACACACCGAACACCATCAGGGTCGTCCACATGCCAAACGTGAGGATGATTTCAGCCCGGCCAAAGGCGCTCACGCCGAACCCATTGAGTACGCCAAACACCACGACAAACCCCACGCCCAGCAACCATGAACCACCCGCCGATTCGGCCAGGGTGTTGAGGTGCTCGAAATTCACCAGGGCCATGACCCCGGCCAGGATGGTCTCGGCGGTGCCGGCGAACACATGGACAATCAAATAAGCCGACAGCGTGCCAGTGATCGCAAAGAAGCGTCCCATGCCACAGTTGATGTAGTCATAGACCGAACCGGTAGTGGGCAGGATCGACGCGGCCTCGGCGAAGGTGGTGGCCTGGGCCATCATCATCACCAGGGCGATCAGCATCGCCATGGCAAAGGCACTGCCGCCGATGCCGAAACCCATGGTCGCGGTGAGGATCACCGGGCTTGCCATGATCAGGCCAATGGTGCTGGCCAACGCGGTGGGGAAGCCCACCGTACCCCGGTTCAAGTGCTCGGTGAGCCTGTCATTGATCGACATGGTGCAGATCCTCGAAAGCGGATTTTTAGTATGGATGCCTCAGCCGTCCAGGAGCTGGCGTTCAACCCTCCCCAGCCAGTCCCTGATCGAAACGGCGGTGCGTGCAGCATTACTCTGCGCCGCGCCGCCTCGGGCGTCTTGCCCATGTCTGCCGTCGGTTTTGTTGCTGCCTGCCAGCACTCGCCCCTTGGCGGGCTGAATCAATTGCCTGGCAGGCAGGTGAAAGACTTCCCCGTGCCCTACTCCCCTTAATGCGCGCTCTGCTGACCTATCACACCGGGGAAACCACCATGGAGCAAACACGCAAAGCACCTTTGTTATCCAAGGCAATCGGCCTGGGCATCGCCCTGCTGGTCGCCGATTCATCGGCCCACGCTTATGAGCTGTACGCCGACGAAGACACCACCGTTACCGGCAACTTCCTGGCGGTCTACGGGATGTTCAACAGCCGCAAGAACTACGACGGCAGCACCGGCGGTTCGAGCTGGCGCGAGGGCTTTATCAAGTATGGCTTGAGTATCGATCAGACGCTCAATGGCCTGGGCAGTGTCTACGGGACGGCCAACCTGGTCAGCTCTGGCACCTGGGGCGACGGCGATGCGGCTGGCCTGAGCGATGGTTCCGAGCGCACCACAAAATTCGATGAAGCCTTTGCCGGCTGGCGTTCGGGGGATCTGTTCCCGGTGCTGGGCAAGGACGGCGTCGACGTGTCCTATGGTCGCCAGGTAATCACCCTCGGCGATGGTTTCATCGTCAACGACGACGGCCTGAACCTGGGCAAAGGTGTGGCCGATGGCGAACTCAACCGCGGCGGCGCCTATTACCTGGCGGCCCGTCATGCCTTCGACAAAACCGCCGTGCTGCGCCTGGGTGGCAAGGAAGGCGTGCATGGCAGCCTGATGTGGATCAAGTCCGACAATCGCGCCCAGGCCAACACTGAAATGGCCGCCGGCACCCTGGAGTACAGCGCCGCGCCTGGCACCCTGGGGCTGACCTATATCCATGGCATCGATGTCGACGACCACTACGCCAGCGACTTCCAGAAGCAACGCGAAGGCATGAACATCTACAGCCTGCGTGGCGCCGGGAACGCCGGCATCGAAAACGCCCACTTCGCCTTCGAATACGCCTGGCAAGACAAGGACGCCGGCCCGGAGAAAGCCTGGTACACCGAAGCCGGCTACACCTTCGCCGACCTGCCCTGGACGCCCGACCTGACCTATCGCTACAGCCGTTATTCGAAAAACTGGGACTCGATGTTCAACGGCCAGAACCGTGGCTATGGCACCTGGTTCCAGGGCGAAGTGGCCGGCAACTACTCCGGGCCATTCAACAGCAACACCGCGATCCAGCACGTCGGGCTCAAGCTCAAACCAGCGGAAACGGTGACCATCGGCGCATTGTTCTTCGACTACAAAACCCTGCACACCCGCGAGGCGTTGAACCTCGATGGGCGCGAAATGGACCTGTATGTGGAATGGGCGGTGAACGAGCACCTGATCGTCACGCCGTTGGTGGGCTTGTACAAGCCTGAGAAGGATGCGGACAGCGGCGGCAATCAGGTGGGCGGCAATGGCACCAACGTCTACAGCCAATTGGTGGTGGCGGTTCCATTCTAACGGTGTCGGGAGCTGCCCCAGCGGCGGCTCCCGCCCGGTTTATTGTTTGTGCTGATGCAACATGGTCTGGATCTGATGCGTTGCCTGGCGGGTGCTTTCAGCCAACTTGCGCACCTCGTCGGCGACCACGGAGAAACCGCGCCCGACCTCACCAGCCCTGGCGGCCTCAATCGCCGCGTTCAGTGCGAGCAGATTGGTCTGGTCGGCAATGCCCTTGATCACCCCCACCACCGTGGCAATCTGGGCGTAGGTCACCTGGTTCTGCTCCAGCATGCGCTGATGGGTGGACTGGGCCGAGCGTTCATCGCTGATGTCGCGTACCGCGCCGATGACGCGAACCAGGCAGCCCTGGGCGTCCCGGACCGCACGACCACGTTCGCGGCACCAGATGTAATCCCGCGTCTTGTGGCGCATCCGGTATTCGAACACGTATTCGCCGCTGCCTTGGGAACCGAGGATTTCCCGATCGAAAATCGCCATGATCTTCGGCAGGTCATCCGGGTGGGTAATGCCGACTTGTGCATCCCAGCCGTCAGGCAATTCGTTTGCCCCGTAGCCCAGCAACGCGCGAAACTGGCTGGAAAATCGCATGCCGCTGGCCGGGTGCTGAAGATCACCGTTGACCACCGTGATGTCCCAGCAGCCTTCGGTCAGGGTCGATTGCAACAGCTCCCAGATCTGCGCTTCCTGGCGCTGTTGCTGTAGCTGCTGGCTGTGCTCATCCAGGCGGGCTTGCAGCAGCTGTTCGCGCTCCCGGGCCTGTTCCAGTTGTTGGCGAACGGCTTCCAGCGCGTGCTCACTTTGCTGCCCCCGACAGGTTTGCTCAGTCAGCCGTTCTTCGGCCTGGCGAAGCTGCTCGGTAGCGTTGGCCATCTGCCGGGCATGCTGCTCCAGACAACCGCGCAGTTGCGGATACGTCTCCAGCATCGGCGCATCGTCCGTTGCGCCGGCCAGGGTTCGCTGCATTTGTTCGATCAATGCCAGTTTCTGTTTGTTGGTCTGGAGAAACATCGCCCGCCCCTTTGCCCATCAAGTCGAAACACTGATCTGAACGCAAACCGGACGTGCAGGCTTGTACTTGGCTGCACCGGCCTTTGCACCAGCCTGCCAGCCCCAGGCAATTGGCAGCCACAGACATACCGTGGGGCAGGCACAGTCAAGCGCCCCTGCGCCCCGGGGATTAACCTCGGGCTTTCCCTTGTTCGCGATCAGGAACCCCTCATGAGCGATATTGCCCTGCTGCCTCAGGTCAAAGCCTTTCTCGGTCGACACCACGCACTGTTCATCGATGGCCACGCCCTCGAAAGCCAAAGTGGCCAGACGCTGGACGTCATCAATCCCGCCACCGGCCAGGTCATTGCCCAGGTCGGCACTGCATCGCCGGGCGATATCGACGCGGCGGTGGCGTCTTCCCGGCGCGGCTTCAAGCAGTGGTCCCAGGCAGCGCCAGCAGTTCGCGGCCAGGTGCTGCTCAAGCTGGCGGATCTGTTGGAACAGCATCGTGAAGAGCTGGCGCAGATCGAAACCTGCCAGTCGGGGAAAATCATTCATATTTCCCGCGCCTTCGAAGTCGACCAGGCCGCCCACTTCCTGCGTTACTACGCCGGTTGGGCCACCAAGATCGGCGGCCAGACGATCACCCCGTCTCTGCCCTCCTTCGCCGGGGAACGCTACACCGCGTTCACCCTGCGTGAACCGGTCGGGATAGTGGTCGGCATCGTGCCGTGGAATTTTTCCACCATGATCGCCATCTGGAAACTCGCCTCGGCGTTGGTGACCGGCTGCAGCATCATCATCAAACCCAGTGAGTTCACCCCACTGACCATCCTGCGCATCGCCGAACTGGCCATGGAGGCCGGCCTGCCGGCGGGCGTCCTCAATGTAGTGACCGGTGGCGGCCAGGTGGGCCAGGGCTTGATCGAGCATCCGGGCACCAACAAGGTCTCGTTCACCGGTTCCGTGGCGACCGGCATCGCCGTCGGCCAAGGCGCCATGGGCGCCGGGTTGACCCGAGCGACCCTGGAACTTGGCGGCAAGAATGCGGCGGGGTTCCTGCGGGATGTGGATCCCGACGTGGCAGTCAACGGCATCATCGAAGCGGGCTTCCTGCACTCGGGGCAAATCTGTGCGGCGGCCGAGCGCTTCTTTGTCCATCGCTCGCAACTTGAACCGATCGTGGACAAACTGGCCCAGCGCCTGAGCAAGCTCAACATCGGCTCGCCCCTGGACGAGCGCACCGAGTTCGGCCCGGTTACCAACCGTCAGCATCAACAGAAACTCGCGGCGTTCTTCGACAAGGCCCGGGCGCAAAACAACACCATCGTCCACGGCGGCAAACTGATCGACGGCCCTGGTTGCTACGTCGAGCCGACCATCATCCTCGCCAACCGTCGCGACGACAGCCTGCTCAACGAAGAGACCTTCGGCCCGATTGCCACGTTCTTCCCCTACGACAGCGAAGAGGAACTGCTGGAGCTGATGAACGACACGCCTTATGGCCTGAGCGCCAGCCTGTGGACCAACGACCTGGGCAAGGCCCTGCGCATGGTTCCCGCCATCGAAGCCGGCACTGTATGGGTGAACATGCACACCCTGCTCGATCCGGCGGTGCCCTTTGGTGGCAGCAAATCTTCAGGGATAGGCCGGGAGTTTGGCAGCGCGTTTATCGACGACTACACCGAACTGAAATCGGTGATGATTCGATACTGACGGTCAACGCCCAGGAGTCTGCGTCCAGCACATTTTCCGGGGTGCCCGGAGAGTTTGTGTACACCCCAAAATCCCCTGTGGGAGCGGGCTTGCTCGCGATAGCGGTGGGTCAGCTTGCAACGAAGTTGACTGGATACACGAAAAAACCGGAACTGCCCAAGCCTCCCGTCAGTCGCATGAACAGGTACGTCTGATTCAGGAGTAAATGTGACTCACGATCCCGACTGGCGGGCCGTCGAATCAGTGCCATTGGGCTCGCCTGCGGCGGTCCACCGGCTGCGGGTTCTGACGGTCAACACCCACAAGGGTTTCACCGCCCTCAACCGTCGTTTCATCCTGCCCGAATTGCGTGAAGCGGTGCGCAGTACCGGCGCCGACCTGGTGTTCCTGCAAGAAGTGCTGGGTGTACACGACCGCCACGCATCGCGCTACGACAACTGGCCGCAGACGTCGCAATACGAATTTCTCGCCGACAGTATGTGGAGCGACTTCGCCTACGGTCGCAACGCGGTGTACCCCGACGGCCATCACGGCAATGCCTTACTGTCCAAATACCCGATCCGCCAATTCCGCAACCTCGACGTCTCGATCACCGGCCCGGAACGACGGGGGTTGCTGCATTGCGTGCTGGACGTCCCCGGCCACGCCGAGGTCCATGGGATCTGCGTGCACCTGAGCCTTTTGGAAAGTCATCGCCAATTGCAGCTCAAACTGCTCTGCCAATTGCTCGACTCGCTGCCCGACGACGCCCCGGTGATCATCGCCGGCGATTTCAACGACTGGCAGTTGCGCGGCAATACCGCCCTGGCCCGCCGTCAATACCTGCACGAAGCCTTCGAGCACCATCACGGCCGCCCTGCCCGGACCTATCCGGCCCGCTTCCCCCTGCTGCGCCTGGACCGCATTTACCTGCGTAACGCCACCAGCCGTGCCCCACAAATCCTCGGCAGCAAACCCTGGACCCACCTGAGCGATCACCTGCCACTTTCGGTGGAAGTGCATCTATCCCCCCCCTTAAAAGCTGCGCCCTACCTGTAAGTTCTGACAGTAGCGACGCCCCTTATTCGTTGTTAGCGTGCCATTCCATACAGCGAGCGTTGCCAGGCCCTGTGTGCCTTCTGTAGTGCAACCGATGCTGAATCCGGCATACCACGGATGCCGAAGCAGAGGGATAGCACATGAACTTGCGCGAGCATGGATTCAATCGGCTGTTCAACGCCCTATGGGTATCGGCCCCCTTCCTCCTACCTGTCCCGTCTGCCCTGGCGGCTTGCACGTTGACGCCAACCGCTGGCAATGACACCTATGTCTGCGACAGTGGCACCAGCCCCGGGCTGACGGATCTTTCAGGCAATAACCGCCTGACGATGCCGGCCAATGGTGGCGGCGTCATTCAGGGTGACGTCACTTTTGGCGCCGGAGTCGACAGGATCGAGATTAACGCCAACGGTGTGATTCAGGGCGACGTACAACAAGGCTCCGGCATTGACGATTTCGTCATGAATGGCGGCACCATCGAGTCACTGGCCCAAGGCGACGGCCTCGATACATTTTTCATGACTGGCGGCACCATTATCGGAGCGTTCGAAGACGGCGATGAAGCCAAAATGACCGGTGGCACCATTGGTAGGGTCGACATGAAACTCGACGACAACATTTTCGATATGTCCGGCGGGCAGATTCTCGGCAATTTGGTGACCGGTTTTGGCCAGGACACCATTACCCTGTCCGCAGGACGCATCGGCGGTAACGTGAGTGTCAGCGGCGGCAACGACAGTATTACCGTGAGCGGTGGCGAAATCGTCGGCGAGGTCCGTAGCAGTTTCGGCGATGACCAACTGCAGTGGAGCGGCGGCCTGATTCGCTCGGCCATTTTGATGGGTGAAGGCAACGACACGGCGCTGCTGAGCAGCCTCGATGAAACCGTGCTCGCCACCACACCCAGCCTGGATGGCGGGTTGGGCCAGGACGTTTTGAGCTTCGAAGGCACGACCTCCGGCACCGGCTCCCGCTACATCAACTGGGAAACGGTCAACCTCACCCAAGGCTCGCGCCTGGACCTCAATGACACGCTGACATTGGGCGACAGTGCCACCGCCACCGGGACACTCAACATCGAAAGCGGTAGCACGCTGACGGCGACCCAAGGCGTCATTGCCCCTTTTACTGCCGGTCAACTGGCGACGCTCAACAACGCCGGCACGGTTGACCTTACCGCCGACAACAGCCGCACCGACGATACCCTCACCGTCCAGGGCAATTACGTCGGCAACAATGGCCAGTTGCGCCTGCAAACGGTACTCGGCGCCGACGACTCCCCCAGCGATAAACTGGTGGTCAATGGCGCAACGCTCACCGGCAGTACCGCCATCACGGTCACCAACCTGAACGGCGCGGGCGCCTTGACCACCCAGGACGGCATCGAACTGGTCCAGGCACAAGGCGGGGCTGTCAGCGACAGCGGTGCTTTTTCACTGGCCCAAGCGGTCTCGGCCGGCGCATTCGACTACCGCTTGTTCAAGGGGGGTGTGACCGGCAATGAAAACAACTGGTACCTGCGCTCCACCGTGGTAGCAGGCCCGATAGCGGCGCCCAGTCCGACATTGCCTGCTCTACCTGTCGCGGTGCCCGGTGCCGCGCCGATTCCGTTGTATCGCCCGGAAGTGCCGACCTGGTCGGTGTTGCCTCCTGCTGCGGCGCAACTGACGCTGATGGCCCTGGGCACGTTCCATGACCGCCAGGGTGACCAGCGCTTGCTCACGGAGACCGGGGCATTCGCCGCGGGTTGGGGCCGGGTCTATGGCAAGGATCTGGATCAGACCTGGGCCGGCACCGTAACCCCGCGCCTGGACGGCTCCATCAAGGGCTTTCAAGTAGGCAACGATCTGTACAGCTCGGCGCTGTCCGGCGGCCAGACCCAACGCCTCGGCTTCTTCGTCGGCCATACCGAACTCAATGGCGATGTCAAAGGTTTCAACCTGGGCTTCCAAGGTCGGCACGCCGGCAAGATAGAACTCGACGGCGACAGTTTCGGGCTGTACTGGACCCTCATCGATCCCTCCGGTGGCTACGTCGACACAGTGATGATGGGCACACGGCTGAATGGCGACAACCGTTCCGAACGCGGGGTAAAAATCGACAATCGCGGGCACGCCTTGACCTTATCGGCGGAGGCTGGTTATCCCTTCGCCATGGCCGCCAACTGGGTCCTCGAACCCCAGGTCCAAATCATCCATCAGAAAGTGTCCCTGGACACCCAGGATGACGGGATCTCCAGGGTCGAGTTCGATTCCGACAGTGCCAGGACTGGCCGCCTCGGCGCTCGCCTCAAGGGCCGCTATCAGGTCAGCGGCATACCCGTGGAACCGTATCTGCGTGCCAACCTCTGGCACACTTTTTCCGGCACCGATGCGGTGACGTTCGACAATGTCCAAAGGATCGAAACTCAACAGCGCGCCTCCACTGGCGAACTGGGTATTGGTGTCATCGTGAGCCTGGCCCCCACGGTCAACGTCTACGCCGGGGCGGACTACAGCAACAACCTCGACAGCAATCAGCAGCGCAGTCTGGCCGGCAAACTCGGCATAAGGATCAGATGGTAAACCTGCAACCATTAAAAAATAAAATACGATATAAAACATCAAGTTATACATCCTGATTAAACATTGCCATTCATCGTCCATTTTCTTGACGCAACGGCATCGATCCTCTTGACTACAACGTACTACCCCCGGAAATACAGTCAGGGGCAGGCCTCTGGAACCCGCTACAACGGGCCGCCAGAGGCTTGCCTCAATCCATTCGGTCGCCCCTCATTCGGGGTAGGAGAGACGCCAAAAGCGAGAAACGCATGCGATTGCAAGGCAGGCCCCCATGAAAACCTCCCTCCGCCCACAAGAGATCACCACCACTTTTTACACCGTCTCGACGTCGTTGCTGCTTCTTTCGTCCATGGAGGTTCAGGCCTGGCCTGTCGAAGAGACGTCGCAACCCTGGTACGGTCGAACATCGCAGGACAGCCAGAATGCCGCGGTCAGCGGCACTGACGTGGCATCGAACAAAAGCCCCGCCCTATTCACACTGCGCAACGACAGCGGGCACACCCAGCGTATGGGTCTGATCAGTGGACAAAACCAAATCATCTCCAACGCCGGTGGCGTGCTGATGACGCCAGCCATGGCCGAACCGGGAAAAGACGCGTTGAACCTGCAGGGCCCTAACCTGGGTGCCTACTGGAGCCTGACCGGACCCACCGGCTGGCACGTGGACCTGAGCGCCAGCGGTGGGCGGGTCAACGGCTACGGCCGAACCGAACAAGGCCAGCGCCAGGCTGCCGAAGGCAACGCTGTGACGCTGTCGGTCGAAGGTGGCTTTCCGATCGGCATCAGCACCCACTGGGTGGTCGAACCCCAGGCGCAATTGATCAACCAGCGCGTCACCCTCGAAACACCGAATGCCGAGAGCGGCACCCGTAATGAACTGAACACCTGGAGCGGTCGCGTTGGCGCACGCCTCAAAGGTAATTACCAGGTCAACGGCCTGGGCGTGGAGCCCTACGTGCGAACCAACCTGTGGCATACCGTCCAGAACAACGACACCTTGACCCTGGACAAGGTCGACAAGATCAGCAGCAGCCGCAAATCTTCCACCGTCGAAGTTGGCCTGGGCCTGGTGGCCCGGGTCACGCCGCTGGTAAGCCTGTATGTCAGCGCCGACTACAGCAGTGATGTCGACGACAACGATTTGAACGGCATCATTACCAGCATGGGTGTGCGGATGCGCTGGTAAAACCCTGCCAAGGCGGGTCGGCACAACGTGCTGCCGGCCCGTCGGGCTGCTCGGTTAAAATTCCCGTCACCCGCCCATGCCACTTAAAAAAAACCTCCATTAAGGCGTATAACGCTAAAAGCGCTTTACGCCTGCAAGCCGTTTGCCCATGGCTCATTTCATTGATGGAGTAACGACATGACCACAGCCCCTCTCCTCGCCAAGCTGTTTCCCAGTGCTGCCGAGATCCCGGATGCCTACCGCCTCGAGGGTCAGATCGAGCAACGCGAGTACCTGGTCGATGGCGTCCTGGAAACCTGGCAAGGGCCGCTGGCCACGGTGCGCAGCCCGGTGTACCTGGCCGGCCCCCATGGCGATGAGCAAGTGATTCTTGGCAGTACGCCGCTGCTCGATGCCGAAACAGCCCTCACCGCCCTGGATGCGGCCGTCCGGGCCTATGATCGCGGCCAAGGCCAGTGGCCAACCATGCGCGTCGCCGAGCGTATCCGTCATGTGGAAACCTTCCTGGCACGCATGCGCGAGCAACGCGAAGCGGTGGTCAAGTTACTGATGTGGGAAATCGGCAAGAACCTCAAGGACTCCCAGAAGGAGTTCGACCGTACCTGCGACTACATCGTCGACACCATCAATGCCCTCAAGGAACTGGACCGGCGCTCCAGCCGCTTCGAACTCGAACAAGATACCCTCGGGCAGATCCGCCGCGTGCCCCTGGGCGTAGCCTTGTGCATGGGGCCCTACAACTATCCATTGAACGAAACCTTCACCACGTTGATTCCCGCCTTGATCATGGGTAACACCGTGGTGTTCAAGCCGGCCAAACTCGGGGTCCTGCTGATTCGTCCGTTGCTGGAGGCCTTCCGCGACAGCTTCCCGGCAGGCGTGATCAATGTGATTTACGGCAGCGGCCGGGAAACCGTCAGCGCGCTGATGGCCAGCGGCAAGATCGACATCTTCGCCTTCATCGGCACCAACAAGGCCGCCAGTGACCTGAAGAAACTCCACCCGCGCCCACACCGTTTGCGTGCTGCCCTGGGCCTGGACGCGAAGAACCCCGGGCTGGTGCTGCGGGACGTCGACCTCGACAACGCCGTCAGCGAGGCGCTGACCGGCTCGTTGTCATTCAACGGCCAGCGCTGCACGGCGTTGAAAATCCTGTTTGTCCATGAAGATGTGGCACCGGCGTTCATCGAAAAATTCAATGCCCGGCTCGCGGCCCTGAAACCCGGCATGCCGTGGGAAGACGGCGTGGCGCTGACGCCGTTGCCGGAGGCAGGCAAGGCCGACTATCTGCACTCGCTGGTGGCCGATGCGCTCGCCAAAGGCGCAGCGGTGACCAATGCCCACGGTGGCGAATCCCGCAGCTCGTTCTTCTACCCGGCCGTGCTCTATCCGGTGAATACCGCGATGCGGGTCTACCACGAAGAACAATTTGGCCCGGTCGTCCCCATCGTGCCGTACCGCGACCTCAATACCGTGGTCGATTACGTGCTCGAATCCGACTTCGGCCAACAGCTGAGTATTTTCGGCACCAATCCGGCCGAAGTCGGCAAGCTGGTGGACACCTTCGCCAACCAGGTCGGGCGCATCAACATCAACGCCCAGTGCCAGCGTGGCCCCGACACCTTCCCGTTCAACGGCCGGAAAAACTCCGCCGAGGGCACCTTGTCCGTGCACGATGCCCTGCGTACTTTTTCGATCCGCACCCTGGTGGCAACCAAGTTCCAGGACAACAACAAGGCGCTGATCAGCGACATCATCCGCGACCGGGACTCGAACTTCCTGAGCACCGACTACATTTTCTGAACCACGCCGAACGGTGGGCTACGACAGGGCTGGGCGACGCAACTTGATGCCCCAGCCCTGTTGCATACCCGCCGCCGCCAACAGGATCGCCGCCACCCCCAGCCATTGCAGCGGCTCGAGGCGATGACCGAAGGCAAACCAATCGACGAAGATCGCCGCAATCGGATAAATGAACGACAGCGCGCCGGTGAGCGCAGTCGGCAATCGTTGAATCGCGCTGTACAACAACACGTACATCACGCCGGTGTGCACCATGCCCAGGGTCAGCAGGCTGGCCCACGCTTCGGCGTGTTGCGGCAGCGCAGAGAAGTTTGCCCAGGGCGCCAACAGCAATACACCGGTGCTGACCTGAATCAGCGCGATCAGATGCGGCGGCGTGCCGGTCAGGCGCTTGATGATCAGCGCCGCGATGGCATACAGCAATGCTGCGCCCAGCGCCAACGCGATGCCCAGCAGATAGTCGTCGCCACCCTGCCCTTGCTCACCGTGGGCGCTGACGATTGCCAACATTCCAAGAAACGACACCGCCAGCCAGAGCAGTTTTTGCGCGGTGATCTTTTCCCCGAGGAACAACGCCGCCAGCCCCACCAACATGAACGGTTGAACGTTGTACACCGCCGTACCGATGGCAATCGAAGCGCGGGAGTAAGAGGCAAACAACAACACCCAGTTGCCGACAATCGCCACACCACTGAGCACCGCCAGCAGGAATGTCGTACGCGTCAGGATGCCCGGACGCAAGAAGCCGAAACCGGCGCAGATCAGTAACAAGGTGGCGGCACCGAACACGCAGCGCCAGAACACCACATCCAGCACCGGCAGGCCCGAGACCAGCACGAACCAGCCGATGGTTCCGGAAATCAGCATGGCGGCCGTCATTTCGAGCGAACCGCGGCGTAGGGTCTTGTCCATCTTCAGGCTCCTTCAGCAAGTGAGGCACAGTATGCCGAGCCGGCGGGAGGCTTCTCCATGGCTTGAAAAAGGCTAAACTGGCTTTCGACCTTTTTTATCAAGGCAACTTCGAGCATTCACCTAACGGAGCCGAAATGACTGACGACATCGACCAGATCCTCATCAGTGCCCTGATGGAAGACTCCCGGCGCTCCCTCAAGGCCCTGGCAAACCTCAGTGGCCTGTCGTCCCCCAGCGTCGCCGAACGACTTCGCCGGCTCGAAGAGCGCGGCGTACTCAGGGGCTACACCGTGGAGGTGGACCCGAAGTGCTTTGGCTATCAACTCCAGGCCATTGTGCGAATTCGCCCGCTACCGGGGCAGTTGCAGGAAGTGGAACGGCAGATCCAGGCCATCGCTGAATTTACCGAATGCGACAAGGTGACCGGTGACGACTGCTTCATCGCCCGGCTGCACGTGCGCTCGATGGAACAGCTGGACACGCTGCTGGACAGGCTCAATGTCCTGGCCGAGACCAATACGGCTATCGTCAAGAAGACGCCAGTCAAGCGGCGCTTGCCACCGATGGCGTGAGTTGGATCCGGCCTCGGTGTGTATCCGAGGCCGGAGGGTACGCTACTCCAGGTCTTCCAGTTCAGGGCTGCGTTGGACTTTTTGCACCTCTTGCTCAGGTGCATTGCTCGCTTTTATCAGCTTAAGTGTCTGTATTTTGGCGCAAGCATTGATGCCGTCCGCATAGATTCCGCTGTGGTTGCATTTCCAGTCGTAGAAGTTGGCCAGGGCGCCGGACAATTGCAGGCTGTAGTCGGTGCTCTGGGTGCCTGGGGTAAAGGGTTGACCCGCCGGAATGTTCTGGAACCACTTCATCCAGATATCACCACCAACGGGTGGCGAACTGGCCTGGAAGGTTGGGTTCATAATCGCCAGTTGTTGGTACTCAGCGGTCATGTGGCAACTCAGGCAGGAAGCCTGGGGGTTGTCCACGGGACCATTGAGGCGCCCGTTCCAACCCAGATGGGTCGGTGGCAGCTCTTTGGTATTGGCATTGATGGCGGTCTGCTTGAGCGCACGGTTGATTTTGGTTTCAGTGGGTGTCGGGTTGGTGAAATTGTTGCCGGTCTCTTTCGGATCGTTCCCCCACATGATCCCCACGGGCACCAGATTGTCCCAGCCCGGCTTACCGGTTACGGCACCGTTGTATTGGAAGGTGCCAAACAGCCAACCGGTATCTTTCACACGGGTATCCCGTACCGCGATGTCCATCTGAATCAATGCAACCTTGGTGACCTGGCGTTTTGTCGAGTAGAAGTCCGTGGTGGTGTAAGCACTCCAGAGCACTGGATTGACCAGAAACGGCACCGTACTGACGTCGATGTCGGCAAACAGCGCCTTGCACACCACCGTGCCGTTCGGAAAGCTTTTAGGGCTTGATGTATAGCTCGGGTCAGGATTCTGCGGGTCCTTCCAGACCTGGCCAATAGTGTAGGCGCCTATGTCGTTATAAATGCCCACTGCATAAGTCTGGCCACTCCCGGCTTGCGAACTCGCCAATTGATTGGGTTGGATCGGAGCTTCTTTGGTAAGGCCGTGCATAGCTTCACGGCCGTTGGGGCCATAATGCTGCCAAGGCATGTGATACCACTGACGAACCTTGTTTTTCTGCACATTCCAGTTGACCTCCGTATTGCCCTCTAGGCAGTACTTTTTCACCTCGTTCATATAGCTGCGCCAGGTTTCAAAATCGTTGTTGAAATTGGCGGGCAGTTGCTTGAAGAACGCCGGCATCGAAGAAGAGCCCGGCGCCACGGTGGGATAGTCCTGGCTGAGACGGAAAAGTTGAGTTCCGCCGGGGTACGCGGTCTTGGGCGGAGCAAAACCGAAATCCGGGAAGGTTCCAGCGTTGGCGCCAGCCATGTACAACGCGCCTGTCATGGCCAGCAGTGCAGCGATCTTTCCTTGGGGGTGGTTCATCAATATCTCCTTATAGGGAGAACGCCTGCCGTCCCATCGGATTGCTGACCGATGCGCAGGGCCTCCTTCTGTTATCAGGCTGAGGCAAAATGCCTAGCCCGCTCACGGTCCGCGTTCAGTGATGTGATACACCTCCTTGGTGCCCGGAAAACGGGCACGACCAGACAAGGCCGGGTAGCCAAATGCGTACGGTATGGGGGGGTTGTGGCGAGATTTCGCGCAGTCACTGATCGATCCACTTCATGCCGCCCCTGGCAATGCATTCCCTAGCCATAGGTGTAGATCATTTGTGCAAAGGTGCCATCACGTTTAAGGCTTTTTGCGGGCCATTGGCCACAGCACCAAAACGCAGGCGAAAAAAAGCCCGCCGAAGCGGGCTTTTCGTTCATCGCGAATGCAATCAGTCGTCGCGGCCCATCAGGCCGAACAGCTGCAGCAGGCTGACGAACAGGTTGTAGATCGACACATACAGGCTGACGGTCGCCATGATGTAGTTGCGCTCGCCGCCGTGGATGATGGCGCTGGTCTGGTACAGGATGCAGACCGACGAGAACAGCACGAAGCCGGCGCTGATCGCCAGTTGCAGGCCGCTGATCTGGAAGAAGAAGCTGGCCAGCACCGCGCCCATCAACACGAAGAAACCGGCGGTGATGAAGCCACCCAGGAAGCTCATGTCCTTGCGGGAGATCAGCACATAGGCCGACAGACCACCGAACACCAGTGCGGTCATGGCGAACGCCGAGCTGACCACTTCGGCACCACCCTGCATCTGCAGGTAACGGTTGAGAATCGGGCCGAGCAGGAAACCCATGAAACCGGTCAGGGCGAAGGTCGATACCAGGCCCCAGGCCGAATCACGGAGCTTGTTGGTGAGGAAGAAAAGACCGTAGAAACCGATCAGCACGACGAAGATGTTCGGGTAACCCACGCGCATCTGTTGTGCGACGTAGGCCATCACACCGCTGAAAGCGAGCGTGAGGGCCAGCAGGCCATAAGTGTTGCGCAGGACGCGGCTAACCTCTAGCTGCTCAGCCTGCACGCTGTTGTTCACTGCGTAATCCTGTTCGCGCATGGCGACACTCCTCCGGTTTTGAAACATTCAGTGGCAAGGATCATAACAGACGCTCTGTAACAAGCTACGTAGAGAGTTTGACAGTGTGTTTCATTCGGGTATTATGGCGCCCGCAACGCAATACGGAGGTGTGGCCGAGTGGTTTAAGGCAACGGTCTTGAAAACCGTCGACTGTAACAGGTCCATGAGTTCGAATCCCATCGCCTCCGCCATTTTCTTACGTTAAAGCCCTGATTATTCAGGGCTTTTTCGTGTCTGGCGTTCAGAAAGAATGCCCGCTTCGGTTTCAACATAGGTGCATAGCTATGGCAAAACCTACCCCTCCACTCAAGGAAAGAAACGTGACCAGTAAAACCATCGGATCTCTAGTGGCGGCACTCACAGGCATCGTCCTGTTGTTTGTCTTCTTTGGCAGTTGGTACACGGTCGACGAAACCGAACGCGGTGTTCTGCTGCGCAACGGTGCGCTGGTCGGGGTGGTGGAGCCAGGGCTGTCCTTCAAGACGCCGTTCATCGAGTCGGTACGCCTGATCAGCGTACAAAGCCAGGTTACGGCTTATGAAGACCTCCAGGCCTACAGCAAGGACCAACAGTCCGCGCAGCTCAAGGTATCGGTGTCCTGGCACATCGCGCCTTCCGATGTGGCGAAGGTCTACACCCAGTTCAAGGACCTTGAAGGCATCCGCGACCGGATGATCAGCCGCCAAGTGCCGACCCAGGTCGAAAACGTGTTCGGCAAGTTCAACGCCGTGGCCGCCGTGCAGAACCGTGTTCAGCTGGTCAACGATATTTCAACCGCTATCAAGGCGACCATCACCGGGCCGGTAATCATCGACAGCGTCCAAGTCGAAAACATCGACTTCAGTGACGCTTATGAGAAAGCCATCGAAGCGCGCATGGCGGCCGAAGTACAGGTTAAAACCCGTGAGCAGCAACTGGCGACCGAGCAGGTTCAAGCCCAGATTCGCGTGACCCAGGCCCAGGCGGAAGCCGACTCGCAAGTTGCGCAGGCCAAGGCAGACGCACTGGCCACTGAATTGCGTGGCAAGGCCGAAGCAGAAGCGATCAAGGCTCGCGCCCAGGCCCTGGCCAGTAACCAGAACCTGGTAGAGCTCACCAAAGCCGAACGCTGGAATGGTGTATTACCCACCACCGTGCTGCCGAACGGCGCCCTGCCCTTCATTGACATCAAGAACCAGTAAGCCCTTACCGGCGCGGCCAGTCCTGGCCGCGCTCGTCCGTCGTCTCGGTCCTTGCGGTCAATGACATCGACCTGTCTCGTTAACGCTACACTGACCTCACTGACGACCCCCGACGTTCACCGTTAGCAGGGAGCTCAACGTGTACCCAGGCAAAAGCACAGCGACGCAACTGTCGATACGACAACTACATCTTCACCCCCGCGATTACCGCCTTGAGCAGTCCTCCCCACTCGGAAATTCACCTATACCCTCGATAGCTGCTCTGCACAGGAGAACGGCGTGAGCACCCTTATCAAAAAATATAAATGGCCGGCCTTACTGGCTGTCGCGCTGATTGTCTTTTCCGCACTGATATTCTTTTTGATCAAGTCATACACCTACGACTCTTCGACCTACTTCGAATCCCGCGACTTCATTCGTCAGCTCAAACAATCGGATGCGAACTGGAGCGTCAAGATCCTGAGGAAAAAGATCGGCCTCAACAACAACCTGTCGCTGGCCCCACCGCTTGAAGCGAATAGCCGATGGGAGCAGTTGGAGCGACTCAATAACGCAGGGCCCCTGGCGGCGCTTTGGGCGTCCAGGCGCCAGGGCTATGTGGATGCGGTCAAGAACAAGACCCTGCTGGTCGAGCAATTCCAGCAACACAACGCCAATCTGCGCACATCCCTGGATGCGCTGCCGCTTGTCGAAGACCAGATTCAAACGTTGCTCAAGGACATGAACATCGAAAGCCCTACGCAGCGCCTGACCGCGGCGTCGAATATTCTTGAGCTGACACTGACCACCCTGGAATACACCCTCTATGTGACGTCAAGCAAAGCCAAGGAAGTGCAAAGCCAACTGGATGAGTTTGAGCAATACATTGCCCAGTTGCCTGCCGCCCATCAGCCACCCTTCATCATCCTGACCCAGCACATCAAGACCATTATCCAGGAACAACCGATCGTCAATGATCTGCTTGACCGCATCAGCGTGATTCCGGTCGCCCAGGAACTGGACAACATCACTGAGCTGCTGAACGAGACACAGCGCAGGACCGCCGCAACGGATCGTCAATATCATATCTATCTGGCCGTGTGTGCCAGCCTGATGGCGCTTTTCATGATCTACCTGGCAGTGCGGTTGGTGCGCAGCTACGCCGTCATCAACCAGATCAACCACGAACTGCAATCGTCCAATGAGCGGCTCGAGGAGCGAGTGCAAGAGCGTACTCGCGAGCTGATGGAGGCCGAGCGCGAACTGGTAGAGGCTGCGCGGATGGCGGGAATGGCCGAGATCGCCACGAATGTCTTGCACAACGTCGGGAATGTGCTCAACAGCGTGAATATTTCCGCGGACCTTGTGACGCGGAAATTGCGCAGCAGCAAGACACAGGGCCTCGCAAAAGCGGTAAAAATGATGAATGAACATGCCGAAGACCTCGGCCAGTTCATCACCTTCGATGAAAAAGGCAAATTATTGCCTCGCTACTTCAACGAGCTGGTCGACTCCATCGCCACCGAACAAGCACAGCTCATCGAAGAACTGGCGCAACTGACCAAAAGCATCGACCACATCAAAGAAATCGTCACCACTCAACAATCTTATGCCGGCGCCGCCAGGCTGATCGAAACGCTCAATATCAGTGACCTGTTCGAAGACGCATTACGCATGAACTCGGGTGCACTCAGTCGGCATCACGTCACCGTCATCAAAGATTATCAGGACGTCCCTACGATCGCTGGCGACAAGCACAGGTTGCTGTTGATCCTGATCAACCTCATCAGTAACGCCAAATTTGCGATGTCTCACGTCAGCGATCATCCGCGGGAAATGACGCTGGGGATCCGGATCCTCGATCAGACGACGTTGTGCCTCAGCGTCAAGGATCGAGGCGAGGGCATTGCGCCCGAGAACCTGGCCCGCATCTTCAACCACGGCTTCACGACTCGTAAGGACGGCCATGGCTTCGGCTTGCACAGCTGCGCCCTGGCCGCGGTTGAAATGCATGGCCGCCTCCACGTTCATAGCGACGGGCCGGGACAGGGAGCCTTGTTCACCTTGGAGATTCCACTGGAGCTGGCACACAGCTAAAGGCCCGTGTCGCCTGACGCCACGCTCGTGGGGCCCTGTCAGTGGGAATCCGAATCCCATAACCAATCCCACAAACCAGGCAGATGCACCGACTGGGCGGTGTCCTTGACCGTGCGCGCCAGCGCCGCGCGCTCCAGCGCCTGACGGTCATCATAGAAAGGCTTGGCGTCGGTCTTCACCCCCGTAGCTCGCGCAGCGTCGATCAGGATCTGCAGGTATTCCCGGGCATGTCGGGCGGTATAACGATTGAGGTCGTGAAAGGTGACCACCACCGGAATCACCCCATCAACCGCAGGCAACTGCCCCGCAGCGATGCGCTCACGCACTTCCGAGAGCTGGCGCGTCAGGTTGATTCGCCGTCGCGGGCTGACAGTGATACCCCAGACTTTGCCGTCATTGGCGCTCAGGTCAGTCAGCAATACATGCAGACCGTGCTGCTGGTAGGCCGCAAAGGTACGTCTGTTGTAGCTCCAGAACGGCGGCCTCACCAAAGTCGGCGCGGCACCGGTGATCGCGGCAATATCGGCGCTCCCCCTGACGAGTGACTGCTCCAGTTCGTCAGCACTCAAAAAGCGGTGATTGGTGTGCCAATAGGTCGCCGTATGAAAACCCAGTACGTGACCTTCGCGATGCTCACGGTGCATTACCGAGCGTCCGATATCACTGTTACCGGCTCGTAACGCACGGGTCTGGACAAAAAATACCGCC
Organism: Pseudomonas viciae; assembly: GCF_004786035.1. Taxonomy (NCBI): domain Bacteria; kingdom Pseudomonadati; phylum Pseudomonadota; class Gammaproteobacteria; order Pseudomonadales; family Pseudomonadaceae; genus Pseudomonas; species Pseudomonas viciae. Next base: position 3,561,513 of record NZ_CP035088.1, read on the forward strand.
TTGATCCCCGGTTGCACGGGGTTGTGTTCAAGGGCATCCAGCACGTCCAGGCTCGGGTTCCAGAAGGACGATGCGCTGGGCCCGTCATCGAATGTCAGCAGGAAACGGATCGGGGGTTGTGACTGCAGGCTTTGCTCGGTTTTCGGGGTCAATTCGATGGGCGGGCCGATGCATCCCGACACACCGATGGCGAGGACTGCAATAGCCAGCGCCCTGACGATGTTTTTCATGTTTTGCCTTAATGTGATGCCGCACTGCCTTGCCTTTAATCCCTGGCCACGGTGTTGAAGCTCACCTTGGAGAAGGTTAACCGGGTTTGGTTCCTGACCGTGAGCACCGACTTGGCTGCTCTGGCTCCTGGTCTGATTTTTGACCGTCTGGATAATCCGATGGAATTTTCCGCCCGCCTCCGCATCCATCCGTATAGAACTAATTAGGGAGGATTTATGGGCGGGCCATCGCTTTACATCATCGACTACGTGCTCCATGGCGAGCCGAAGTCATTCATCATTCGCGCTGAAGTGATGAATAACTCCGAGGCTTGGCATTGGGCCAGTTGCGACGCGGGGGTCGGGCGCATACCGAAATTCGGACGGGAAAAGGTCAAGCGGGTCTCCAAACCCCTTGCCGAAAAATACGGCATTACCGACGTACGCTGGAGAGCGAGCGTCGCGCCGTCCTGGATCAAGGAGTCCGGCTGACTTAAATAACCCAGTTTCCGGCGCACCGGTTGTCCAGCCGGGCGCCGAATTCTTCGACAGAACCGATATAACTCAACTACGCTTAAACGACAGCATCACCCGCCTCTGGCGGGCTTTGTGCTGCCTTATCAACTTTGAATGCAACTCTGAATGTCTGAATGGAGGTGTGACATGTCCGAAAAAGAGTCCATCACCACGCTGCTTACCTTACTCGAATCGCGCCAGGCTAGACTCGCGGCGGCCTGCAAGGAAATCGCCGACTGGGTCGACCACCAGGGCGGGCATCCTACCGCGGTACGCATCCGCGACCGGCTCAACGACATTGATAAAGATGCTCCGTCGATCCAGAGCGCACTGACTTCGCTTAAGCCCATTGAGCGACCATTACCCAAGTTCCGCTAACGTTAGCCAGAGACATCGCTCCCCCTGGGCTCTACCGGCTGGAAAGCCGATGGACCGAGGGCGTTCTTTGCGCCTCGATTTTGATAAGTACCGATGCAAAGAGCCGCAGATGACGGGCGTTCGTTATGGATTAGGTGTAACCGCCCAGCCGTCGTTCAAAGAACTCGCGCCCTGGGGCGCGCGTTGCATCTACAGTCGCTCATTCAGATGAGCAACCCACTGCTCATAGGCTTCATGTTGACGCTGGACCGCTTCTTCCCAGGCTGTCCCGGTCATCTGATGAACACAAATGAGCTTCATCATTTCAGATGTCGCCGCGTCGAGCTCCACCAGGAGCTCGTGGGATTTGATTTTGAAGTCTTCAACGGTGGTCATCTTTTCTCTCCCCAATGCCAGGGGCTGGCCATCCACCCAATGAGCAATGGATTCATTTTTTCCAAGCTGATTCATTCCAGGCGATGACCGGTACTCCGCGCTAGGCCGGTGCTTGGCTTGATAGAACGAGCCTCAAACCAAGAATGAATTCAATCTTTACCCTCTCGTGGCGGTCGTACTGATATGACCTCGGAACAATCGCTTTTTTGAACAAGCTGATGACGCCTGGAACAAATATTGCAGTTATATTTCAATTTAATGACAGTCACTGATTGAGCAAGCCTATGAAAATTCGAGCGACCGTCATCTGCGAAGAGGATCGCCACATCCTGCTGGTCCGCAAAGCCAACAGCCGTTGGACACTGCCGGGGGGTACCGTCGAGCGCGGCGAAACCCATGCTGGGGCTGCACTCAGAGAGCTGGCGGAAGAAACCGGATTGGGCGCCGAAGACCTGCTGTACTTGATGCGGATCAGCGACGGTGAAACCGAACACCACGTGTTCGAAGCCTCGGTCAGTGACTCAAGGGCAGCCAGGCCACAAAATGAAATCAGCGATTGCCTTTGGCATCCGCTGGATGCCATTGCCCAATTGCAGATGAAAAAAGTCACGCGGGAGATTCTCGAGGCGTTTCGGCGGCGGTTGTGAGACATAACTCTCGGCGCCGGCATGAACAATGGAGACAAAAAAGGTTGCATGAGAAATCTCATGCAACCTTTTGTTTTTAACTCACTCGGATCTCGACACCCTTCCCGCCACCCAATAATGCGCACCCAACTCGACCCAGCTTCCATAACGCACCGGGCAAGCCTTTCTGGAGGGGTGGATTCACTTTTTCTTCCAGTCGGTGCTGATCGGATTGATGACCGTATTTTTTTCCTGCGTATAGGTTCCGTTCTGCTGTGCAATCGCCTCGCCAGTATCAACAATGGCGTTTTGGATGAACACGTTTTCCGTATCACCTCGGATAAAGGTCAGCTGGTGATACGCCGTTTTGTTCCCCCAGTCTGCGGAAGGCAGGGAGATAAATTTCACGGTGTACGTCTCATCACTGTGTTGTCCCTGCAAGACATAGACACCGTAATGATTTTCTCCCTGGGAAATGATCTTATACAGCCCGTTGCTGTAGTAATAAATTTCCGCATCGGGAAAGGGTTTCTTGTCGTACATTTTTCGATAGTGGAGCACCTGTTTAACCGTCGGCTCGCCGAAGTTCACGGCCAGCGTTTTCCCATCAGGGGACGTCGTTTCCCCTGCGCATACGGCACTGCTACTCATCAAGCCCAATAGGCTCATCGCTGCAACTGTCTTCACTGGATACCTCTTCCTTGGGGTTAAAGGATTAGCACACTGGACAGGTTCTGGAATCCGATAGCCGCAGCATTGCATTGCGCAGCCACCACTGTTGGCCATACCGCCAGGCCAACTCACCTTGCTAATCTCAACGCCCATTGTAGAGACTCGTGCTGAAAACACCCGCCTTCGCCTGGGATACCGGTTGCCCTGTTACCGTGGACGCACTTTAAAAAAGTGCTCGACCTCAGGTCTCATCTTCGGCGCTAGCCGGAGGAAGTGCTCCACATGAAAAAGGCTCGATGCAGGAAACTGTTGAAGCGAGCGGCATCACGCCGTAGCCCTGCCTGTTGACCACCAATCAGGCACAGATGGGCCATCTGACCAATCACTTCTGCTTGGCCTGGCATACGGACCAAGCGGCGGCTCGTCTGTATCGCGAAATCCAGTCGCCTTGTGTCAACACGCTGCTGAAACTCACCTACCAACGGATCGTGCAGCGACCAGGCTCGGATGGAAACTTCCCGCCCAGGTTGTTTCTCAGCGGCAATACTCAAGTAGCGTTTCAAGATTTCGCCCGCGCTACGACCCTGCGCCGCATAAGCGAGCATGCGCTCCGTGTAGTCTTCTTCCCAAGCGGCCAGCAAGGTGCGGACGAAGTCTTCGCGATTGCGGAAATGGTGATAGAACGATCCGCGGGTCACATTCAATCGGCGCGATAGACTCTCGGCCGAAACGCCAACATGCCCTATTTGGTCGAGAGCCTCAAAACCAGCCACGATCCAATGGTTACGAGTTAGTTTTCTCACCCGTTATGTCGCTCCCTATTTAGCGCCATACAGGCTGTGTATGGTGCGCAATCGATTGATACGCTGCGAACACCAGCAAAGATGGCCGTTGCGTTCTGCACGCCAGCACTTTTCATGGAGCTCGCCTTGAAGAAAATCGCTCTGATTGCTTTCGACCAATTCACTGATATCGACCTATTCCTGATGTGGGACATTCTAGGCCGCAACACTGAGGACTGGCACGTCCGAATATTGGGTTCTCGCTCTATCGTGCGATCGGCGCACGGCCTGCCTGTTGCGGTGCACGGTCCGCTTTGCGAGGCCAATAGTGCCGACGCGGTCTTGTTCGCCAGCGGCAAGGAAGGGATACCCGCCGCACTTGCCGCCCCAGATTTCCTGCCGTCGTTTGAACTTGACTCCAGACGCCAGCGAATCGGCTCCATATGCGCCGGAGCTTTCATTCTCGAACGGCTTGGGCTGCTCAGCGGCCAAGCGACTACACACCCGGATGCACGATCGAACTTGCAAGCTCTGGGACTTGAATCCGTGGACAAGCCTCTTGTGTCCCAGGGGAACGTTGCAACCGCTGGCGGATGCCTTTCGGCACTCTATCTGGTGGGATGGCTGGTTGAATCCTGGTTCGATGTCGACAAGCGCCGTGCGACGTTGCGCCCTGTTCTGCCCGCTGGGCAGCAAGAGCTCTATGATGCCTTGATCGGGCTCAGCATCCGACAAGGAGAAGTTGGCGCCTCAACAACATCCAGTTAATCCGTGCTCGCGCCATCGCCACAAGAAACGCGACATGGCATGTCGTCTAATTAGTCGTTAGAACTCAGGAGAGATCCCCGATGCCCCGAGAATTTGAGCTCATCATGTCCGTGCCAGTCCCCTCGAGGTCCGGCATCACCCACCTTTACAAGTCGATGAACCTGGCGGACGCTTTTGCAGTTCGGCTCCCTGCGGGCACATCCAGCAATCCAGACTTGCTAGCTCGATTCATCCTTTCCCACCAGCCATCCTGGATCGGATGGCTCCTGAAAGTCCGAGACACTATCGTTGTCTGTTTTGGTCTCAAGACAGCCAAACACTTGGCATCACTTGCTAATCGGATTGGCGTTTTCAAGGTCTACAGCACGAACCAGACTGAAATCGTGTTGGGAGAGGACGACAAGCACCTCGACTTCCGGATATCGATCCTATGTTCTGGAGAGGCAGAGCCAGAAGGCAGTCGCCAACTCGTTTTTTCAACCGTGGTCCACTGCCACAACCGTCTAGGCCGGGCCTACATCTTCGTTATTGCACCCTTTCATCGCTTGGTTGTTAAGGCCAGCCTCCTGCGTGCAGCGCGCATCGGTTGGCCTCTGCAAACGTTAGACCTCTAAGGCTTATTGTAAGCGCACGCCCAACTCACCTTGCGTAAGTCAGGCCTCGGCAGCCGTGCCAGAAAGGTGCCACAGGCGGCAGCGCTTTTGGCCGGCCCGTTCACGCTGACGGGGCCACGCGGGTGCTGGATTTCAACGCAGATGCTCAATGAAGGAGCCAGGAGACGCCCTTAGGCTAGCGGCATATGAAGTGGAGTATTTTTGCGGGGCAGAAACGAACAAGGGTTTACATCAGCTTTCGCTCGCAAACCCTTGATTTTAGATGGTGCCCGAAGCCGGAATCGAACCGGCACGCCCTTACGAGCGGGGGATTTTAAGTCCCATGCGTCTACCAGTTTCGCCATTCGGGCGGTAGCGCGGTCAAGCTGGGTGGAACTGGCAAATATCGGATTGGCCAGTTTCGAGCCTGGTGCAGCAGAGGGAGGAATATATACATCCCACCCCGCCGAAGCAAGGAGGCCCAAGGCCTTTTCCAGACAAAACTTTTCATTGCCTCGAAAATAAAAAAGCTCTGTAGATCAAAGATCTACAGAGCTTTTTAAAAGTGGAATTCGAAGTCGGAATCGAACCGCCGTAGGTGGGATTTCAATCCATCCACTTTGTTCAGCTTTTCAATAGCTTAGCATCGGAATCGTCCCGTAGGCTACAGATTTTTGACGGTCTATAGCAGGGTTCCATGGTCGATATCCACTGACGCCGGCGGTGGTACTGGCCGCCGACCTGGCCCGGGAATGGCTAGCTGCTTCGGCAGGATATCCTTGGCTCCGATCAGGTCGGGGTCGTTCAGGTCGCTTTGTTCCAGCAGCCGAACTGGTATGGCTTCAGGCAGAAACCGCCATAGCCCTCGCCCCACCACGAACGGTCCTTTCCGTCGAGCACGCGATAGGCCACGGAGATCTGGCCGGCGAGGCCTTCACCCTTTGTTTCACCCCACAGAGGGCGCGCCAGGCTGTCGCGCCCCTTCTCGGTTACGGTCATAAGTTTCCTCCAGACAGAAGAGTCCTGTCTCAGTCGGAGCAAAAGGATTTGTCACTGTTTGTAGAAAAAGATATCCATTCCGATACAATGCCGGCCCCATAATCCCTCCGGTGATGTCCTAACTGATGACCATGCCAATCGCGCCTAATGGAACCAGAGTGTCGTATTCCTACAGAGTGGAAGCTCTGGATTGGCAGCGAGGACTACTAGCACTATCCATCATGATTTATCATCTAATGTTCTGGCATGGAGAAACAACCACTGCCTCGAGCGTTATCGGTCGCTTAGGCATTTATGCGGTATCAATGTTCTTTGTTCTTTCAGGCCTGAGCATGGCCATCGCCCATGAGCGTTACGAACTAACAATAAAAAGCTCCATTCAGTTCTATATCAGACGAATCTTTAGGATATGGCCGTTACTTTGGCTAGCTATTTTCGCAGTCACAGCCAAAAGCCTGCTACTAAAGAACGAAGACATATCGATATATAAAATACTGTTAAATCTAACAACAGCCTTTGGCTTTATCGAGCCATCCGCATACTTGAATACAGGCGCGTGGTCAATCGGAAATGAAATGGTGTACTACGCATTGACACCGATCATTCTTGTAATTTATCGCAGAAGCGTGACCGGAGGGAACATTCTAGCTTTGGCCTCCATCGCAATCGGGGGGGTCTACGCATTAAATCTTCTTACCCCGGCCCAACCACTTGAGCTCCAGTGGAATACATATATACACCCACTCAACAACCTATTTTTTTATGTCATGGGCGTTGCTATATACTACAATGCAAAACACCTAAAGCCACAGCTCGCACTACCAGCCGCATGCATCTTTTTATCGGCATGCATCTTTGCGATCTTCCCAAGTGGCAGCGACAACTCATCTATTGTAACGAGCCTCAACCGCCTGGTTTTTTCCTCAGCCTCGGTACTGATGGTGTTCGGTTTTTTCAAAATAACGCCAATTCTATCGAAAACGCTATCCAGCCCCCTAGAGAGGCTGGGCATCATTACATATGGCGTTTACCTTCTGCACCCCATCGTGAACTCTGCAGTGACTATGTTATTTGCCAGGCTCGACTGGCAACTGGGAGCACCGACAAGGATCCTTATTATTTCGCTGGCCACCATTGCAGTAGCAAACATTGCGTATGAGCTTATTGAAAAACCAATGATACGACTTGGCAAAAAATTAGCGTGAAATCGTCGCCCCGAGGGCATAAACACCTGCGGGGCATTCAACCTGCCTTAAATGCCGCAAGCTCTTCAAGCGACATCACCTCAGTGTTCTGCCCAGGCAGAGATCTGTTCAGCACACTCCCCACTCTGAACCCCGCGAGGTTTATGGAGCGCTTACTGTGCCATTATCAGCAACGCCCACGCATGAGCCAGGCGATGTTACGCGAAGCAAGGGAAAAGGCAGTTGTTAAGGCTGCGGCCGAGGGTGACTGACTCTACGCTGAGCACAGCTACTACTCGTCAGCTCCAATTCCAGGATATTCGACCCAAAGCAGCGAGCGAAATTGAGGAAATCACCGCACATCGCTTAGAAGCAGTCAAAAAAAAACCCGTAACTCATTGAGCTACGGGTTTTTCAATAGTGGAGGCCGAAGTCGGAATCGAACCGGCGTAGGTGGATTTGCAATCCACTGCATAACCATTTTGCTATTCGGCCTCAAAACGCTTGATGCAATACAGCCACATCAACCGCGTACAAACCTGATCAGGAAACAGAGCACTTATGCAGCGCTATCTCCTTGAAAACATTGAGATTTTTTACGTCCCAGTGCGTTCGATGGGCGCAATTATGGACTCATTTGCCTAAGCTGACAACCCCTTGATTTCAAAAAAAAATCGTCGATTGTTCGGCTTCCGCAGGCGCCTGCTGCATTTTTTTCTTGCTCAGATCCACACAACTGTCGGATAAGACTCAGCCTTCCGCCTCTGCGAGTCTGTCCATGCCCCGTGCCGGTATCCCCCAGGGTTCGAGCGTTCGCTTGCTGATCTATCTGTTGTTTGCGATCCAGCTGGTTTCCATGGGCGCAATGGAGATGAGCGGGCCGTTCTGGCCCGTTCACCTGCGACAACTGACCAGCAACGATGCGGTGTTCAGCTTCGCCAGCACGGCGGTGTATGTCGGCCCTATGCTCGGCATTATCCTGACCAGTGCTTTCTGGGGCCGTATCGGTGATCGCTACGGGCATAAATTGATGATGATTCGGGCACTGGCCGGGTTGTCCCTGACTCAGCTTGGCCTGGCGCTATGCAACGATATCTGGGTGATCCTGGTCCTGCGCTTCCTGCAGGGTGCGTTCGCCGGGTATATCGCCCCCGCCCAGGCCTATGGCGTGAGCATCGAGGCACCCTCGCGGCGGGCCAGGCTGTTTGCCATCCTGCAGATTTCCACCAATGTCGGCTCGCTGCTGGGCGCGGTCGCGGGCGGGCTGATCCTGGACCATGCCACGTTTTTCTGGATCAACATCGTGGCCTCAGGCTTGTGCGCATTGTGTACCGTGATCGCGGCGTTGACGCTGCCCGACGTAGCGCCGGCCACGAAGACAACCGCCAGCAGCGCTCCCTCCGCCCCCTCGCGCCCCGGGCTGTATAACCCGCTGACTTTATCGCTCCTGGGTATCATGGGTCTTCTGCTGCTGGCGCGAATGCTCCCGCAGACTTCGTTTTCGCTGTATGTCAGCTCGACCTTCGACGTCAGCAATGCCCTGGTCGGGCTCTGCTATGGCCTGCTGGCCCTGGGCTTTATCCTTTGCGCAACGTCCTGGTCACGCTACTTCGAGCAACGCAACCCGACACAGACGCTGCAGGCCATCACCGCCATCGTGATCGCTTGCATAACCCTGACCGCCATGGCCGGCCTGACGCGTCAGCCGTTGGTCTTCGCCATTGTCTACTTCGCCTGGGGCGTCCTCTTGGGCGCAACCACCCCGGTACTGACCGCGCTCATCTCCAAAAGCACCGACAACAGCCGCCAAGGCCAGGTGCTGGGACTCGCCCAAGGGGTTTCGCAAACGGCGTCCATCATCGGCATTTCCCTGGGTGCCTTGCTCAGCCAGGTCTATGGCCTTCAATACACCTACCTTTACGTCAGCCTTGCCTATGGCGTGGTGCTGTTGCCCTTGGTGCTACTGCGCTACAGGTCGGTCGGCGTGCTGGACCGGGCGAGCGAATAGCGGTTCTCATCCCCCCTGCCCCAACACAATTGCTCATTGCCGCAGGATGATCTTGCGTGCCGCCGAGCACCTCCACTACTATTGGGAATAATTCTCACTATCAAAAATATAAACAGCCATGAGCGATCCCGGTTCAGCGACCAACGATTGTCATCTGCGCACCGTCGCAGACCTCTACAGCGGACACCATGGCTGGTTGTACGCCCGACTCTACCGCAAACTGGGCAATGCGCTGGATGCCGCAGACCTGGCGCATGACACCTTCATCCGTATCCTCGCCTCGAAGGTCGCGGTCATCGAAGAGCCACGCGCGTACCTCAGCTGCGTGGCCGGTGGCATCCTGGTCAACTGGTTCCAGCGCAAGGCCTTGGAGCGTGCCTATCTGCAGGCACTGGCGCTGCTGCCCGAACCCGAAGCGCCCTCGCCGGAACGCCGCCTGCTGGTGCTGGAAACCCTGCATGAAATCGACGCTATGCTCGACACCCTCCCCGGGCCGGTCAAACGGGCGTTTCTGTTATCGCAAATCAGCGGCTTGAAATACAACGACATCGCTCATCAGTTGGGAGTCTCGCTGATTACGGTCAAGCGCTACATGAAGCAGGCCTTCCTGCACTGCCTGATGTTGGTGGACTGAATGCCTGCTCGCGATAGTCACGCCGTCGATCCCGCCATCCTCAATGAAGCAGCCGACTGGCTGATGCGCCTGAGCGAAGGCAGTGTCAACGACAGCGAGCGCCTGGAATGGGAACGCTGGCGCAACAGCAGCCCGGCGCACCGCCAGGCCTGGGCACGGGCCGAATTGCTGCTGAGCAAACTGCAAGGCTTGCCACCGGCGTTGGCCATGCCGGCGCTGGACCGTCCCAGCAACCCCGAGCGCCGTGCCGCCATGGGCAAACTGGCGACCTTGCTCGCGCTGGCGCCACTGGCCTGGGGCAGTTGGAAGCTCAACGACTGGCAGAACTGGACCGCCGACTACCGCGCGCCCGTGGGCGAGCGTCGCGACCTGACATTGACCGACGGTACTCGCGTGACGTTGAACACCGACACCGCCATTGATGTGTATTTCGATCAGCGCCAGCGCCTGTTGCTGTTGCGCCGCGGCGAAATATTGGTCCAGACCGCACCGGACCCGTCGCCTGTCGCCCGGCCATTCAGGGTGGAAACCCACGAGGGCCGGATGCAAGCGCTCGGCACGCGTTTCAGTGTTCGCGAAGAGCGCGGGCACACCCGCCTCGCCGTGCTCGAGGGCGCAGTCAGTATCCAGCTCAAAGGCATTGGTGAGAAAGTCGTCGAGGCTGGTCAGAGCAGTGGTTTCACAGCGTTCGCCATTGACGGATTGAAACCTGTCGATAAATCGGTGCTGGCCTGGACCCAAGGCATGCTGATGGCCGACAACATGCGCCTGGCCGATTTCATCGGTGAACTGACCCGCTATCGCAACGGCGTCCTGCGTTACGACCCGGCCATCGCCGACCTGCGGATTTCCGGTGCCTTCCCCATCAGCGACACTCCACGAACCCTGAACATGCTCGCCCGGACCTACCCAATCCGCGTCACTTCGCGCCTGGGCGACTACTGGATCATGTTGGCACCGGCGTGAGCCAAAAAATAATCGTGCGAGGGTGATACTTTTTTCGATCCTGGCTGGCTAGAGAACAAACCCCTCTGAACAGGATCATCAAGCCATGCCCGTTGCCCGCCCCCTGCGCTCGGATCGCACGCTGAATCTGGCGATTCGCAGTGCAATGCTCGGCCTTGCACTTTCGACCTTAAGCCCAGGCAGCTGGGCCGCACCGGGCGCGCCGCTGGACAGCATCGCCAGCCAATCCTACAACATTCAACCCGGTCCCCTGGGGCCGACCCTCTCGACGTTCGCCGTGCAGGCCGGCGTCGCCCTGTCGTTCGAACCGTCCCTGACCCAGGGCCTGGACAGCCCAGGCCTGTCCGGTCAGTTCACCGCGCGCGAAGCGTTTGCCCGGCTGCTGGCCGGCAGCAGCCTGGACCTGGTGGCTCGCGACGATGGCAGCTATACCTTGCAAAAACGCAGCACCGACGGCGGACTGACCCTGGCGCCAACCACCGTCAGCGCCACCGAAGCTCGCCCTGGTGATTTGCCGGCCGCCTACAGTGGCGGTCAGGTCGCCCGTGGCGGTCGTGTAGGCCTGTTGGGCAACAAGGACCTGATGGACACACCGTTCAGTGTGAGCAACTACACCTCGACGCTGATGAAAGACCAACAAGCCGTGACCGCCGCCGACGTGCTGGAGCGTGACTCCTCGGTGCGCTCAACCGGCCAGACCGGCGGCATCGTTGACTCGTTCTTCATTCGTGGCTTTCCCGTGGGCGAAGGCAACCTGGGGGAGTTGGCGTTCGACGGCGTGTACGGCGTAGCCCCCAACTATCGGGTATTTACCGAGTACGCTGAGCGTATCGAAGTGATCAAGGGCCCGGCCGCCCTGCTCTACGGCATGTCCCCCAACAGTGGCGTGGGCGGTGTCATCAATATCGTACCCAAGCGCTCGCTGGACGAAGACTTGACCCGTGTGACCGCCAATTACGCCATGGACTCGCAAGCGGGTGGCCACGTCGATATCAGCCGTCGCTTTGGCGAGGAACGACGCTTTGGCGTGCGGGTCAATGGCAGTCTCCAGGGCGGCGACACGGCGATCGACAAGCAGTCGCGGGATGTGGGTATCGGCTCGATCTCCCTGGATTACCAGGGCGACCGATTCAGGACCAGCCTGGACCTGATCAGCCAGGAAGAACAGTGGGACGCGCCGTCCCGACCGTTTCAGATCGCGAACGGTGTCGAGGTACCGTCGGCCGCCAACGGGCGCAGCAACGTGACCCAGGAATGGGGCTGGTCGAAGACCCGCGATAAATCGGCGTTGCTCAGTGGTGAATATGACCTGAGCGACAGCCTGACGGTATTTGGCCATGCTGGGGGCGGCAAGTCCGATGTAGCAAGGCTGTCGGACCAGACACCCACAATTATCAATAGCGCCGGGGATACCCGATCGACGCCCGGCTATTACAAGTTCGAAGTGGAGCGCTACACCGTGGACGCTGGTGCCCGGGCCCGTTTCGAGACTGGTCCGGTCAGTCACAGCACCACGCTGCAGGTCAGTCGCTACCGCGATGAACTGCGCAGGGGGATCAATTCAGGCGCCCCCGTATTATCGAACATCTACCACCCGGTGGAGCGCGGCAAACCCTCCATTGCCTCCCCCGACGTGCTGAAGATTTCCGACACCGAACTGTCTGGTGTCGCCCTGGCCGACACCCTGTCGATCCTCGACGAACGTGTTCAGGTGACCTTGGGCCTACGCAAGCAAAGCATCGAATCGAACAACTATAACGCTGCTGGAGCGGTCACCACTGCGTATGACGAAAGCGAAACCACACCGCTGTTCGGTGCGGTGATCAAGCCTTGGGAACATGTATCGTTCTACTACAACTACATCGAAGGCCTGAGCAAGGGCGATACCGCGCCTGCGAATGCGAGCAACTCCGGTGAAATATTCAAGCCCTACATCTCCCGCCAGCAGGAAGTTGGGGTCAAGGTCGATTACGGCACCTTCACCTCGACCCTGGCGCTGTTCCAGGTCAAGAAACCCGCCGGCGAATTGACTAACAACACGGCAAACAGTGTGTATTCGGTCCAAGGCGAACAACGCAACCGTGGCATCGAGCTGAACATGTTCGGTGAACTGCGCGAAGGCACTCGCCTGTTGGGTGGTGTCACGTTGCTGGACGGCGAACTGACCAAAAGCGGCACCGCCGCCAATCGCGGCAACAAGCCGGTCGGCGTACCCGAAGTGCAGGCCAACCTCTGGGCCGAATGGGACACGCCATGGGTCCAGGGCGTGACCCTCACCGGCGGCGCGATCTACACCGGCAGCCAGTACGTCGACCAGGCCAACACCCGCGAACTCGATCCTTGGACGCGCTTCGACGCGGGTGCTCGTTATAGCACCGTGCTCGATGGCCGGCCGACTACGTTCCGCGCCACGGTGCAGAACGTCTTCGACCGCGAGTACTGGTCCGGCGTGGCCTCCTATGGTGCGTTCTCCCAAGGGGCACCGCGCACCCTGCTGCTCTCGGCCACGGTCGACTTCTGAGTTTCCCCCGGCCCGGCAGCGCGTGCATCGCTGTCGGCCGGGGCCGTCATCAAGGTTTAAACGATGTTATCCAGACCTCGAAAGCTTGCGTCGCTCATCGCTGTGCTGCTGGGCGCCATGACCCTGCTGCTGAGCGGGTTCGCCTGTTCAGACACGGCACCAGACAGCACGCCAAGAACCACTGTCACCGATTTACTGGGCCGCCAGGTCCAAGTGCGCATTCCCGTACGCCGGGTGATCCTGGGTGAAGGTCGTCAGCTGTATCTGGTGGCAGCCCTCGACACCGCCAACCCGATCCGGCGCATCGTTGGCTGGCGCAAGGATCTGATCCAGTCCGACCCGGACACCTACGGCGCCTACCTGCGGCGTTATCCGGACCTTGCCAAAGTCCCGACGTTCGGCGGTTTCGAAGACGGCACCTTCGACATCGAGCAAGCGATCAGCCAACAGCCGGACGTCATTATCCTCAACATCGAAGCCCAGCATGCCACCGAGGACGCCCGCTACATCGAAAAGCTCGACGCCCTTGGCATCCCGGTGGTGTACGTGGATTTTCGCAACAACCCGATGCAGAACACCGAACCGACCATGCGCCTGTTCGGCCAGTTGTTCGGCGAAGAAGCCCGCGCCGAGGCGTTCATTGCCTTTAGCCAGCAACAGATCCGGCGTGTCACCGATGTGATCGAGGCCCGCCAACCGCCCAGGCCCAAGGTCTTCATCGAACGCATCGGCGGCTACACCGACGACTGCTGCTTGAGTTTCGGCAATGAAAACTTCGGCCGTTTCGTCGAACTGGCCGGCGGTCACAACATCGCCCGCGCCATCATCCCCAACACCTTCGGCCAGTTGAACCCCGAACAGGTGATCGTCGCCGACCCGGATCAGGTGGTGGTCACCAGCGCAAACTGGCAAGCCTTCGCCCCTGGCGGACATTGGGTTGGTGTCGGGCCCGGTGCCGATCTGGTCGAGGCACGGCGCAAACTGCAGTGGTTCACCCAGCGCCCCGCCTACGCCGGAATCAAGGCCCAGCAAACCCGGGCGTTTCACGCCATCTGGCATCAGTTCTACAACAGTCCTTACCAGTTCATCGCCATCCAGCAACTGGCCAAGTGGTTCCACCCGGATCTGTTCGCCGACCTGGACCCCGATGCCACGTTTCGTGAGTTCCACGACCGATTCCTGCCGGTGCCCTATGAACCAGGCTATTTCGTCAGCCTCAAGCCCGCGCAGGCCCAACCATGAACGGCGGTATCGATCAACTCGCCCTCGGCACGATCTATCGCGCGCAGGTCTGGCGTAAACGACTGATTCTAGTTGGCCTGGGAGCGCTGTTGCTGTTCAGCGTGCTGCTGGACCTGGCCCTCGGCCCGGCCAGCTATGGCCTGGCCGAGGTGCTGGGCGCGCTGTTTGCGCCCGAGTCCGCCGCCCCCCAGGTACGGGTGGTGATGTGGGACATTCGCCTGCCGGTGGCACTGATGGCGGTGGCAGTGGGCGCCGCGCTGTCCTTGGCCGGCGCGCAGATGCAGACCATCCTCAACAACCCATTGGCCAGCCCGTTCACCCTGGGCATCTCGGCGGCGGCCAGTTTTGGCGCCGCCCTGGGGCTGGCGTTCGGCGTGGCGCTGGTGCCGGTGATCGCTCAATACATGGTGCCACTCAACGCCTTTGTCATGGCGATGCTCTCGGCGTTGCTGATTCATGTGTTGAGCCTGCGCCGCGGCATGACCAGCGAAACCATCGTGCTGCTGGGTATCGCCCTGGTGTTCACCTTCAATGCCCTGCTGGCGCTGGTGCAGTTCTTCGCCACCGAGCAAGCCGTTGCGGCAGTGGTGTTCTGGACCATGGGCAGCCTGACCAAGGCCACCTGGCCGAAGCTTGGGGTGATTTGCCTGGTGATCCTTGTCACCTTGCCGATTTTTGCCCGCCGCGCCTGGGCCATGACCGCGCTGCGCCTGGGGGATGAGAAGGCCGCAAGCTTCGGCATCAATGTGCGCAAGTTACGTTTGCAGACCCTGATCATGGTCAGCCTGCTGGCCTCATTTCCCGTGGCGTTTGTCGGCACCATCGGCTTCATCGGCCTGGTGGGCCCGCACATTGCGCGGATGCTGATCGGAGAGGACCAGCGCTTCTTCCTGCCGGCCTCGTTGCTGACTGGCGCGTTGATCCTGTCGGCCAGCTCGGTGGTGAGCAAAACCCTGATACCAGGCGCGATCTTCCCCATCGGCGTGGTCACGTCACTGATCGGCGTGCCTTTTTTCATCTCTCTCATTCTTGGCGGGAAGAAGCAGTCATGGTGACGATTGAACTGACAGGCCTCGGCGCCCGTTATGGTAGTCGACCGATCCTCGAGGCAATCAATACCCCGGTTTTCTGCGGTGGTGAAGTGGTTGCGGTGGTTGGCCCCAACGCGGCCGGTAAATCCACGCTGTTCAAACGCATCGCCGGCCTGATCGACGGCCCCGGCCAGGTGCGGTTGGAAGGTTCGCGCAAAGGCCCGGAGGGCATCTGCTACATGCCGCAGAACCTCAACACCAGTGCCCGGCTGACGGTCTACGAATCGGTGCTGCTGGCCCGCAAGCAACAGGCTCCGGGCTGGGCCGTACAAGCCGATGAACTGGCGGTGGTGGACCGCATCCTTGCATCCCTGGGCATCAGCGAGCTGTCGTTTCGCAACCTCGGTGAATTGAGCGGCGGGCAGCAGCAACTGGTGTCCATCGCCCAGACACTGGTGCGCGAACCCGAGGTCTTGCTGATGGATGAGCCCACCAGTGCCCTGGACATGCACCGTCAGGTCCAGGTCCTGACCTTCATGCGCACCCTCGCCCGCCAACATGGAATCATCCTGTTCATCGCCATCCATGACCTGAACCAGGCGTTGCGCTTCGCTGACCAGGTGTTGGTCATCGCCCAAGGCACCCTGCAAGGCAGCGGTCCGAGTGAGGACGTCATCACCGAGCAGATGCTGCGCACGGTGTACCGGGTCCAGGCGCGGATCGAGCGGTGTTCACGGGGTGAGCGGCATATCATTGTCGATGATGTGGTTTGAGGGCTGTGACCGAACTCTGTGGGGGCTTACGGGACTGCGCACCCACCGGCTGTCGCAGCCCTGCACCATTATGGGTAACATACCGGCCTTCCCCGCAGCCCTTCTGCGATCTGCCGAATAAGTCCATTCCATGCCTTTCGAACTCAGTGTTGACCTCACTACCCTCGCTATCCTTGCCGTTGTCGCCTTCATTGCCGGTTTCATCGATGCCATAGCCGGCGGCGGTGGCCTGTTGACCACGCCTGCGCTGTTGACCGCCGGCCTGCCACCGCACCTGGTGCTGGGCACCAACAAGCTCAGCTCGACCTTCGGCTCGGCCACGGCCAGCTTCACCTTCTACAAGCGCAAGCTGTTCCACCCCCGGCAATGGACCCACGCCCTCGTCGGCACGCTGGTGGGTGCCTTGACCGGCGCCATCGTCGCCCATTACCTGCCTGCCGAATGGCTGAACAAGATGCTGCCGGTGATCGTCTTCGCTTGCGGCCTGTACCTGCTGTTCGGCGGCACGCCCAAAGCGCCGCTGGACAGCGACGCACCGATCAAGAAAACGTGGCAATCACCCCAGGGCTTCAGCCTGGGTTTCTATGACGGCGTGGCCGGCCCAGGCACGGGTGCGTTCTGGACCGTCAGCAGCCTGCTGCTCTACCCCATCGACCTGGTCAAGGCCAGCGGCGTGGCCCGCAGCATGAACTTCGTCAGCAACATCGCGGCGCTGTCGGTGTTCATCTTCTCGGGTCAGGTGGATTGGATCATCGGCCTGAGCATGGGCCTGTCGGTGATGGTCGGCGCGTTCTTCGGCGCTCGCACCGCCATCAGCGGTGGCGCGAAGTTCATTCGACCGGTGTTCATCACCGTGGTACTGGGCTTGACCGTGCGCCTAGCCTGGCAGCACTGGTTCAGCGTGGCCTAAACGCCGCGCCACGTAGAGATCGATCAGGTAACGGGCGATGGAACGCGAGGCCGGCAACGGCGGCAGGTCGTGGACGTTGAACCACTGGGCGTCCTCGATTTCATCCTCCTGGGGCACGATGTCGCCACTGGCGTATTCGGCGTGAAAGCCCAGCATCATCGAATGGGGGAACGGCCAGCACTGGCTGCCCATGTACTGGATGTTCTTCACCTCGATGCTGACCTCCTCGCGCACCTCGCGAATCAGGCAATCCTCAGCCGACTCGCCCGGTTCGGCAAACCCGGCCAGGGTGCTGTAGACGCCGGTGACGAAACGCGGCGAACGGGCCAGCAGGACTTCATCGCCGCGGGTAATCAACACGATCATGCTCGGTGAGATCCGCGGGTAATGCCGCAGATCACAGACATCGCAATACATCGCCCGCTCCAGCCGGATCTGACTCATGCGCTTACCGCAACTGCCGCAGAAACGGTGTTCCCGGGCCCAGGTACCGATCTGCGCCGCGTAGCCCAGCACTTTGTACAGCGTGTGGTCATCTTCGAGCATGAAGGCCCGCAGGCCTTTCCAGTTACAGCCGGGAACGTCCAGCGAGCTGTGCAATTCCAGCAGGTAGACCGGCTCACCATCCAGGTGGCCGATACCGTGCTCGGCAAGAATCGACAGGTCCTGGCGCTTGAGCCAGTCGCGGGGAAACAGCGCGCCGTTGTCATCGAACAGAAAGCCTTCCGGGCTACGGGCCACGGCCCAGCCGCCAGGAAGGTCGGTATCGAGTACTGCGGTGGTCCAGCGTGAAATCATGATCATTCAATCCAGAAATTCGGGCTTCTGTTTGCTCATATGGGCGGCCATGGCCACACGCAGGTCGGTCGATTGCAGCATGGCGGCGTTCCACGTGGCGACGTATTCCAGGCCGTCGTCGATGCGGTGATCGCGCATGTAGCTGATCATTTCCTTGGTACCGGTCACGGCAATCGGCGACTTGGCGGCGATTTCCCGGGCAATGCCCATCACCCCGTCGAGCAGGCTGGCGGCATCGCTGTAGACACGATTGACCAGGCCGATGCTGCGCGCTTCTTCGGCACCGAAGGTGCGCCCCGTATAAGCGAGTTCACGCAGCATGCCGTCCCCGATGATCCGCGGCAAGCGTTGCAAGGTGCCAACGTCGGCGGCCATGCCAATGTCGATTTCCTTGATGGAGAACTGGGCGTCCTCGGCGGCGTAACGCATGTCGCAGGCGGCAATCAGATCAATGGCGCCGCCCAGGCAGTAGCCCTGGATCGCTGCGAGCACCGGTTTGCGGCAGTTGTCCACGGCGTTGAACGAGGCTTGCAGTTGCAGGATCTTGCGCCGTAACAGGCGCGCATTACGCCCCACATCCTTGCCCAGTTCGTTGGCCACACCGGCCAGCATCATCAGGTCTATCCCTGAGGAAAAGTGTTTGCCAGCACCGCTGAGCACCACCACCCGTGCTTCGTCGGTGTCATCGATCCATTGGAAAATTTCGATGATCTCGCTCCAGAACGCGGCATTCATCGAGTTGATCTTTTCCGGGCGATTGATCTGCACATGGGCGATGTTGTCTGCAAGTTCGACGTTGAACGCTTGGTATTGCGACATGGCAGTGATCCTTTACCGGTTGAAAAGAGGCCTGAACTATAACAAGCCAACGCGACAGGTCGTAGACAGTGCATCGGCCAAAAGCGGGACTGCCTAGGCATTACAGGAGCCCTTGCTCGCGATAGCGGTGAACCAGTCAATACAGATGTCGGCTGACTTGACGCTATCGCGAGCAAGCTCACTCCCACAGGTTTTTGCAGCGCCCTGGTTCCTCGCGATTATTCGTTCACCTGCATCTGCCCATCCCACCCCCCACCCAGCGCAGCGATCAACTGCACGCTGGCAATCAACCGGCTCTGCTGAAGGCTCAACACATTGCGCTCATTGCTCAAGGCCGTGGCCTGGACCGTCACCACGTCAAGGTAGGCAATCAGCCCGGCCTTGTACTGGTTCTGGGTCAGGCGCAGGGATTCACGGGCGGCATCCAAGGCTTCCTGGCGCACACGAGCTTCGTCTTCCAGCACCTTGAGCTGGATCATGTAGTTTTCCACCTCGCGAAAACCGTCGAGCACGGTCTGGCGGTAGGTGGCGACGGTCTGGTCATAGGCCGCGACCGTGCGATCGACTTCCGCCGAACGCTGGCCGCCGTCAAACAGCGTCATCGCCAATTGCGGCCCTACCGACCAGAAGCGGTTCGGCACGCTGACCCAATTATCGTAGGTACTGCTGCTGTAGCCACCGCTCAGGCTCAGGGTCAGGTCCGGGTAATAGGCGGCCTTGGCCACGCCAATGTTGGCGTTGGCGGCCATCACCGAGCGTTCTGCCGAGGCGATGTCCGGTCGGCGTTCGAGCAGTTGCGACGGCAGCGCCACCGGAATTTGCGGCAGCGCCGGGATGTCCTGGGTTTCGGCCAGGTTGAACTCGGCGGGCGGCAGGCCCATCAGCACGGCGATGGCGTTTTCGAACTGGGCCCGCTGCCAGATCAGGTCGATCAGGTCGCCCTGGGTGGTCTTGAGCTGGTTCTGCGCCTGGGCCACCGCATCCTTGCCGGACACCCCGGCGCGGTACTGGTTTTCGGTCATCTTCAGCGAGCGCTGATAGTTGTCGACGGTGGTCTGCAACAGGCGTTTCTGTTCATCGATGACCCGCAATTGCAGGTAGTTCTGCACCAACTCCGATTGCTGACTCAGGCGCATCGCGGCCAGGTCGGCGAAGCTGGCTTGCGCGCTGGCCTCGTCGGCTTCCAGGGTCCGACGCAGTTTGCCCCAGACGTCGGCCTCCCAACTGACTCCGGCCTGGGCATTGTAGGTGTCGCGGATGCCGCTGGAGGAGCTGCTCAGGCTCGAACTGCTGCTGCCGGTGCCCTGGCTGGAGCGGGTCTTGCCCACGGTCAGGTCGACGGTCGGAAAAAATGCGCCACGGGCACTGCGCACCAGCGCCCGGGCCTGCCGGTACTGGGCTTCGGCCTGGGCCACGGTCTGGTTGGAGGTGTTGAGTTTCTCCACCAAACCATTGAGCTGCGCGTCACCGTACAACTCCCACCAGGCGCCACGGGCCAACGCGTCACTGGGGTTGGCCTGGCGCCAGCCCTGGGCCTCCTTGTACTGCACCGGCGCGGCAGCCGGCGGGCGCTGGTAATCCGGGCCGATGGCGCAGGCGCTGAGCATCGCCACGCACAGGGCCAGGCTCAGCACCCGCGAGCCACGGGCAGTCGCCAGCGGTGCGGCAAGATTGAAAAGCGAACGGTCGGTCATAGCGGAGTTTCCAGGGCAGCATCAGTGCGCACGCCGCGCCAGCGATTGAAACGATGGCGCAGTTTATCGAGATAAAGGTAAACCACCGGGGTGGTGTAAAGGGTCAGGACCTGGCTGAACACCAGCCCACCGATGATGGTCAGGCCCAGCGGCTGGCGCATTTCCGAACCTTCGGCGGCACCGAGTAGCAGCGGCAAGGCGCCGAGGATCGCCGCCAGCGTGGTCATCAGGATCGGTCGCAAGCGCAACAGGCAGGCACTGCGGATCGACTCCAGCGGCGCCTGGCCTGCGCGTTCCAACTGCAGCGCCAGGTCAATCATCAGGATCGCGTTTTTCTTCACCACACCGATCAGCAGGAACAACCCCAACAGGGAGATCAGGCTGAACTCCCCGCCCAGTGCGTAGATCGACAGCAACGCGCCGACCCCGGCCGATGGCAAGGTGGACAGAATGGTCAACGGATGGATGTAGCTTTCGTACAGCACGCCCAGCACCAGGTACACCGCCAGCAACGCGCCCAGGATCATGAACGGCTGGCTCTTCTGGGTGGCGGCGAAGGCGTCGGCGGTGCCGGCCATTTTCGCGATGACATCCTCGGGCAAGCCCAGCTTGGCGATGGCCCGTTCAATGGCAGCGGTGCCCTGCTCCACCGTCACGCCTTCGGCCATGTCGAAGGAGATGCCCTCGGACGCGAACTGGCCTTCATGGCTGACCCGGTCGTCCTCCAGGCTGTTTTCATAATGGGCAATGGCCGACAGCGGCACGCGCGCGCCGTCAGCGGTAATGACCTGGACCTGTTCAAGGGTCTTGGGGTCCTGGGCGTACTTGGGATTGACCTCCATTACCACCTGATACTGGTTGAGGCTGTCGTAGATGGTGGAAATCTGCCGCTGGCTGTAGGCGTTGTTCAGCACGGCGGTGACCATGTCCATATCGATGCCCAGGCGCTTGGCCTGGTCGCGATCCACCACCAGCGTCACCTGCTGGGCACCACCGCCGTCACGGGCGTCGATGGCGGTCAGTTCCGGCAAGGCACGGAAGGCGGCCACCACCTTGGGGTACCACGTGCGCAGGGAGGCCAGGTCTGCGCTTTGCAGGATGTAGGAGAACTGCGAAGTGGTCTGCTCGCGGCCGCCGCCAAACTGCAGGTCCTGGTCGGCCATCAGCATCAATTGGCCGCCGGGAACCTTGGGCATTTCCTTGCGCAGGCGCTCGATGACTTTCTGCGCGGAAATCCCGCGCTCCTTGATCGGCTTGAGGCGCACCAGCATGAAGGCATTGTTGGTGCCGTTGTTGCCGCCGATGAAACCGGCGACGCTCTGCACCGCCTCGTCCTTGAGCACGGCGCGGCGAAAGATTTCCATCTTCGGCTGCATTACGTTGAACGACAGTCCGTCATCGCCACGCACGAAACCTATCAACTGGCCGGTGTCCTGCTGCGGCATGAAGGTCTTTGGCACTACCACGTACAACGCGATGTTCACGCCAATGGTCAGCAACAGGCTCAGCAAGGTCAGGCGCCGATGGCGCAGGACCCAGTCGAGGCTGGTGGCGTAACCACGGACCATCCGCTCGTTGAGCCGCTGGCTCCAGCGCTGCAAGCGGTTCTCCTGACCAGGCACGTGCGGCTTGAGCCAACGCGCACAGAGCATGGGCGTGAGGGTCAGCGACACCACCAGCGAGACCACGATGGACGCCGCCAGGGTGATGGAAAACTCACGGAACAGGCTCTCGATGATCCCGCCCATGAACAGGATCGACAGGAACACCGCCACCAGCGAGACGTTCATCGACAACAACGTAAAGCCGACTTCTTCGGCCCCCAGGTAGGCGGCTTTCATCGGCGGCACGCCTTCGTCGATGTGCCGGGAGATGTTCTCCAGCACCACGATGGCATCGTCCACCACCAATCCGGTGGCCAGGATCAGCGCCATCAGTGACAGGTTGTTCAAGGAAAAGCCGTAGAGGTACATCACCGCGAATGTGCCCACCAGCGACACCGGCACCGCCAGGGTCGGGATCAGTGAAGCGCGGAAATTACCGAGAAACAGGAACACCACCAGCACCACCAGGGCGACGGCGATCAGCAAGGTCATTTCCGCTTCATGCAGCGTGGCCTTGATTACCGGCGAGCGGTCCATGGCCAGGTTCAACTTGACGCTGGCCGGCAGCACGGCCTGCAACGCCGGCAGTTGGGCCTTGATCTCGTTGACCGTCTCGATGATGTTGGCGCCGGCCTGGCGGTTGATCACCAGCAGCACGGCGGCATCGTTATTGAAGAATCCACTGTTGTAGCGATCCTCGACACTGTCGGTGACTTTCGCCACGTCCTTGAGCCGCAGCACCGAGCCGTCCTGGTAGCGGATGATCAGCGTTTCGTAGTCCTTGGCCTTCTCCAACTGGTCATTGGCCTGGACCTGCCACATGCGTCGGTCATCCTCCACCGAACCCTTGGGCCGGCGTACGTTGCTGTCGGCAATGGCGGTGCGCACATCATCCAGGGCCACGCCGTACTGATTGAGCAACTGCGGTTCCAGTTCGATACGTACCGCCGGCAAGGAGCTGCCGCCAATCTGCACCTCGCCGACGCCCGAGACCTGGGACAGGCTCTGGGACAGGATGGTCGAAGCCAGGTCGTAGAGCTGGCCCTTTTCCAACACATCCGAGGTCAGCGACAGCACCATGATCGGCGCCTGGGACGGGTTGACCTTCTTATAGGTCGGCATACTGCGCATGCCGCTGGGCAGCAAATTACGCGAGGCGTTGATTGCCGCTTGTACCTCCCGCGCCGCGCCGTTGATGTCGCGGTCCAGGTCGAATTGCAGGATCACCCGGGTCGAGCCCTGGCTGGAACGGCTGCTCATGGTGTTGACGCCGGCGATGGCGCCGAAGGAGCGTTCCAGCGGGGTCGCTACGGTGGAAGCCATCACCTCGGGGCTGGCCCCGGGCAAGTTGGCCTGGACCACGATCACCGGAAAATCCATCTGCGGTAGCGGTGCAACCGGCAACAGGCCAAAGCACACACCGCCGAGCAGCATGATGGCGAAGCTCAGGAGCATGGTTGCTACAGGGCGGCGGATGAAGGGGCCGGACAGGTTCATCGGCAGCCGCTCCAGACTTCAAGCGACTGGCTGCAAGAAATGGCTAGGCTTTTGTGGTGAGGGAGCTTGCTCCCGCTTGAGTGCGCAGCGCTCACAAAAGGGGCTGCTGCGCAGCCCAGCGGGAGCAAGCTCCCTCGCCACGAAAAGCCTCCATGTCCCAGGATTCCGGACGCGGCCATCATACCTGGACCTCTTTCCCTTCCGGCTTGGCAAACCGCCGCCCCAGACGATCAAAATACAGGTAGATCACCGGGGTGGTGAACAACGTCAGTATCTGGCTCACCAACAACCCACCCACCATCACCAACCCCAGGGGCTGGCGCAGTTCGGCACCGGAACCGGTGGCGAGCATCAGCGGCACCGCGCCGAACAAGGCCGCCAAGGTGGTCATCAGGATCGGCCGGAAGCGCAGCAACGCAGCCTGGTAGATCGCCGTCTGCGGGTCCATGCCCTGGTTGCGTTCGGCGTCAAGGGCGAAGTCGATCATCATGATCGCGTTCTTCTTCACGATGCCGATCAGCAGGATGATGCCGATGATTGCGATCAAGCCCAGGTCGTTGCCACTGATGATCAACGCCAGCAAGGCGCCGATGGCCGCCGAGGGCAATGTCGAGAGGATAGTGATCGGGTGGATGTAGCTCTCGTACAAAACGCCCAGGACGATGTACATGGTCACCACCGCCGCCAGGATCAGCAGCAAGGTGCTCGACAACGATGCCTGGAACGCCTGGGCCGCGCCCTGGAACTCGGTCTGCACGCCCACCGGCATGCCGATGTCCTGCTGGACCTTCTCGATCACATCCACCGCATGCCCGAGGGCCACGCCCGGCGCGAGATTGAACGACATCATCACCGCTGGAAACTGACCGATATGGGCAATCGCCAGTTGCGCCTGACGCTCCTCGACACGGGCCAGGCTCGACAGTCGGACCTGGCCGCCATCGGTGGTCTTGACGTGAATCTGATCCAGCGCCTGCGGTCCGATCCGTTCCCCAGCCTGGGCTTGCAGCACCACACGGTACTGGCTGGCCTGGGTGTAGATGGTGGAAATCTGCCGCTGGCCGAAGGCGTCATACAACGCATCGGTGATGTTCGACACCGACACGCCCAGGCGTGAGGCGGCGTCGCGGTCGATCACCAGATAAACCTGCAAGCCCTTATCCTGCAAGTCACTGGCGACGTCGGTCAGTTCCGGCTGCTGGGCCAGGGCCTCGACCAGACGACCGCTCCAGAGGCTGAGCAACTCGGCGTCCGGCGACGACAGGCTGAACTGGTACTGGGTGCGACTGACCCGATCTTCGATGGTCAGGTCCTGCACCGGTTGCATGAACAGGCGGATGCCCACCAATCGGTCCAACTGGGGCTGCAAGCGGGTAATGATCTCGCTGGCGCTGTCATCCCGCTCGCTGTGGGGCTTGAGGTTGATCAGCAGCCGGCCACTGTTGAGCGTGGCGTTGTCGCCGTCCACGCCGATGTAGGAAGACAGACTCTCCACCGCCGGGTCGGCGAGGATCACCTTGGCCAGTTGCTGCTGGCGCTCGCTCATGGCCGCGAAGGAAATCGACTGCGGCGCCTCGGAAATGCCCTGGATTACCCCCGTGTCCTGCACCGGAAAAAAGCCCTTGGGCACGGCCAGGTACAACACCACCGTCAGCACCAGGCTGCCCACCGCTACCAGCAGGGTCAACGGCTGATGCTTGAGCACCCACTGCAACTTGCGCCCATAGGCGGCGATCAGCCAGTCGATCCAGGCGCCGCTGGCGCGGTAGAAACGGCCCTGTTCTGCCTCCTTGGGTTCACGCTTGAGCAGCCGGGCGCACATCATCGGCGTCAGGGTCAGGGACACCACCAGGGAAATCAGGATCGCCACCGCAAGCGTGATGGCGAACTCACGGAACAGCCGCCCCACCACGTCGGCCATGAACAACAGCGGGATCAGCACTGCAATCAGCGACAAGGTCAGGGAGATCAACGTGAAACCGATCTGCTTGGCGCCCTTGAGCGCAGCCTGCAATGGGCTGTCGCCCTCTTCGATGTAGCGGGCGATGTTCTCCAGCATGACGATGGCATCGTCCACCACGAAACCGGTGGCGATGGTCAAGGCCATCAGCGTCAGGTTGTTGATGGAGAACCCGGCCAGGTACATCACGCCAAACGTACCGATCAACGACAGCGGCACGGCCACCGACGGAATGATGGTAGCGCTGACGCGACGCAGGAACAGGAACGTCACCATGACCACCAGGACGATGGCGATCAGCAATTCATGCTGCACGTCGGTGACCGAGGCGCGGATGGTCTGGGTGCGGTCGGTGAGCACCGTGACGTCCAGGCCGGCCGGCAGGTTGTCGGTGATGCTCGGTAGCAGGGCCTTGATCCGGTCCACCACTTCGATGACGTTGGCCCCTGGCTGGCGCTGGATGTTCAGCAGCACGGCCTGGTTTTCATTGGCCCAGGCGGCAAGACGCTCGTTTTCAGCGCCGTCGACAATCTGCGCCACATCCTTGAGCCGCAACGGTGCGCCGTTGGCGTAGGCCAGGATCAGTTCGGCGTAATCCTTGGGCGAGGTCAACTGATCGTTGGCGTCGAGCATCGAGACCCGGGTCGGGCCGTCGAAGTTACCCTTGGGCTGGTTGACGTTGGAAGCCCCGATCAGGGTGCGCACATCCGCCAGGTTCAGGCCGTTGGCCGCCAGGGCCTCGGGGTTGACCTTGATCCGCACGGCCTGGCGCTGGCCACCGGCGATGGTGACCATGCCCACCCCGCTGATCTGGGCGATTTTCTGCGCCATGCGGGTGTCCACCAGGTCATTGAGCTTGGGCAGCAGCATGGTCTTGGAGGTGATTGCCAGGGTCAGCACCGGGGTATCCGCCGGGTTGACCTTGTTGTACACCGGCGGTGCCGGCAGGTCCTTGGGCAACAGATTGGTGGCCGCGTTGATCGCCGCCTGCACCTGCTGCTCGGCGACGTCCATGTTGATGTCGAGGTTGAAGCGCAGGGTAATCACCGACGCGCCGCCGGAACTGGTGGAGGCCATCTGCGTCAGGCCCGGCATCTGCCCGAACTGGCGCTCCAGGGGGGCGGTCACCGCGCTGGTCATCACATCGGGGCTGGCGCCCGGGTACAGGGTCATCACGCGGATGGTCGGGTAATCGACCTGGGGCAATGCCGACACCGGCAGCAGCCGATAGGCGATCAGGCCAGCCAGGATGATGGCCAGCATGCTCAGGGTGGTGGCGACCGGGCGAAGGATGAACAGCCGCGAGAGATTCATGCGCCGCCCTTTTTCGCCTTGTCGGCCACGGCCGATTCAGTCGGGGTCGCCGCGGTTTTGCCTTGCAGGTGCTCGGTCGGCGTAGTGGGTACGTCCTGGCTGTCGTTGACCACTTCCACTTCGCTGCCCTCCTTCAAGCGATCGGTACCTTCGAGCACGACCCGGTCGCCAGCGGCCAGGCCTTCGGTGACCACGGTATTTTCACCGTCGCTGGCGCCGATTTTCAGCTTTTTGATGGTGACTTTCTTATCGCCGTCCAAGGCATAGACGAAGGTGCCGTTGGTGCCGAACTGAATGGCGGCCGTCGGCGCCAGGACCACACCTTTGAGGGTGTCGGCCAGCAGGTGGACGTTGACGAATTGGTTGGGGAACAGCGACTGGTCGCGGTTGTCGTAGCGGGCCTTGAATTTCAGGGTGCCGGTGGTGATGTCAATCTGGTTGTCCAGGCTTTGCAGCACACCGCTGGCCTGGAGTTTCACGTCGCCACGGTCCCAGGCGTCGACCGGCAGTTTCGCCCCGCTGCGGTAGCGGGCGAGCACTGTGTCGAGGTTGTTTTCCGGCAGGGTGAACACCACGCTGATGGGCTGGGTCTGGGTGATCACCGCCAGAGCCGTGGTGTCGTTGGCCGCCACCAGGTTGCCGACGTCCAGTTGTCGCAGGCCGACCCGCCCGGAAATCGGCGCACGAATCTTGGTGAACTCCAGGTTGAGCTTGGCGTCGTTGACCGCCGCCTGGTTGGTCTTGACCGTGCCCTGATACTGACCCACCAGCGCGGCGGCGGTGTCGAGGGTCTGCTTGGCAATGCTGTCCTCGGCATACAGGCCACGATAACGCTCGAGGTCCACCTGGGCATTCTTCAATTGGGCCTGGTTCTGCAACAGCGTGCCTTCGGCCTGGAGCAAAGCGTTCTGGTACGGACGCGGATCGATCTCGACCAGCAGGTCCCCGGCCTTGACCATTTGCCCTTCTTCAAAAGCAATCTTGACCAGCTCACCGCCCACCCGGCTGCGCACATTGATGGTGTTGAGGGCCGTGACCGTACCCAGCGCCTTGTAGTACAGCGGGAAATCCCCGGTGACCGCCGGTGCCACCCGCACCGGGATGGGCCCCGTTGCACCGCCGAACCCAGGTCGCATGCCACCCGATCGTCCCATGTGTCCAGCTGCGGCCTTCTGCTCTGCCGCGGTTTTTGGAGCCGTGCCGGCGGGCCAGAATTTCCAGACCAGCAGCGCGACGACCAATACGACAAACAGACCGAACAGCCAGCGACGGGAATTGCGGGAAACAGAGGATTGCATGGAGTGATCAACCATTGGGCGCGTGGGCTTCTTTTACAGGAGGCTGAACGATAAGCACTGGCAGGTATTTAGCAAAGCGCCTTTACCGGCAATTTACCTTTGGCTTACGCATCGCATAGTCGGCTAAGGCCTTGAAGCGCAAATAAAAACGGCCTGGACGAGACCAGGCCGTTAATAATTGTAATAAATACGTTACTTCAGAACGGCGAGCGCGGCGTCGTAGTTCGGTTCTTCACCGATTTCCTTGACCAATTCGCTGTGCAGCACGGAGTCGTTTTCGTCCAGCACGACCACGGCACGGGCGGTCAGGCCTTTCAGCGGACCGTCAGCGATGGCCACGCCGTAGTTCTCGATGAACTCGGCACCACGCAGTGTGGACAGGTTCTGAACATTTTCCAGGCCTTCGGCACCGCAGAAACGTGCCTGGGCGAACGGCAGGTCAGCCGAGATGCACAGCACCACAGTATTTTTCAGATCATTGGCCTGGGCGTTGAACTTGCGTACGGAGGTCGCGCAGGTCGGGGTGTCGACGCTTGGGAAAATGTTCAGCACTTTGCGCTTGCCGGCGAAATCCTTCAGGGAAACGTCCGACAGATTGCCGGCCACCAGGGAAAAGGCTGGCGCCTTGGAACCGGCTTGTGGCAACTGGCCATTGACTTGAACCGGGTTGCCTTTGAGAGTGACTTGAGCCATGAACGGTTTCCTTCTGACTTGTTTGAAAATGGTGGAGGCCGGAGTTAACCATAAAACGGCTTCTCGACCTATGGCTGGATTATGTAGGAGCTGGCAAAACCTGCGATCTTTTGATTCTTGATTTTTCGCTTGAGACTCAAGTGTCAGGGGAAAGATCGCAGCCTCGCTTCGCTCGGCAGCGCCTACGGATGTCAGCGCCTATTTAGCCTTGAGCTTGAGAAACGACTGGTGCAGATCCGCCGCCCAGCCATCGATCACGCCCTTGACGTCATCGGGTTTCATCACCTGGGACTCGTTGGACAACGGTTTACCGGTGCCTTTGCGCACCACCTGGGCAACCACCGCATTGCTGCCACCGTCGAGGAACACCGCTTCGGTGCCCAGTGTGGTTTCCTGGTCGCGAATGCCGCTGGCAGTGCTGACGGCGGCGGCCACCAACGCAATCGGAACCACCTCATAGGGTTTCAGGCCTTCGGTCTTGCTGCTGACTGCGGTAATGGCCGCGCGCATCACCAATACCCCCGGCCCGGGCGCGGTTGCCAAGGGCAAGGATTTTCCCGCTTCGCGCTTGAGCGCCTGGTCGTAGTAACCGGTGATGCCGGACAAGGTCGCCTGGGGGATCCTGGTGGTCGGCTGCGGCTTGGGATAAAGCTGCGTCGGCTCGATGTAAAGGCTGGTGTACTTGCCCGGATCGATCTTGGGATCGACCCAGCGCATCACCTCGGCCCCCGACGGTGATTTTTCCTCCTTGAGCCGGCTGTAATCCCCCAGGAAACCGGAGTATTCATCCGGCTGGGTGATCTTGCTGGAGCAACCCGCCAAGGCGAGCGAGGCGATGCATACGGTGCCAATCATTGACGCGAACTTCATGCTGTCACTCCTGTAAGCCACACGAGATGGGGCCGGGCATTACAGGTATAGCCAATGGTCAGGTTTTTGCCTGCTCTGAAAAGAACAAGTGATTCAGCTTCGCTCACGCGGTATCAGGCTTTGTAACTGCTGTGCGAGAAAACCGGCGTCGAAGGCAAACGTGTCCGGGTCTTTCAACCCGTTGGTCCGGCGCCATTGCCACTGCACCGAAGGTGGCTGGCAAACCAGCGAAATGCTGCCATAACGTGTTGCGGTCAGTCCCATGATCGACAGGGAAATCTGTCCGCCCGGCCCCATGACCTCCGGCACGAACTCCACCGGCTTGCCGGTAATGGACAAGGTCAGTTTTTCCGTCTTGAAAGCCGACGTTTCTACCGGAACACTCGGCCCATGCGCCACATACGCCTCACGGCGCAACTCCAGGAGGTTCGGCGCCATGATTGGCGCCAGCCATTGTTCGATTTGCCCGTACAACGCCTCGATCTGTTGCGCCCACACCGCTGCCTGGGCCTGGTGCTGTTGCTTCTTGTGCGCCTCGCTGTCGGCGTAGTGACGAAGCATCTCGCCCAATTGCTGTACATCGTCCATGCGCTGTTCCTCGATTAAGGGCCTGCTGCGAAACTGGATGATGACAGGTTCAAGACGCCGGCGTACGCAAAAGCCACTTCGCCTGACCGGCTGCCCCTTCAGCGCAGTCGCGCCATGGCCAGGGTGTCCACCCAGCGCCCGTCACGCACGGCATAGTCGCGCATCAAGCCTTCGGTTTCGAAGCCGAACTTTCGGTACAACCCGATGGCGGCCTCATTGTCAGCGTATACGGTCAACTCGACCCGCCGCAGATTCATCCAATTGTCCGCCACGTCCAGCGCGGCGGCCAGCAGCATCGAACCCACGCCCCTGCCCTGCCAGGCGACTGCCACCCCCATGCCCAGACTGCCGCAATGAGCACGACGGATGCGCGAGTACTGTTCCAGCCCGAGATTACCGATGACCTCGCCCTGATGCAGCGCCACCAGTTTCACCAGGCGTTCATCATCCATCGCCAGGCGCTTGCGCCAGACCTCGGTGGACTGGAAAGGCATCTGCAGCACCTGACGGGTGACCGCCGGGTCGTTGTAGAGCGCGGTGACACCTGTGATATGGGCTTCAGTGAAGCGTGCAAGGGTGATTGAAAACTCGGACATGTGGCTCCTCCCTGGAGAGATGACAAGGCCAATCACTATAAGCCGTCGATCATCCAAGTGGCCAGGTCCCCTGTGGGAGCGAGCAAGCTCGTTCCCACAGGTTTATCGCGATGCCAACTAGGGTTGAAACCACTCCCTGCGTTCATCCAGAGTGTGGTGAATCAGCTCGACGAGCATCTGCACCTCCGGCGAGCCTTGGGCCTGGGCGTTGATTGCCATCCACAGGTGGCGCTGCATCGGCAGGCCGAACAGCCCCGGCAAGGCGACCAGACCCCGGTCAAAGCGACTCATGTACTGCGGCAACAGGCCAATGCAGGCGCTGCAGCGAATCATTTCCAGCATCAATTCGTAGGATTGCACCTGCACCACACCCACACGGCGTTGCTCCATCAAGGCGTTCCACGGCGTGAAATTGTCCACCTGACGGTCCGCCTGCCATTGCACCAGCATGTAATCGTTCAAGTCGTCCAGACAGTCCGGGCGGGTCGTCGGTCTTGAATAACGTTTGGCGATATGCGGCACATAATCCAGGCGTCCCAGTCGCTCTGGCGCCAGGGTGGCAAAACTCGGCCCCGGCACCGCGGCGTGCGCATCGCTCAACCACAGCACCAGGTCGGCAGTGACAGCCTGCAGCGCCAGTTCACTGTCCAGGGTAATGATCTGCAAGCGCACGCTGGCATTGCGTCGCAGCAAGGAGATCAGGTTGCGGCCCAGGATGTCATGCAGGATCGACTCGGCCACAGCCAGGCGAATCAGCGGTTGATCGGCCAGGGACGGCAGGCCTTCGTTAGCCAGGGCCACCAGCCGCGCCTGCAACTGCCGGCCTTCACGACTGAGGGTCAAGGTGTTGCCCTGAAAGCTGAACAACGTGCATTGCAGGCGCGCCTCCAGATGCGCCAGTTGCTTGCGCAACCAGGTCGTCTTGACGTTGAGGCTGCGGGCCGCCTGCATGAAGCAGCCGCAACGGGCACTGACCAGAAAACACTGCGCCACCTGCGGCTCGATACCCCCGACCAGCGCCAGCCAGGGAGCGGGAACACGCAACGGCGTGCGATAAGGGGTAATAGCCTGGCGTCCTGCGGGCTCGATGAATGACATTGGTGACTCCCTGTCGGTTATGCGAATACGTGTGGCTGCGCGAGTCTTCCAAACAACACAGCTCCCTCGCCACGGGTTTGGTGTAGACCTGGCTAAAGCCCCTCCTCCAACACCTTGCTCAACTGTGCCCCATCAATACTCAAGGTCGCGGTGTCGAGCATGCCGTCCAGGTAGGCCTTGGCGATCTGCTCCTGGCGCTGGGCGCGCAAGGCCTGGGTCAGGCGCTCGCGGACTTCGTCCAGGGTCGCCTCCCGGGCCGGTTGTTGTTCGGTGAGCTTGATCACATGAAACCCCGCCGCACTCTGCACCGGGTCCGACACAGCGCCGATTTTCAAGCGTGCCACCGCCTCACGCACCGGCGGCACCAGTTGCTGCAGCGGCTGGAAACCACTGTCGCCACCGCGCTCGGCACTGGCGCGATCCTGGGAAAAACGGCTGGCCAGGACGGCAAAATCGGCGGGCGACGCCTGGGCTTTTTTGCTCAGCTCCAGCGCTTGCCGGCGCACCGCTTCTACCGTTTGCGGCTCGGTCGCCGCCAGGAAAATCTGACTCACCCGGTACAACGCTGGCGCGGTCCAATTGGCTTTCCCGGCGTCGTAAGCCTGTTTCAACTCTTCGTCACTGGGAAAGCCGGCCGGCACCTGGCTGACTGACTGCAAGTAGTCGCGAAAGACGATTTGCTCGACGGCAGCCTGCGTCTGGCGTTCCACTTCCGGACGCTGCCGCCAGCCCTGGGCATCGGCTTGCTCCAGCACGGCTTTTTCCGCCAGCCGCGCACGGATCCAACCTTCCAGCGCGGCCCGGTTGCCACGCATTTGCTGGCGAACTTCGGGGGCCAGGGTTGCCAACAACGTCTTGAGTTCATCAGGGCTGACTTGCTGGTTGCCCAGCCGCGCCAGGCTCGGCGCGTCGACTGAAACAACGCTTGCGGCTTGCACCGCAGCCACCGGATCGTTGCCCGGCCGCAGGCCAAGCACCACGGCCACGGCGACCAGCCCTAGCGCCGCGGCGCTGATGACGACAGTCGGTTTTTTCACGATGCGGCAACCTCCTCCAGCGAGACCTCGGCGGCCTCGTCCTGGGTTTGCACTCGCGCCGCGTTCTGGCTGTATTCGCGCAGGTAGACAATGAACTCCTGCAACAGGCGATCCCACAGCTCCAGATTGCTGCGCAAATGATCGGCGCTCACGCCTGCGGCGACCACCACGTCCATTTCCATCACCAGGAACTCGCCTTGCAGCGACAAACGGGCAAAGCGCCGCGAGGCGTTCCACAGTTCCACCAACCCGGCCGGCAACTCACCCTGCACGCGCAAGGCGCAGCTAAAGGTGAAGTCCAGATACTCGCCCGCCGTCGGCGCCGGGTTGCCGAAGCGCACCGCATAGCCGATGCCCTGGCTGGCACTGAGCAGCTGCACGATGCCGTTTTGCTCGGTTTCGTTGACCCGGTATCCGGCGGTCTGCAACAGCTCGGTCAGGGACTTTACCGAGACGTGTTCGATCATTGAAGTCATGTCGATTCTTCCTTGCTAATCAGTGAGTGATCGAGGCCTGGGGCGCATCGAAACGGTTCTTGTAGAGGTCATCGCCAAAGCCTTGGGCCAGTTCTTCGAAACGCACCCGAGTCTTGGCGGCGAACGGCTGGCGGATCTTCATGATGTCGCTCACATCAATGGTTTCGTAGGCGTGGAGCAGCGTCTTGGCGACTTCGTACATCTGCTGATTCTTGACCGAACATTGCTGCACTTGTGTGTCACGCTCGGTCAATTGCGCCGCCAGACGCGCGCGCTCGGTCTCCTTGCCACGGGCCAGGGTCAACAGTTCGTCGTAGGCTTTCTTGAACTTGCCGATCTGCTCGTTGCTGGCCGCGACCTGCGCCTGGGCCTGGCTTTGCAGGTTTTGCTGGTGCCCGGCCAACTGCTCATTCAGGGCCTGGGCCTTGCTCAGTTGTGCAGTCAATTGCTTGATCTGCGCCTGGGCCTCCTTGGCTTGGCCCTCTGCAGCCTGCCGCGCTGCGCTGGCCTGGGCCTGTTCGCTCTGCAGGGCTTGCAACTGCGCGGTGGTGCTGCGCAGCTGGGCCCGCAGTCGTTCTTCCAGGCCTTCGCCGTGAGCCAGGCCGCTCAGCAGCAGCCCCAGCACCAGCAACGCACCCGGACATGGGTATTTGGCTCGCCTTTTCATGAGGCCTCCCTGCGCTTAAAAGCGCGTGTTGATTTCAAGCTGCAAGACATCGATGTCGTACGGCGCGCCGTACACCGCTTCGGAACTCAGCCAGCGGCCAGTGGCGAAGACGTTGCTCGCCAAGCCATAGTTGCCGCCCAGGAAATAGCCCTTGGCGTTGGTGCCGCCCAAGTGGAACGACGAGTCATTGAAGCCGTCCGGCAAGGCGTCCGGCTGGATGTACTTGTAGCCGGCGAACAGGTTCCAGTCGCCCTCGCGCTTGAGCTCCAGCGAATTGCCCAGGGTGAACTGGAGCATCCAGGCGTTCGCGCCGCTTTCCACGTTGCCGTCACTGTCCAGGTTGTTGGCGAACTGCCCTGCGGAACGCTTGCGCATCTCGCCTTCGTCGTAGCCCAGGTTGTGGACGTAGTTGGCCTGGCTGCGCAGTTTCAGGTCTTCGGGCAGATCGGCATCCCATACCAGGTTCAGGTCCAGCAGGTTGAACTCCGAGGCCAGGCCGACATACTGCGGCTGTGGCGTGGTGGACGGGTTGAGCGGGTTGGGCGTGATGTCCCGCAGCAGGAACACGGTGTTGCCCTTTTGCATGAATGCCACGCGTGAACCGTCGCTGTCGCAGCCAGGGTCCCCTGCCCAAGGTTGGCACGGCGAAGAACGCTGGCCTTCGATGTCGTCGAAACGGTAGTAGGCCAATGCCCCCTTGAGGCGGTTGCTGCCGTTGATCGCCCAGTTGGCCCCCAGTTGCGCGCCGTACAGCCACTTGTTGTCGCTCTCTTCCTTGTCCGAGCCATTGCTGGTGCTGGTGTCGTTGGTGTACTCCACCGGAAACGCCCCGACGGTGCCGAACAGGCCCCAATCCTGATTGAGCTTGCGGTTGAAAATCGCCGCCACGCCGTCGAAGTTCAGGTCACCGGAATAGAGCAGATCGGTGGCGAAAAACGGGTTGGCGATACGCCCGCCGGTCAGGGTCAATTCATCCGAGGGCTTCCAGGTCAGGTAACCCTGGTCGAGCCAGATGTCTTTCTTGCCAAAACCGCCGCCCAGGGTCTGCGTGGTGGACACCGGGTTGTTGTCCGAGCCGGTGCCGATGCGAATGCCCGCGGTCCATTGCGGGGCTATCACCGCTTTCATACCCAGGCGTGCGCGCAGGCGAAACAGGTTTTCCCGGTCTTCGCGGGTGTTGAGCAACGGTGGCAGGCTGGAACTGCTGTTGGGATTGACGTCGTACGGCCCCCGGTCATTGAGTCGGGCGAAGTCGACGATTTCATTGCTGTTGGTGCCCGAGTAGTAGCGCGACTCATCCCGCAGGCGAATGTCGC
Source organism: Pseudomonas viciae (assembly GCF_004786035.1). NCBI lineage: Bacteria > Pseudomonadati > Pseudomonadota > Gammaproteobacteria > Pseudomonadales > Pseudomonadaceae > Pseudomonas > Pseudomonas viciae. The sequence continues at coordinate 3,597,025 of NZ_CP035088.1, forward strand.
CATCAAAACTGATCCGCGAAACCCAATCCGGGAACGTGTTGGGCTGCGCCCAGTTTTCCTGTTTGGCGGTGGCCATGACTTCAGCCTTGACCTGATCCCGAATCTGCTCGCGCACGATATTCGGCACGTATTGCACCCGCACGTCCCCCGGCGCCCCGGCGGGCGCTGCGGCAACCGCCGTGGCCGCCTGGCGGGCCTGCACGGCTTCCCGTTCGGCCTGGGCGATCAAGCCATCGGCCTGGTCCTGCTTCAACACGCCCTGCTGCACCAGCAGGCGGATCAGATTGATCGTGGCGTTTTCCGAAGGCGCCGGGGCGGCCAACGAGTGCCCGGACAGGCCCAGAACGATCAGGCCGACTGCCCACGACAATCGATTCACATTGGAAATCATCTGCACACAACTCCTGTTGGCAAGCTGTCAAATAGTCGGTTAACCCGGACGCCGTCCCTGCAAGGACAGGCGTACAGGCAAAGTCAGGGAGGCCGGTGGCCGCTCACTCAAATGGGGCGCGGTACGCAGGGCTGTCATCACCTGTTCATCCACTTGCGGGTTGCCGCTGGACTTGACCAGCTCGACCCGGGTGATTTCGCCCACGGCACTGAGCCAGACGTCGGCCTGCAGCGAGAACGCCAGGCTGCGCAGGTCGGGGTTTTCCCGCAGCAGACGCTGAAAGGTGAACGCCAGGAACTGGCTATAGGTGCCATTGCCCAGGCGTCCGCCGCCGGCCCCGGCCATGCCGCCCCCCTTGCCGGCGCCGATGTTGAAAGCGTCATTGCCAGACTGGGCATCACCCTCCATCTGCATCGGGTTGGCCAGGTCATCCACCGGCGACGGCGGCGCTTCTTCCTCGGGCTTGACCTCTTCGGGTTCCGGGGTCGGCTCTGGCTCGGGCACCTTTTCCTCGACCTGGGGCTCCGGTTCCTTGGGTTTCTCCGGCGGCGGGGGTGGCGGTGGCGGCAGTGGGATAATGGTCGGCACCTTCGGCGCTTCGCGCCGCACACCGCTCATGTCGTTGGCCCACTGCCACAGCAGCCAGGCCGCCACGGCGCCGAGCACCAGGCCAGCGGCCCACTTGAGCAGGCGCAGCGGCGAGGTCTTCACCGGGGGCGGGTTGATGGGAAGTCTGGCAGTCATGATCAGCCCTGACTCGGTTTGCCGGTCACGAGACCGACCTGGGACAGTTCCAGACGCCGCAACAGATCCAGCACTTCGATGACTTTCTGGTACTGCACCGTGGCGTCGCCGCGCACGATGATCGGGAAGTCCGGGTTCTGGGCCTTCTCGATGCGCAGGCGCTCTTCCAGCTCGGCCAGGGTCACCGGGTAGGCATCGAGGAACACCTGCCCGCCGTCATTCACCGAAATCGCCTTGGTCTTGGCCTCGGACAACGACACCGAGGCGCTGGCCTTGGGCAGATTGATCTGGATACCCGACACCTGGGCCGTGGCGGTGAGGATGAACATCACCAACACCACCATGAGCACGTCCACCAGCGGCGTGATGTTGATGCTGTCGACCGCCGCGTCATCGTCGTCATCGTGTGAAGCGTTTACGCTAGCCATGACAATTTCCTCAGGCCGGTACGGACGATGGGGCGTGATGATTGCGGCGCTGCGCCGCTTCACCGGACTGGCCTTCACCGTGCATCTCGGCCAGGCGCGTGATGAACTCGTCGACGAACACCCGCATGTCGGCGCTGACTTCCTTGTTGCGGGTGATCAGGCGGTTGTAGCCAAACAGCGCGGGAATCGCGACGAACAGGCCCATGGCGGTGGCGAGCAATGCCGCGGCCATGCCCGGGGCGATGGCGTTGATGTTCACGTCACCGGCCATCGCCGTGCCGAGGAACACCACCATGATCCCCAGCACCGTGCCGAGCAGGCCGATGTACGGGCCGCCGGCGATGGCATTGGACAGGGTCGAGAGCTTCGAACTGAGCTGCTGGTTTTCTCGGGTGCGCACACCGTCCATGGAGCAGCGGATCGCTTCGATGGTGGCCGCTGACACCGACGAGGTGTCGGCGCCCTGCTCGCGGCGGGTGCGGATTTCCTTGACGGCCACCAGGTACAAGCGCCACAAGGACGAGTGTTGCAGGCGCTGGGCGAGGTCCTGGTCGTCGGCGAACATTTCCAGGCGTGTACCGATCCTGGCGAACTGCTCGCGGAAGGCTTCGTTGGCCACGCTGAGGCGACTGACCATGCGGTTCTTGCGGATCATGATGATCCACGACTGGAACATCATCAGCACCAGCACCCCGATGATCACCCAGGCGTCCATCGGCACGGCGTTGAGCAGGAAACCCAGGCTGCCGAAACCGAAGCCGGATTGCTCTTCATCGACCCCATAGGCCACCAGTTTCGATTCCGCGCCCTGGGCATTGGCGTCGGCCAACAGCAGTGGCGCCGGGCGGGCAACCTTGGACAGGCGCGCTTCATCCATGGCCCCGCTGAAGGGCGCGAAGGCCCCGGCGGAAACGTCAGCGCCCAAGGCAATCGGCGCATTGAACGCTGGCATCGCCACCGCCAGACTCGCGGTTTCACGTCCATTGACATACAACACGACCCGGTCGCCCGAGGCAGTCAACGCCAGGTGCTGCCATTGGCCGGGATTCAGCGGCTGGGTCGAGACCGCGCGCTGGTCGTTGATCGCTACGAACGGCACACCCTGGTTTACGCCAATCAACAGGCTGGTGGCGGCTTCGCGACGGGCCAGGACGATTTGCTCGCCGCTGGCCTGGTCCTGACGCAGCCAAGTGCTGAAGGTGAACGCCGCGCCAGCACTGTGTTGCAACGAAGGGCTGGCCGGCAACAACAGCGGCTGGCCGTTGAACTGCAAGGCACGCCCGATCACGCCGTCGATGCTGGTGCCGGCCGCACCCTGGGCATTGTTACCGTAGGCGGTGGTGTCCTTGGGCGGTACGCCAGTGGCGCCGTCGAAGTGATACAGCGCGGTGTAGTCCGGGTCGAAGGTCAACTGGCCGCTGCCGGTGGCCGGCGCTTTCTGGTTGCCGTAATACATCCACAGGTCCTGACGCTGACCGCCCTCCACGCTTGGCACATCGACCCAGATCAGCGCCATGCCCATCAGCGGGTCGAAGCTTTCGACCTGGTGATTGAACACGGTCTTGTCATCGGCACTGACAAAGCGCAGATCCGAGCCGTCGTCCTTGACGCCGTCGAAGGTGAAGTTGCCGGTGTGCAGACGCACCAGCAGCGCGGTGCGCCCCAGGGCCTGGGTGATGGCAGCCCCCTGGGGCGTGGTGTCCACCGAAATCTGTTTGCGATAATGCCAATCGTCCTGCCACCAGGCATTGGCGGTGGCCGGAAGCGCCAGCCCCAGGCAAATAAACAGGGATAACAATAAGCGTTGCATGGACATGACTCCTGGGTTCAAAACGTCGCTTGCAGGTTGAAGTGCAGGCGCGATTCCTGTTTCAAGGTGTTCGGCCCGTCGAGCAGCGGGAAGCCCCAATCGAGGCTGCCTGACAGCCATTTGCTCAGGCTCGCGCGAGTGCCCAGGCCAACGCTGGCCAGGCTGTAGTCGGCTTCCTGGTCAGGCAGTTCGTCACGCAGGTACAACTGGGCGCCTTCGGCGAAGGCATAGAAACGCCATTCCTGGACGTAGCTGCCGAGGAACTTGGCGAGGGACGGTGTGCGCAGCTCCTGGGACAGCAGGTAGCCGTCGTCCCCGGTGCGCTCGGCGGCCAGATAACCGCGTACCGACGTGGCGCCACCGGCGGAAAACTGCTCGTTGGAGACCAGCGGCCCGGAGGCGAGCTGGAAGGCAGCCTTGGACGCAGTCTGCCAATCGTTGCCGAAGGTGAAGGTGTAGTTGCCGTCGCCCTTGAGCACCGCGAAGCTGGGGCTGGCGCGATAGCGTTTGTAGTCGAACTCTTCGTCGGAACTGCCGTAACCCAGCAGGCTGCGAGTGCCCGCCACCAGGCTCAGGCCGAGGCCCAACTGGCTGTTTTCGGTGTAGCGAAAGCCGTTGTAAGCGAACGTGAATGGCGCGTACTTGAGCGGAGCCTTGTCACTGGCGCCGCCCAGGTTCAGCTCTTCCTCGAAGTCCTTGAAATCGACTCCGACGGAAAAGGTGTTGGCCCAGGCGCCGCTGGACGGCAGGGTGTAGATCGCCGAGACACCATAGGAATGACCTTTGCCTAACACATTGCTACCGCCCACCGTTGCCACGTTGCTGTCGGACTGATAACCAGAGAACTGCACGCTCCAGCGTTCGCTCAACGGTGCGGTATAGGAACCCGACCAGACCTTGGCATTCTCGGTGTCCTGGGGCGCGGTGAAGAAGGTCAGCGAAATGCTGTGGCCCAGTTGCCAGAGGTTGTTGTAGCCCAGGCTGGCGACGGTGCGCAGCTTCTCGGTGTCGGCGCTGTAGTCGTTGTTCAACCCCAGGCTGGCTTGCCAGGGGTTCTGGTCTTCGACCTGCAAGTCAACGTCCATGGTGCCCGGTCGCTGGCCCTCGCGCACCAGCGGCATCACCTGCCGTCCCGGGGTTTTGTTCAATTGCGCCAACTCGCTCTGGACCTGGGCGAAGTCGGGCACTTCACCCTCCTTGAGCGCTGGAACATCCTCGCGAATTTCCACGGGCGAATAGTGCTTGGCCCCGACGACACGGACCCGGCCGACCTTGGTCTCGCTGACCTGCAAGTAGACGATACCGTCCTCGACCTTCTGCTCCGGCAGCTCGACGAACACCGATTGATAACCGCGTGCCTGATAAGCTTTTTGCAATGCTTCCCGGGCCCCTTCAATATCGCTCAAGGCCTTCTGTGGGCCGAGGAACGGATATACCGCTTCTTCGATGGCCCGGGCGTCGAGCACGGTGTTGCCGCGGACGAAATACTCGTTCACATCCACCAGGCGCGCCGGTGCCGCTTCGGCCTCCTGCCCTCCTTCTGCAGCGAATGCCGACGGCCCCCCGACCGCCAGCAACAGCCAGCCCCACAGCGCTGGCCGCGATTTGAAGAAATGCTCCACACCACCCCCTGAATTCAAAGTACGGCTCAATTACTTGCGGTCGATGTCGTGATGTGCCGGGCCAGCCAGGTGTGCAACAGTGCGAAGTTCAAGGAGAACTCCGGCATTTGCAGCAAGGCGCCACAGAACACTTCACCGATGATTTTCTGGATGAGCCTCACCGCACGCGCATCGCCCAGCAGCGTGGCGAGGTCTTTGCTCAGGACGTTGAAGCTCCAGACCTTCTGATTCAGGTCCAGGCCGACGAACCAGCGGAACAGCAGGTTGTAGTTGAGTTGTTCATAGAGCTGCTGCTCGCTGGGCACCGAATAGAGCAGTTGCAGCAGGAGGATATGCATGGCGGTCTGTGGCGCGATCAGCATTTCGGCGTGCGCGTTGAGGCCTTGCAGCACGTCACGATGCTCGTCCAGCAGGTCGTCGATCTGCGGACGCAGCAACACCAGGGAATGGCCCTGTGGGATATAGCTGGACACCTCCTTGAGCGCGCCCTGCCAGTCATCCTGGGAAACAATCCAAACCCACGGAGCGCCGTAGCGATACACCGAGACCGGCTGCTTGCGCGCCGCCTCGACGATCTTCGACAGCCGCTGGTCGAGCTCCTGCATGCCCACTTTTGAATAACGTTCCATAGTCCCCATTGCCTCACTCCCGGCTTCGCGCCCCGGTTCCAAAACGACCTTGCAGGTCCCCTTGAACACGTCACACAGGCATGACGGGAATGGCGATGTGCTACCGAACTTTTGTCACGAAAGCTTCATTTGGTGGGTACGCAGGGGTCAGGGGTGACGGCTGATTTTTGTGGGCGAGCGAGCCTGCTCGCGATGGCGGTGAGTCAGCTTGCGGCGATGTTGGCCGGGCGACCGCCATCGCGAGCAAGCTCGGCTCCCACAGGGGTTCTCGGGTGTTTTCAGATCTGATGCTCGCCACAGACCTTCTGTGGGAGCGGGCTTGCTCGCGAAAGCGGTGGGTCAGCTGACGGTTATGTCGGATGGGCTGCCGCCATCGCGAGCAAGCTCGCTCCCACAGGGGTTCTCGGGTGTTCATCGATTCGATGTTCACCACCAATACCCGTGGGAGCGAGCCTGCTCGCGATGAGGTCTTCAGGTTTACTGGGCTACTGGTGCTGCACCTGCACCATCGAGCTCACCTGCACCCTTGCCTGCATCTGCTCCGCCCCGCCGCCGCGACGCATGCCGCGTACCGGGCAGGCGTCGAGGTAGTCCAGGCCGACCGCCAGTTTCAGGTGGCGGTCTGGGCGAGTCAGGCGGTTGGTCACGTCGAAGCTGTACCAGCCGTCGTCCAGCCAGGCTTCCGCCCAGGCATGGCTCGCCAGATGGTTTTCATCTTCGGTGCACAGGTAACCGGACACATAGCGTGCCGGGATCCCCAGGCTGCGCGCGCAGGCCAGGAACGCATGAGTGTGGTCCTGACACACCCCGCTACCACCGGCAAACGCCTCGGCGGCGGTGCTGCTGACTGCCGTCGTGCCGGGGCTGTAGGGCATGCGGGCAGCCAGGCCATGCATCAAGTCGGTCAGCGCCGCACGATCACGCCGTGCCCCGCATTGCTCCACAGCGAAGGCGCTGAGCGCATCATCTGCCTGGGTCAGAGGGCTGGTGCGCAGGAATGGCAATGGCGACTGAGTGTCCGCCTCCATCTCCACCGTCTGGTCGATTTCCACCTGGCCATAAGCCGTCAGCACCAAGGCGCCGTGGGGCTCGTCCATGGTCATCACGTGCAGGATGTTGCCGTAAGGGTCGATCTGACTGCGCACCAGCCGCGGCAGTTCCAAGTGCCACTCAAGGATGCGCTGGCGCTCGGTGTTCTTGGGCGTCAAACGCAGAAACTGGATGCTGGTGCAGACTTCATCGGCATAGCTGTAGGTCGTGTCGTGGCGTATGGACAGTTTCATACGACCTCCAGATAAGACTCGTGAACGGTCTGGCCCAAATGGCGGATCTGGCCAATGAGGTCGGTCAACCACTGGTGCAGGCCCGAGGCGAGGATCTCGTCGATCCCGGAATAGCGCAGGCGCGCATTCAGCTCGGCGGCCAGGCGCTGCGCCGGCCGGCCGTTGTTGCCCGGCAGGCTGGCGAGGATATGGTCCAACTCCTCGATACAGGCATGCAGCGAGCGCGGAACGTCGGCGCGCAGCAGCAACATCTCCGAGACCTGCTCGGCATTGGGCGCGTTACGGTAGATCTCGTTGAACGCTTCAAACGAGGACAGCGCGCGCAACAAGGCGCTCCATTGGTAATAGCCACGGGCAGAATTGTCGCTGACCTCCTCCGACTCCTCGCCGAACATTTCGTAGCGTGCGTCCAGCAGGCGCAGGGTGTTGTCCGCCCGCTCGATAAAGGTCCCAAGGCGAATGAAGCAGTAGGCATCGTTGCGCATGATGGTGCCCGAGGTCGCGCCACGGAACAGGTGCGAGCGCTCCTTGACCCATTCGCAGAAATGACTGATGCCATAGCGGCCCAGGCCGTTGCTGGCGATGTTGCGCATTTCCAGCCAGGTGGCGTTGATGTTCTCCCACATGTCGGCGGTGATCCGCCCGCGCACCGCATGGGCGTTGGTCCGTGCGGCCCGCAGGCAGCTATAGATACTGCCCGGGTTGGTTTCATCCAGCGCGAAGAAGTGCAGCATGCGTTCGGTGTTCAGCGCGTCATAACGCGCGTTGTAATCGTCCAGCGTACCAGCCGCCAGCAGCGACATCGCCAGCTCGGCATGGCCATCGCTGCGTCCGGCCTGGGGCATCAATGACAGCGAGTAACTGACTTCGAGCATACGCGCCAGGTTCTCGGCGCGTTCCAGGTAGCGGGACATCCAATAGAGGTCAGAAGCGGTTCTTGAAAGCATGTCTTAGTCCTCCACTACCCAAGTGTCTTTGGTGCCGCCGCCCTGGGACGAGTTCACCACCAGCGAGCCTTCGCGAAGCGCCACGCGGGTCAGCCCGCCAGGCACCAGGCGGGTTTCCTTGCCCGACAGCACGAACGGACGCAGGTCGATGTGACGCGGGGCGATGCCGCTCTCGACAAAGGTCGGGCATGTGGAGAGGCTCAAGGTTGGCTGGGCAATGTAGGCTTCGGGACGGGCCTTGAGGCGCGTACGGAAGTCTTCGATTTCCGCCGCCGTGGCCGCAGGGCCGACCAGCATGCCGTAGCCGCCGGAGCCTTGGGTTTCCTTGACCACCAGGTCGGGCAGGTTGGCCAGCACATGGGACAGGTCCTGGGGCTTGCGGCACTGCCAGGTGGGCACGTTCTTCAGGATCGGTTCTTCGGTCAGGTAGAAACGGATCATCTCGTCGACGTAAGGGTAAATCGACTTGTCATCGGCCACGCCCGTGCCGACCGCGTTCGCCAGTACCACATTGCCCGCACGGTAAACGGCGATCAGCCCTGGAACACCCAACATGGAGTCGGGGTTGAACGACAACGGGTCGAGGTAGGCATCGTCAAGACGGCGATAAATAACATCCACCTGCCGAGGGCCGGCGGTGGTGCGCATGTAGACGTGGTCGTCACGCACAAACAGATCGGCGCCTTCCACCAGTTCCACACCCATTTCACGGGCCAGGAACGCGTGTTCGAAATAGGCACTGTTGAAGCGGCCCGGGGTCAGCACCACGGCGGTGGGATTGTCCAGGGGGCTTGAGCTTTTCAGGGTATCGAGCAGCAGGTTCGGATAGTGGTCGATGGGGGCTACGCGTTGGGCGGCAAAGAGCTCAGGGAACAGGCGCATCATCATCTTGCGGTCTTCGAGCATGTAGCTCACGCCGCTGGGGGTGCGAAGGTTGTCTTCGAGCACGTAGTAACTGCCGTCACCGTCGCGAACCAGGTCGACACCGGCGATGTGGGCATAAATGCCCCGGTGCAGGTTCAGGCCCTGCATCGCGATCTGATAACCCTCGTTGGCGAGCACCTGCTCGGCTGGAATGATGCCTTCCTTGAGGATGTGCTGCCCGTGGTAGATGTCGGCCAGGAACATGTTCAGGGCCTGGACCCGCTGGATACAGCCCCGCTCGACCATCTGCCACTCGCTGGCCTTGATGCTGCGAGGAATGATGTCGAATGGAATCAACCGTTCGGTGCCCTGCTCGTCCCCATAGAGGGTGAACGTAATACCGGCCCGGTGGAACAGCAGGTCAGCTTCGCGACGGCGTTGTTCAAGCAGTTCAAGCGGCGTGTCCGCCAGCCAGCGTGAGAAGGCTTGGTAATGCGGGCGGCAGTCACCCTTTGCGTCATACATTTCATTAAAAAAAGCGTGGGGCATAGCCAACTCCGAGCCGCGTTCTACACGGCATTTCTTATCACTTCGTCATTCCAATGGTCCGGCCTTGCTTTGTTTTAATGAGCCCTGTTTCTCTGAGCACCTCGATAGCAACGGTCTCTGATCTGGCCTTTGCGTCTGGATGACGTGCGCCCCCTTGATTAAATCTGCGTGGCGAAATGACTCCTATACTGAATCCAACGATGCGCTGGTTTTCGCTATTGAGCCGTAGCAAAGGCTGTGCCCAAGCGCGATGCATCAAGACTGCGCTAGAAAAACCGGCGCAAAGTTACGGCAAAGCGAAATTTATTTTCGTTTTTGCGACAAAACAGCCTAAAAAAGCTGAAACGTTTATTTCAGCTTTTTTAGGCGAGCCCTGGAACGGGTCGAATAGGTGCAAAAAGGCAGGTAACAGGGATTGAGTGCCCTGAAAGGGGGAAATTTTTACTCACTGCTGGCTGCGAAGGCTGGGTTCCTTCTGGGAGAGCCGCCTAGATAACGTTTGGATCAAGCTCACCGGCCCAAGCCAGTAATGCCGCCAGCAGGAAAAAACTGCCACAGGCCGACTCCACTTTCTGCTCCTCAGCGGCCGATGTCCGGTAGCAATGGCCGACGAAACGTCCCTCGTGAAAATCGCCGCCGCGAATAATCGCCGCCAGTTGCGCACCGACCTGATGGTGCAGTACCTCGCCGGCGGGTACCTGGGACGCCAGCCCTAGGAGGGCCAGCGACGCCATCGCCGCCGCACAGGGATCGTCCGGCCCCTGGGGTTCGGAAAGGCGATTGAACGGTGCGTCCACACCCCGACTGCGTTGCCAGTACTGGCAGGCCTGCACGGCATCCTGTTGGTAAGGCGCGCCATACAACCGGGCACCGACACTCAGGCCAAGCATCGCCCAGGCCTGGCCCCGGGACCAATTGCCCGGCCTGTCGTCGGCACGCCACTGGCCATTTTCATGGCAAGCCTGACTGCTCCAGGCCCCGTCGCCAGCGGCGCAACCACGAAAGGAAGCCTGCAGTTGTTGCCGTCCGAGGCTCAACAGCCGAGGGTCGGCCCGACGCGAGAACAATTGCAGTGTGGCAGCCAGCGGGTCGATGCTCAGGCGCTGATCACCCTGCTCGCCGCCGCCCATGTCCCGCCCCAGTGCAATGCAACCGAGCAACGGATCGAAGGCCCGCGCCAGTTCCAGCACCGCTTGCTCCGCGAGTTCATGGGCCATGGCGTCATCCAGCAAACAACTGCCCAGCCCTGCGCCGTAATGAAAGATCAGGCTGCGATGATGCGTGGCGCTGCCCAGTTTGTCCCGCAGCCGTTCGGTGATCCGGCGGGCCTGGCGACGGTCGTCCAGCAGTGCGCTGCGATGGGCGCGCAGCCACCACATTCCAGCCCAGAACCCGCCCAGCCAGGAGCCGCCAGCCGACACTTTCCAATGACTGTCAGCCCCCGTGCAATACAACGGAAAACCCTGCGCACAAGAGGCCTGGATCTGCTCCATGCGCCTGAGGATCGCCGCAATGGCGCGATAGGTCTCATCGAGCCGCAACGGTTCTTGCCACGCCTGGGCGAGGTTCATTTGACCGCCCTCAGCCCGGTGACGGCCGACGCCTTGTGGCGTTGCCGCAGACGAATCAACAGCAGGCTCGACGCGCCACCCACCACGAGTACGCCGATCAACAGCAACCACGCATCGGCGAACCCCCACGGTCCGCGCTGGAACAGGCCAAACAAAGGTGGCCCCACGGCAAACCCGCCGAAAAAACCCGCCGACAGCAGCCCGGCAGCCGACGCCGGGCTACCAAACCCTGGATCGCGCAGCACCATGCTCATCGCGATGGCGTTGGTCGCCACGGCGGTCAAGCCCATGCCCAAGGCGCCCGCCCACAGCGGCCAATGACGCACAGGCAAGGCCAACGAGGTCAGCCACAACGCCACGCCTGACAACAGCAACAGCACCAACAGCAACCAGGACTCATCGACCATCCGCGCGCCCAACGGGGTGAGCACGACCCGGGCGGCGATGCCCATCACGCCGAAACCGGCGATCAATGCGCCGATCCATTGCGCGGTCATGCCTTGCTGGGCGGCAAAGACCCCAAGAAAAGTCACGAACGACGACAACACGATGCCTACACACAGTTGCACGCTCATCAGCAACGCCAGGCGTGTGTTGGGTCGACTCAAGGCAAATCCCAGGGGGTTGCCCGAATGTTCACGGGCGGCCACCCGCGGGCCCAACAGCGCCAGGAACAATGCTGGCAACAGCAGCGTGGCCAAGGCACCGCGCCAGCCCAGACTCAGGGCCAGGCTGGGCAACAACAGGCCAGCGAACAAGGCCGAGACCTGCACCCCGGACTGTTTCAAGCCGACCACCGCCGCCTTTTGCCGGGGCTCGACGCGCTCGGCGATCAACAGATTGGTCGCCGGATTGGCCAGCGCCTGGGCAATGCCGCAGGCCGCCAGGGCCAGTACGACGCCCATGAATCCGGGCAAGCTCGCCAGTAACCCATAAGCCGCCACCGTGCTCCAGAACAGCAATGCCAGGGCACGCCGGGTTCCCAGACGATTGACCAATGGCCCGGCCCACAACGACAGCACGGCGGCAAAACCGAACGCGCTGGTGATCAGCCATCCCAACCAATGGGTCGGCACACCGAGGTCTGCGACCATCAACGGCCCGAGGGTGCCGACTGCGTAGAAAATCAGCATCGGCAAGGCCATTGCCGCCGTCAGCACCAGCCGCAGCCAAACGCCCCGTGAAGGATTGTGCTCGCTCATCGACCTGCCCCCGCCATCACGGACGGCCAATCGAAGTCCAGGCCCGTTTCGTCGCAGCTGTCGAGCAACTGCCGGCCTACCGCGCTCACCAGCGCATCGTCGGTGCCGTCGAGGATATGGGTGGTGCGCGCCGTGCGATAAATCCCCGACAACGGTGACAGTTCGCTCAGGCCTTCGGCACCCATGATCTGGATCGCCGAGTCCGCAGCCTCGCTCAAGGCCTGGGAAGCGGCGACCTTGGCGATGTTCACCTCAATACTGTTGGCAACGCCGGCATCGTATTTGTCGGCGGCGTCGTGAAGCAGTGCGCGCGCGCTGGCAATGCCCTGGTAAACCCGGAACACCCGCTGGCGCACCAGTTGTTTGTCCGCCAGCCGCGCCTGCACGCCGCGGGCCGAATGGATGCGTGCGCACATCAGGTCGAAGCAGCGTTGGGCCAGCCCCAGCCAATGCACCGAACGCAGGATGCGCCCCAGCGCCAGGCGCTCTTGCATCAATGCCAGGCCCTGCCCTACCTCGCCCAGCACATGACTGGCCGGGACTTGAACCTGATCGAATGAAAGCTCCCCCTGTCCGGAAAACCGCCCGAGAATCGACAAGGGTCGTTCCACGCGAAAGCCAGGCAAGTCGGTGGGAACCAACAACATCGATAACCCACTCTCCAATGGCCCTGGCGCGGTGCGGGCAATCACCGTGACCAATGCCGCCCGTTCGGCACGGCAGATGAACCACTTGCGCCCACTCAACCGCCAGTGGCCGTCAACCAGTTCGGCGTGGCTGCTCAGGGTCGCCGGGATCGAACCGATGCTGTCCGGCTCGGACATGCCATAGCTGGAGACCATCGTCCCCGCCGCCAACGGAGCAAGAAAGCGCTGGCGGATCTCCTCGCCGGCATGGCGGCTCAACATGTGCAGATCCAACGTGGCGTCGTCGCCGAAGATCGCCGGCCCGTACTCGGACCGGCCCTCCTGCTCGGCCACCAGCAGATAAGCACGCAGGCTGGCAATCCGACCGCCCAAGGCCTGGGGGTAGAAGCTGCCCCACAACCCGGCAGCCCGGGCCTGGGCACTCAGTTCGGCGATACGTCGAGCGGCTTGTCGGGGTTCGGCCGCCAGCTCGGGCTCCACCGGAAGGATGCGCTCATCGACAAAACGCCGAACCTGGCGCGCCCGCTCATCAACGTCCTGAGCGCTGCCGACTCTCATCGCGCTCAACATGCGATGCCCGCCCCGCTCTCCAGGAACGCCACTTCGGCGGCCAGGGATTTCTTGTCGATCTTGCCCGCGGGTGTCAGCGGCAGCTGTTTATAGAAGCGCAGGTACTCGGGCAGTTTATTGACTTCCAATCCTTGCTCGCGCAGGTAGTCGGTCAATTCACTCAAGCTGAAGCGCGGCGCGCCCTCGCGCAGGGTCACGCAAATGCACACGCGCTGGCCCAGGTCCGGGTCCGGCACGGCCACACAGGCGACACTGACCACATCGGGATGACCGGTCGCCAGGGTTTCGATCTGCACCGGGCTGATGTTGGCGCCGCCACGGATAATGATGTCTTTCTTGCGTCCGGCCAGAATCAAATAGCCGTCTGCATCGATGTAGCCAAGGTCGCCGGTCTTGACCCAGCCTTCGGCGTCTCGATACTGCGCATCGAGTTCCGGAGCGTTGACGTATTGCATCGGGCTCAGGGGCCCCCGCGCGCGGATTTCACCGACGCTGCCCTGGGGCAGTTCCTGGTCCTGCTCATCGAAAATCTTGATGGCGCACACCGCCGGGTTCGGTCGGCCGACACTGTAGAACACCACCTCCAGCGCATCGTCCAGCGTGTTGTGGCAGTTCACCCCGTCCGCCGAACCATACAGGCTGATGAAGCCACAGCCAAAGGCCTCGACACAACGGCGCACCGTGACTTCGTCGATCAGCGAGCCGCCGCAGATCAAACCCTGCAGGCTGGATTTGTCGACTTCGGCCAGACGTGCATCGGCTGCGATGCGCTGAAGCATCGTTGGCACTCCGAGGATGTGGGTCGGGCGCAGCCGTTCAATGGCCTCGATGGCCGCTGCTACATCGAACTGCGGCAGGACGGCAATCGACCCACCGAGCCACGACAGGCTGCCAAAGGTGGCGGTGGAACCGAACGATGAGCCCAGCGGCACCAGGTACAACCCGCGGAACGTGGCGCCCTCGGGATGGATGCGTTGCAGGAAGCGCCCGCGTCCGCCCACCAGGGCATTGTGCGAGTAAGCCACCAGTTTGGGTTCCGACTCGGTGCCGGAAGACACCAGCAGGCGCACCGGTGAATTGGGGCAAACCTGAGGCAGTTGCGCCGCTTCAAGGGGCTCGGTTTCGAGCAGGTCCTGCAGGCTCAACCAGCCATCGCGGGTACTGCCCTCGACGATCAACACCCGGAGTGACAACAAGGTCGGGCGCAGTGCCTCGACGACCTGGCATAGATCGATGCCGGCATACTCGGCCGGAACGATCACGGCCCGGGCATCGCAGCGCCGCACCAGTGCCTGGATGTCCAGGCTGCCGCGTCCTGGCGGAAACGGCGCAACCACGGCGCCCAGCGCCGCGGCGGCCAGGTCGATGGCGCAGCAACGCCAACTGTTGGTGAGCTGGTAGGCCACCACATCGCCGGGCATGATCCCGGCGGCGCGCAGTCCGGCGGCCATGCGCAAGGCATAGTCATGCAACTGGCCATAACTGAGGGTGCCCTCGGGTGAGAGCACGGCGGTTTTTTCCGGCTCACGCTGGGCGTGCTCGCGGAACAGTTGGTAAACCGAACGGTTGGGGTAGGTTCCGTCACGTTCCCAGACACTGCGAACCTCAACGGGAACCAGATCAATGATGCCTGCGTTATTCATCGAAAACTCCAGTGAGCGTTGACTGAGGTATAGGCATTGAGGCTTAAGCACGGCTTCAATCGGCGGTCTTGGGCCAGCTGCGACAGGTCGTCTACGACCACGCAGGCCGGTATGGCAGCGGCGTCCAGCGCCTGTTCCCAGGTCGCGGCCGCTTGCGAAGACAGGGCGCTGCCCAGCAATGCGTCCAACCTCTGCGGGCTGGTTTGCGGGTCCAGGGCGAGGATTCGGTTCAGTTGTTCAAGTTGCGCCGGGGTCTGGCAATCGATCGCCAGTAACCCGGACTGGGTCGGGTACACCCCCTTGAGCAGGCTGGCCTGGGGCTGATCCGCGTCCTGCAGTGATGGGGCACACAATAAATTGGCCGCCCCGAGCAAGGAGCTGTCGACGCGCACTGACTGGCCGCTGAGGGCACGATGGACCAGGGCGGCGGTCACCCCTTGGGCGGCGACCACACCGCCCAGCACATCGAGCACGGTGAACAGCGAGCCACCCGGGGTGCCCGAGGCCTGGCCGATCTGTTCGCCGACACCGGACCATGCCTGGACAACAAAGTCGGTGCCCGGCAAGGGTTCACCTGGGCGGTCATGGCCCCAGCCACCGGCATAGGCATACACCAGGCCCGGGTTGATCCGTGCCAGGTCGGCGCGGTCCAGCGCCAGCTCCGCCGCCTTGCCCGGTGCCCAGTTGTGCAGGAACACGTCAGCATGACGGACCCGCTCGTAGAGCTCTTCGCGACCGGCGGCTGACTTGATATCGAGTTCGCGTACCGGCTTGAGGCGATTGAGGGCATCGAAGCGCACCGACACGCCGTCGACGCACGGCGGCATGGCCCGCAACGGATCGCCACCGGGCAACTCGATGCGCAGCACCTCGGCACCCAGCATCGCCAGTAAATGACCGGCCAACGGCCCCTGGATCCGGCGACAGGATTCAATCACCGTCAGACCGCTCAAGGGCAACTCGCCCAGTGCCAGCGCGGGCAATGTCCGGCCATCGGCAGCGCTGCAGTCGAACGCCCAAGGGCCTTGTTTCAATTGCCCGGGCAAATCTTCGTCGGCACGCCGCTCGGCGAGGCTGCGCAGCGGGCACACAGCCATGCCGTTCAACGCGCACAAGGCACTGATGCGAGCCATGGACAGCCGCGCCAAGGCCTGGCGAAACACCGTTGGCATCGGCGCAACCGCCTTGGCGTAACGCAACAGGAACGCCTTCCAGCCCTGCCCGGCCTGTTCGGCGTCGATGCCCACCGCAGCCCAGAAACGTCGCCAAGGCTCGGCGTCGAGGGTTTCCAGTTCGAAATGCACACCGTCGGCGGAAACGAAAGGTGGACGATTCTTCGAACAGGTCGCGCCGGGGAGCAGCCGTTCGGCCTCATCAGAGGCCGTGGCACCGGCCAGGTATTGACCAACACCGAGCACCCCGGCGGCGCCCAGGGAACTGCTGACGTGACTGAAACGACCGCCACGCAACTGCCCCAGGGCGGCGGCCAGCGCGCCCTGGAGGGCCAGGCTGGCGCTCAAGGTCGAGACATAATCGAGCCCCAGCCCCTGGGCCTTGCCACTGGCCCGGCCATGCACCGACATCAATCCGCAGGCCGCCTGCACGGTGTGTTCGGTGACGCCGTGGGCACGGCCATCGGGCCACCCGTGAATCACCCCTTCGATGGGCGAAAGATCCGGATGATGAAAGGCAAACCCCAGACCGCAAGCCAGCGGATCACCCTGGGAGTGGCGGTGCTCCAGGCCCAGCGCCGTCGCCTGGTAGCGCAGTGACGCGGCCAGCGCAGCAAAGCCGGCGGGCACCTGTTCAACACAGCCAGAGAGGCTGCAACCTTGTAGAAGACGCGACATAAGACATACACCAGCAGGTTTCCATACCGCCACGCGCGGGCCTCTGGTGAGGTGCCGCGCGCAGCCCCGGGTCAGCGTCCGGCCTCAACCACCAGCGACGGCGGGGAGGATGGTGAGGCTGTCGCCGGCCTTGAGCGTGGTGGCGAGATTGTCGGCAAAGCGGATGTCGTCATCGTTGACGTAGATGTTCACGAAACGATGCACCTGACCGTCGCCGATCAGTCGTTCCTTGACCCCCGGATACTGTTTTTCCATGTCTTCGATGACTTCAAGAACGGTCTGCCCCTGGACTTCGACGCGTTTTTGATCTTGGGTAAACGTACGCAACAAAGTTGGCACCGTGACAAAAATCGACATGCAAAACTCCCTGAGCCTTATACAGCTCTTTGATCATTGATTACTTAATTGAGCGACGCCGCTTATAAGTTTCAGCGAACCACGCAAATACGCTCTTCGGTCACTTTGTTATTGATGATTCGAAAACTTCGAATGCACTCATCAACCGTCTGCAGTGTTGAAACAATGACGTAATGCACCGATGAATCACCGGCAAAACGCACATCTTCGGCGCTCGGAAAGGCGATGCTGGCGGTATGGGAGTGATAGATCACCCGACACTCCTCGTCTCGCTCATCCAGCGCTCGCCAGACCGCCAGTTGTTGCCTGGGATCAAAACTGAAGAACGTTGGCGAACGGGCGGCGTTGTCCATCGGCACCAATCGTTCGGCGGTGCGAACACCTGCCGGTGCGACGACAATGCCGCAGGTTTCCAATGGATGATCCCGCCGCGCCTGCTCCAGCATGGCTTCCAGTAGGCCGGCACGAATACTCAACATCCTCGGTCCTCATCTTCAGGTTCAGTAGGCCGGCAACGCAGGGTCGATATCCCGGACCCAGGCCAGCACGCCGCCTTCAAGGTTGCGTACGTTGCTGAAGCCTCGCGCCTGGAGTTCACGCAATACCGCCTTGGAGCGCACACCGGTTTTGCAGTGCAGGACCAGATTGGCCTGCTTGCCGAACCGAGCTTCGATCAGCTCTGCCGTCTTCGGGCCCTTGGGAAGGTGCTGGGCGCCGTGGATCCGCACGATGTCCCATTCAGCGCGGTCACGCACATCGATCAACAACACGTTCTGGCCGCTTTCACGCAACGCCTGCAATTGCCTGGCACTGATCGAGGGAATGTCCGAATCCTGCACACCCTGGGGCGCGCTCAGGCCGCAAAAGGCCTGATAGTCGCTCAGGGCCGTGATGGGCTGGCGGCCCGGGGAGCGGCGCAACGGCATCTGCCGGTAGGTCATATCCAGCGCGTCGTAGACCATCAGGCGCCCCAGCAGGCTATCGCCGATGCCAGTGATCAACTTGATCGCCTCAGTGGCCATGATTGCGCCGATGGATGCACACAGAATGCCCAGCACCCCACCCTCGGAACAGGATGGCGCCAGCTCGGGCGGAGGCGGTTCGGGGTATAGGTCGCGGTAGTTGAGGCCGACCCCGCCCGGCGCGTCTTCCCAGAACACCGAGGCCTGGCCTTCGAAGCGGAAGATCGAACCCCAGACATAGGGTTTGCCGGCCAACACACAGGCATCGTTGACCAGGTAACGAGTGGCGAAATTGTCAGTGCCATCGAGGATCAGGTCGTACTGGCTGAACAACTGCACGGCGCTTTGCGGCTCCAGCCGCTGTTCGTGGCGTTCGACTTTCACATAGGGGTTCAGCGCGTGGATGGCCTCGGCGGCACTGTCAACTTTCAATTGGCCCACCGTGGCAACCCGGTGGATCACCTGGCGCTGCAGGTTGGACTCGTCCACCCGGTCGAAGTCGATGATGCCCAGGGTACCGATACCGGCCGCCGCCAGGTAAAGCAACGCCGGCGAACCCAGCCCCCCGGCACCGATCACCAATACTTTGCTGCTTTTTAAACGACACTGCCCTTCCAGGCCCACATCAGGAATCAATAAGTGTCGACTGTAACGGGTTATCTCTTCGTTACTTAGACTCGAAACAGCAGCGACAAGCGGAGGAAGTTTCATGTTTAATACCTGTTACTGAATGTAAGTAATTCTCATGCAGCGTCTTTGATTAATCAATTCAAAGGGCTTTGAATTTCATATGCACAAGGTCCGTTTTCGTATGCATTTAGAATGGCCATTACGCGATATGCGTTTATCGACAGCATGGATCGAGGAGAAACTTCGCAGTAACTCCCACGCCACAAAAACACCGACAGATAGACAAAAGCCCTCTTTCGAGGGCTTTTGCAGGTCGTTCGACCGGTCAGGCGAGAAAAGTCGACATGTCCTTGCACACGGCGCTGAAGGCGTCGACAAAATGCTGCGCTTCGACATCAGTAAGCACCAGCGGTGGCTGGATGCGCATGACCCGGTTGTTGTTGGCGGTGACGAAAGTCAGCACACCATGCTCTTGGGACAATTTGCTGACGAAACGCAAAACGAACATCTCCTCGAAGTTTTTCTCCACCTCACTGATGGCCTCCTCGATATACCGCTTGGCCTTGCCCGAAAGCATGCGGTAGGTGCCTGCGGCGTTGCCCGGGATGCGGCTGGCAAATTCCCGCACGAAGGCCTCGACGCCGCCCTTGAAGCTGTATTCGAACTCGATGGCGATCATCAACCCGACGCCGCGTACTTCACGAATGAACGGGTACGGACTGACCGCCTCCTGCAGGGCCTGCTTGAGCTGCCCCCCCACCCGGGCGGCGTTGCCGGCCAAGTCTTCTGTGGCAATCACCTCAAGCGTCGCCAGGGCCGAAGCCGAGGCAAAGTTGCCGCCGCCGAAGGTCGAGGTGTGCAATGCAAAGGTGTCGATGCTGCCATAGGCACGATCCCACAACGCCGCGCTGGACAGCGTCGCGCCAATGGGTACCGCACCGCCAGACAACGATTTGGACAGCACCAGGATATCCGGCACCACCGCCTCCCACTCACAGGCGAACAACTTGCCGGTGCGGCCCAGGCCGGTCTGGATTTCATCGACAATCAATAGGCAATCGTAGGCGCTGCAAAGCGCGCGAACCTGCTTCAGGTAGCCCTGCGGCGGCACGATCACCCCACCCTCACCCTGGATCGGCTCGAGAATAAAGGCGCCGACATCCCCGTGGCGCAAGGCATCTTCCAGCGCCGCCAGATCGCCAAAAGGGATCGAATCGCAGCGCGCCAGCAAGGGTTTGAAGGGCTCGCGGTGCTTGTCCCGTCCAGTGACAGACAATGCCCCCAGGGTCTTGCCGTGATAGCCGTTGTCGCAATACAGGACTCGAGGTCGCTGCATGGCAGCCATCGCCAGCTTCAACGCCGCCTCGATCGCCTCGGTGCCCGAATTACTGAAAAACACTCGCTCCAGGTTCCCCGGCGCCAGCTCACTCAGGCGCTGGGCCAACAGGCTGGTCTGCAAGGGCACCGACACGTATTGGACGAACGTGGGGTATTGCTGTTGCAGATACGCCTGTAGCGCCTGGTTGATGTGCGGATGATTGTGTCCGGTATTGAGGCAACCATAGCCTGCGACGAAATCCAGGTAACGGCCGCCGTCCAGGTCCGTCAGCCAGCAACCACTGCCATGGGTGAACACCCGTTCGATGTGGTTGAACTGGTAGAACTCACGCAGCACCGGGTTGATGTGCTGACCGAAGCAACGCAAGGCTTCGGCACGCAGGGCTACCGGCTGATCGGCGGCTTGTTCGAGGACGGCGGGGACTTTCGTGGTCCGATGGAAGCGTCGCAGGGCCTGGAAATCCGCATCGGCCAGGCGCTCGCCATAAGACGCCATGGGCGACGGTGAGAAACCGTGCAGTTCGGCGATGCGGCCGATCTCCAGCACCCGCTCCTCGGGCAATTCGCGACCGATGGAAAACGCCTCGGCACGCCCCTCCAGTGCCAGCACCAGGGTTTCCGCCAGGCAGCCGTTGAGGAATTTTTTCGGCGCCAACCCCAGGGTTTCAGTGCCGAAACGCAAATCGGCGCTGGCCGACACCAGGCCACCGTCAATGATCAGGATGTCCTGGCGGTCTTGATGAAACGGCAGCACATCCCGGGGCAGCGCGGCGTCCACCACCACCGACCCCGGCGCGAGTCGGTAGGGGTCGATCACCCCGCCGCTGGACGTCGCCGCTACGTAAAAACGCACGTGCTCGTAGCAACTGTCGATATCCGTCGTCAGTTGTACCTGGCCGTGAAATTGCGCTGGCAGCCAGGCCAGGCTTTCACGGCCCTGCTCCGCGCTGCCACGATGGACCAGGCGCAGGCGGCAACCGTCGCGGGCCAGTAGTTTGGCGATGACCAAAGCAATCGAACCGGGATAACCAACCACCGCCACTTCACTGTCAGCCGGCGCCACCTCCAGCCGGGCCATGGCCTCCAGCACGTTCTTGTAGGCGGCGTAGGCCGTCAACGAGTTTCCGGTGGTGACCGGTACACCGCTGCGGTCCAGGGTCTGCAACCCGCGGTTGCCGACAATCGCGGTAAAGCCCCCCAGACCTACCAGTTGCGCGCCCTGCTCCTGCAGGCTGTGTACGCCTTCGAGTACCCGTGCGGCAATGGTTCGCGGCTGGCTGAGCATTTGCTCGGCGGTCAGCGGCAGGTAATGCAAGATGCCCTCGCACACCGCGCCACTGGCGCTGACGATGCGCCCGAAGTCCGCGAACGGCACCAGGTTGCGCGACTTCCAGAGCTGAGCCTGATAC
Organism: Pseudomonas viciae; assembly: GCF_004786035.1. Lineage (NCBI taxonomy): Bacteria > Pseudomonadati > Pseudomonadota > Gammaproteobacteria > Pseudomonadales > Pseudomonadaceae > Pseudomonas > Pseudomonas viciae. Next base: position 3,618,471 of record NZ_CP035088.1, read on the forward strand.
CCGCGGTCCTGTTCAGCGAGCGTGCGGTCCAACAGGTCGATGATCTTCACCTGACGTTGCAGGGCAATGGAGGTCGGGTGGGCGATGAAGCCGAATTTCATAGGGGTGCGTCCTTGGCGAGGGTTCATTGACGGTTCCAGGCGGTTTCGGAGACCAGGCTCAAGCCGTCGCCCTCCGAGTTATGGGCCAGCAATACGTCGAAAATGTTCAGTTGTCCGGGTTGTGTCAGGGCTTGGCGCAAGGCGGCTTCGTCGAAGTTGACCAGGCGTTCGCGGTGCACACTGATGGCCCCGATCCGTTCCAGTGGCGCGGCCATTGCCGCGGCGCTGGTCACGGCGACTTGCTGGGCACCGTTGTGGGCATAGCGTTTATCGAGGTACGTCTGGATCAACGACAACATGCCGTTGGTGAGGTAGAAAAGACTGACGTTGCGCTGGTTCGCGCACGGGTCCTGGGCCAATCCTTGCGCCAGGCGTGCCTCGATATCCGGCACCAGCGCCCGGGCACCATCGCCGATAAAGGCCAGGACATTGCCCTCGGCGGTCATGGCGATATAGGGCAAGGCCATCAGCGCATCGCCCATCAACGCCCGACCATACCATCCGGAAAAACCCGGGTCGGTACGTGGCACGTTACGCACCGCCGAAATACCGCAGCGGCCGACATCGTAGACACCGATATAGCGATAACCCTGGTGCTCGATCAGCTCGCGCACCAGGTGGCCGAGTCGATGGAAAAAGTAGTTGGCGGTCATGGGCAGGGTCTCGATGTGATCCGCCGCCACGGTTTCGCTGCGCTGCGCCATCTCCCGCAGCTTGCCACGCCGCAACGCGAGCACCTGGGGCTCGACCTGCAATCCACGCTCGATATGGTCCAGGAACACATCCAGCGGCACGTCCAGCGCCAGGTCCGTGAACGGTGAAAGGTGCCGTGGTTCATGATTGACCTGGACCACCCGCAGCTGACGCTTGAGCTTGCCTTCGGAAAATGGCGTGGAGGCTTGGTCGACCTTGCCCTTGAGAAAGAACACGCAGTGGTCCTGGGCCCCGTTCAACTCATGCTCGCAATGCATGAACTGGTACACCCGCCGGCTGAACCCATAGAGAGACAGTGGCCCAAGGTATTCGGGCACCGCCCGCCCCTCGTAATAGGGACCGACACTGCCGGGTTGGGTAATACTGTCAGCCAGGCCGATGGCACCACGCTCAGCCAGGGCATGGACCCGGCGGCGCTGCTCGGCGCTGAGCTTGCCGCACTGCCATAACAGGTGCACCGACTCGTGATTGATCAGATGCAGGGCCTGGTCCAGCGCAGCGGCCTGCCGTGCGTCGGGGCGCCAGGTCGGCACCGGCATGACCTCGGGCAGGCGTACGTCCAGCGGCACCAGTGGCCGGGATTCAAGTACCCCCTGGGTGGCCAGGATGAACACCGGTTCGGGCCGTTCGGCGAGCATGGCGAACGCCTCTTCCAGGCGCGGGCCGATTTCCTCGACCTTGCGGATGAAGACCTGGCGCAGACCCCGGGCTTCGATGACCCGGCAGCCATCATTGTCCAGGTCGTGGGTACCCTGGAAGGCAAACCAGACGTTCTCCGGGCTGTCGGCACAGACGATCAACCCCGGGGCACCAAGGCGCTTGAGATTGGCCAGGGTGCCGCGAAACTCATCGATCATGCCCGAGGTCACGGCAATCACGTAGGCCCGGCCGAACAGTTGCCAGCCAGCCATGGCGCTGACCGCCAGGCTGTGTTCGTTGCAGCCGCTCAGGCAACGCACGCCGGTGCCGGCGACGTTCTGCTGCATCGACTGGATCAGCCCCGCCACCATCGATCCGGTGTAGGCATGAAAGTCCCAGCGCTGTTGCCAGCGGTTGCACATGAACCGGGTGATTTCCGTCGCCAGGCTCACCGACAGCAGCGGACCGCTGATGGAGCGCGCCAGCAAACGGTTGAAGTGCGCGTGCTCCAGGTGATCGAGGATGATTCGCAGCAGGTCCGCCCGACGCGCGGCCCGGTCCTGTCCCGTGACCCGCAGATGACGGTTGCCGCCGATCCGGTTCATCCAGCCCGGCAGCGCCGGCAAGGCGCAATACAGCAGCGCCGAATGGGGTGACAGGCGTGAGCCGGGCGCGGCGGCGATCAGTTCATCGAAGGGGTCCTGATCCCCCGCCTCGGTTTGCTGGCAAAGATCGAGAATGAATAGCTCGTTGGACAACGGCGGGGTCTGTCGTCGTAAGCTTTGCCGGGCGGCCTGGGCTGAATCAAAGGTCAGCACCCACAAGTCGGGCACGGCCGCAGCTACGCACGGGTTGCCCTGTAAATAGCGCTGGGCCTGGACCATCAGGGTCTCCAGGACCGCTTCGCCGTGGGGCCTGGGGCCCAAGGCGCGATGCATTGGCTCATTGCCTCTGATCGAGATCGGCCAATCGGGATTATTTGCCGGAGGCTGCAAGCAGGCCTGCAAATAATCAACGACAAATGCCACATCCTCGATCAGAGGCTGCGTCTGGGTAATCAAACAGATACCTAAGGTTGCCTTCATGGACTCCATTCCTATTGAGTCTAACTAACTTGTGGGGCGGGTTTACTTTTAGCTCGGTCAGCTCGGTCGTCGGGGATACAGGCATCCACCGTGGCCTGGGCAATCGAACGTCGCGCAGCCATCGCCAGCGCACACACGCCGAGCGTTGCCAGGCACAAGCCGACAAGCATTCCCGCCGGGCCACTGCGATCGAGCAGCGCTCCGGCGCCGATCGGCACCAACAGGCGCGTGAGCACAAACAGGCTGGCCTGGAGGCCGTAGTCGTCGGCCTGGTGCTGCTGGCGGGAGAAAAACATCATCAGGCCAAACATCAGGCTCGATACCGCGCCCATGGCCGTGGCCAATAGATAAGCCGCCACCACCAGCCACAAGGTCGAGGCCTGGAGCCATACCGCGCCAGTCAAGGCCAGCAGCGCCACCAAGGCCCCGACCATGAACCACGGCGTCACCCAGGCCGGGCCCAGGCGTTGCACCAGCCTGGCGCCCAGAATGCTCGCCAGGACACCGACTACTCCGCCGCCGACGCCGGCAACCCAGGCCACCTGCTGCGCAGGCATCCCCTGGTCCAGCAACAGCGGCTTGAGGTAAAGCCACGCGGCGCCGAGAAAGGGGAAACCACTGAGCAGCAGCCAGATCCACAGACGTGCGCCGGGCTGCCGGAAAAAACCCGACCAATCCACCAGTGCCGGCCGGGTTGCCTGGCACTCGACAGCCAGGACATCCGCCTCGTGCAGTCGCCCGAGAAACGGCAGCGCCAGCAACAGCCCGGCGGCCATCAACAGAAACGGCGCCTGCCAGCCCCAGCGCTGCTGCACCAACAGCATCACCCCGGCGCCCACAATGGCAGCGAGGAACAGCGCCGCCGAACGAATGCCCCCTGCCCTCAATCGCTGCGTTTGTGGCAATAACTTGATGGCCAGGGCATTGACCGGAATGTCGGCCCAGGTCGCCAGCACCCCAGCGGCAAAAGCCAGGCCGAAAAGGACCAGGCGATTGGTGGTCATCGCCTGCTGACTAGCCAACACCAGCAGCAGCGCCAGCAGCAGGCACAGCCCCAGCGCCCAAAGGCGATAGTGCCCCTGGGGCGCGCGATACCGCTGCACGGGCAAGGCCAACAGGAATTTGAACACCGCTGGCAGCCCCGTCAGTTGGAACAATCCGATGTCAGTGCCGGACCAGCCGTGTTCGCGCATGACCAACGGAAGCCCCAGCAGCAGGTAGATGCTGGGTACTGCAAGGACGAAATGGAGCCAGCCGAACAGCAACTGAAGGCGCCACATACGGGCGCTTTCCTGACCTTTCATGGATGACTCCTACGCGCCACTTGTACCGCGACCGGCGCGACGGCAAAGGCCACTTCAGGGTAATGGTCGATATCGACGAAACCGGCCTGGGTCAATGCATCGGCCAGGCCGCCGGCGTGGGTGACCTGGCGACCGAGCATCTGCATCGACAGGTAGTAAGGCATGACCCGCCGGGCCAGCTCCGGGTCCAGGGGGACTTCGGCATGAGCACTGACCAGCACGCCGCCAGGACGCAACGCGGCGTGGATTTTCTTGAGGCTGGCGGCCAGGTCCGGGACAAAGTGCAGCACCGAGGAACACCAGATCAGGTCATAACCCTCACCGATGTCGTCGTTTGCCAGGTCTCCGCCACGGACCCCGAGGCGCTGCTGGAGGCCGGCCTTATGGATATTTTCCGCCGCCACGCTGACGGTCTGGGGGAAATCAAACACTTCACCACTCAACATCGGGTTATCCCGGGCCAAAGCAATCGCAACCAGCCCTGGGCCGCCCCCCAGGTCGAGGAATCGACGGGCGTGGACGAACTCGGGAATCCCTGCCATCAGGCGCAACGCCACCTCAACGGTAACCGCCCGTTGCTCCTGGGCCAGTTGCAAACGCGCAGCGGCCGTCCAGTTCTCGATGGTGGTCGCCACGTTCGGCGCCTGTCCGCTGGGCTGACCCGCCCGTACCTGGTCGCCCAACTGCCCTCCGAAATGCCGAAGCCCGCGCAGACGGAACGTCCACGCATCACCGCAGTAATCCGGTGCCTCGGCGCGCAAGTAGTCGTGGGCCACAGCGGCGTTGTGGTAACGCGGCGGTTGCTGTTGGTCACGGACCAGCAAGGCCATGCTCCATAGCGCTTCCAGCCAGTAACCGGTGTTGACGGGGTCGAGTTGCAACTGCCGGGCAATGGTCTGTGCCGTGACAGGCACTTGCAGCAAGTTGAACAGCTTCCATTCCAGCGCGATGCGCAAGGCGTCGGCGCGCACGCCGGCCAGGGTCAGATCCCAGTAGGGTTGCAGGGGATGTGGTGTTGCCAGGTCGCTTCCATTCATCATTCGCAGCTCACAGTTCATAGCTCACACGCAGGCCGATTTCCCTTGGCGGGCTGTAGACCCGCGCGGTGCCGTTCAAATAGCCGACGGCGTCGTAGCGCTTGTCGGCGGCGTTCTTCACGTAGGCACTGATGCCGTATTGGCCAAAGTCATAACCGGCATTGAGGTTGATCAAGCCGTAGCCGCCACGGCTGTACTGGTTGGCCGAGTCCAGGTAGGTCTTGCCGACCACGTCCACGCCACCCTGGGTCCACCAACCGGTGGGGGCGTCGTAGCGCAGGCTCAGATGGCCGGTGAAGTCGGGGGCGTAGGGATTGCGATTGCCCTGGTAGTCATTGTTGCCGTCGCTGAAACGCTCGAAACGGGTGCGGTTCAAGCCCACGGAACCGACCAGCGTCCAGTTGTCGGCGAGGAGGTACTGGGCTTCGAGCTCCATCCCCGTGGAATGCGCCGACGCCGCGTTGGTGATGTACACCACGCCCGGCTGGAGCAGTTGCTGCACTTGCATGTCGCGCACGTCCATCCAATACAGCGCCGCCGAATAACGCAGGCGCCGGTCGTCCAGCCAGCCCTTGGCGCCGACCTCATAAGTCTTGACCTTTTCCGGGTCATAACCGGGGTAATTGGCGGCGCTGGAAAAGGCATTGAAACCGCCGGCGCGAAAACCTTCGGCATAGCTGGCGTACAGGTAGGCATCCGGCTGCCACTCGTATTGCAGCGAGACCTTGGGGGTAAAGCGTTGCCATGCCTGGCTCTGGCGCCCAGCACCCCGGGGGTCGATGTGCACTTTGTCCTGTTCGACGCGGGCGCCGAGGGTCAGGGTCCAGCGTTCGGCCAAGGGCATCAGCCACTGGCCGAACAGCGCCGTGGTGTTGCCACCCAATTGCACATCCGTGCGGGACAGGCCGCCGGGCAATTTCTGTTGGTAAGACAGGTCGTGATCATCGCGGTCCGCATAGACGCCGAGCAGCCACTGGCTCTCATCCCATTGGCCCTCCAGACGGAACTCCTGGGACAACGTGTTGAAGTGGTAATCACGGGCGACGTGGAAGCGGTCGACCGGCTGGAAATCGGTGTCTTGGCGAACCCGGTCGTAGAAATCATTGCGTGCGGTGATCGAGCGCAACTTCAGGCCCGATTCGAACTCATGCAGCACGTCCAAAGACAGGCTGCGACCGCTGGAATGGTTCCAGCTCGAGGTGCCGGAGCGTACCTGGCGCCGGGATGACTCCGCCGGGCCCCACTGAGAGCCGCCGTCGCGATAATCCTGGCGGCTGTAACGCAGGTTGACGTCCGTGGCCAACGTGGGCGTCCAGCGCAGCACCATGCGGGCGCTGTGACGTTCGCGATCATCGGCTTGCCCGCCGCGCCAGTCGTTGTCGATGTAGCCATCGCGCGCTTGCCATTGCCCGGAAACCCCGGCGTACAGCATGTCCGGGAGCAGCGCGGCACTGGTATCAACGCCCAAGATACGCTCGTCGCGGCTGCCGCCACCGCCTTCGATCCGGGCGTAGGGCAGTGCTTCAGGCTGGCGAGTGTGGATGCTCAATACGCCGGCTTCTGCGTTGCGGCCATACAGGGTCGACTGGGGGCCGCGCAGGATTTCGATGCGCTCCACGCCCAGCAGATTGTGGTCAAAGCCCTGCCCCATCAAGGTCGGCACGCCGTCGACCAACATCAGCATCGAAGAGGAAAACGCCGTAGGACTGGCAGTCAGGCCACGCACCACAGGCAGGTTCGTACCCGACTGGCCGAATGGCTGGAAAGTAAAGCCGGGAGTGGCTCGCGCCAGGTCTTGCAGGTCACTGATGCCGCCCTTGCGCAGGTCTTCGCCCGATAGCACCGACAGACTGGCGGGAACCGTTTCCTGAGCCTGTTCAATCTTGTTCGCCGTCACCGTGACCGGCGCCAGCTCGGTCTGCGCCGCCACGTTCACGGCCGCACCCAGACAGCAACCGATGCACAGCATGTAACCGCAGGCTTTCAATACAGGCTTGCCCATCGCACTCCCCATCAATGAATCAACGACCGCCTCGTTCTTGCGATAGCAGTTGAGATGCAAACATGGTATTGATTAATGAGAATAGTTATCATGTAGTTCATATGGAATCTGGATCAATCCATATGCAAGCCAGAGTCAACCAAGGAGGACAATAAAAGTGGCGGCCTTACAGAAGATTTCCCAGTCGTATCGAGTTGCGCCAACGCACTCGCGGCTGATCAGCAACGACCCCTGTGGCTGGACACGTCAGCAACTGCCGGGGGAACTGGGCGAGTGCTATTCCGAGCGCTATTTCGTCGACAACGACCTGATGGTGGTGCGCTCGCGCTACCGGCCCACACGTAATCTGATCGAAGAAACCGTCAGCCCGCACAATCGGCACATGCTGGTCATCACGTTCGGTATGCAAGGCGATTCCGGATACAAGGGCGCCGACGGTTCGGCAGTGTCGTTCCGAGCCGGCTACACCACCATCACCTCGTTCCAATTAAGTCTGGGCGAGCGGTGCTACGAAGCCGGGACGACCGTATCCCAGCTCAGGCTGTTGATCGGTGAAAGCATGCTCAACAAATACATCGGCGAGCAGCGCACCCGCCAGTTGCTGGGCAACGGCAATGTGCGCCAACTGGCCTTCCAGAAAACCTCGGCTACCAGCGCCAGCCACGCCACCGCCCTGGCGCGCTATCTCAACCAGGGCGCCACCGGTGCGTTGGACATGCACATCCACACCCTCTGCCTGCTGTCCGAACAGCTGAAACTGCTGAGCCCACCCACCTGTATCCAGAACCCGCAATTCAGCGCCAGTGACATCGAAAAGCTCGACCAGGCACGGGACATCATGATCGAGCAAATGGACCAGCCGCTGACCATTCCCTACCTGTGCGCCGCGGTCGGGCTCAACGAATTCAAGCTCAAGGAAGGCCTGCACTACCGCTTCAACTCCACGCCCCACCGCATGCTTCACGAGATCCGCATGCGCAAGGCCTACACATTGCTTGAAAGCGGTTGCCAGGTCGCCCAGGCGGCTTACAAGGTCGGCTACAAATTCCCGAATAATTTCAGCGCCGCGTTCACCCGGTTCTTTGGCAAATCGCCGAAAACAGTATTTGGCAAACGCCGCTGAGTCCGCCCTGGCGCCCAGGTAATTCGGGGCGCCAGACCCTCGCCTCTTAAAATCCCCCGAATCCCCCGCCACGGCTACCTGCTGGCCAGGGCGGCCTTCTGTCGCCTTCCCACGCACAAACGCCCAACCGCCACTTGCGCTAGCAATATTATGGTATACCATCATACGCACAGACCAATTTCCACCCTCCTACGGAGCAGCTCATGAGTTTCGAAATTCGCAAGATCGTCAGCTATGTCGAAGAAACCTTTATCGAAGGCGGCAAGGCCAGCGATAAGCCGGTGACCATGGTCGGGTTGGCGGTGGTGATGAAAAACCCTTGGCTGGGCCGTGGCTTCGTTGAAGACCTGAAACCGGAAATCCGCGCCAACTGCTCCGACCTCGGTGCTCTGATGGTCGAACGCCTGGTGGGCATCATTGGCGGCGCGGAAAAAATCGAAGCCTATGGCAAGGCCGCCGTGGTCGGTGCCGATGGCGAAATCGAGCACGCCTCCGCCGTGATCCACACCCTGCGCTTCGGCAACCATTATCGTGAAGCGGTCAAAGCCAAGAGCTACCTGAGCTTTACCAACAAACGCGGCGGCCCGGGCACATCGATCCAGATCCCGATGATGCACAAGGACGACGAAGGCCTGCGCTCGCACTACATCACCCTGGAAATGCAGATTGAAGACGCCCCGCGCGCCGACGAAATTGTCGTGGTGCTCGGTTGCGCCGATGGCGGCCGCCTGCATCCGCGTATCGGCAACCGCTACATCGACCTGGAAGAACTGGCCGCCGAGAATGCGCAGTAATCCAGCCTGGGCAACCACAATAAAAAGGCATGCAGGAGCGCTCCATGATTCGGCTCACCGCTGAACTCACCCCGGCCGGCACCAGTTACCTGGCGACCGGCCAAGGCCAGCCCGTGGTCCTGATCCACGGTGTGGGCCTGAACAAAGAAATGTGGGGTGGCCAGATCGTTGGCCTGGCCACGAAATACCAAGTGATTGCCTACGACATGCTCGGCCACGGTGCCAGCCCGCGCCCCGACAGCGGCACCGCCCTGCTGGGCTACGCCGACCAGTTGCTGGAGCTGCTCGATCATTTGCAACTGCCTCAGGCGACGGTGATCGGTTTCTCCATGGGCGGCCTGGTGGCCCGGGCGTTTGCCTTGCATTACCCGCAGCGCCTGCACGGCCTGGTGGTGCTCAACAGCGTGTTCAACCGCAGCGCCGAACAGCGTGCCGGGGTCATCGCCCGCACCGCCCAGGCCGCCGAACACGGGCCGGACGCCAATGCCGAGGCCGCGCTGTCGCGCTGGTTCAGCCGCGAATACCAGGCGGCCAACCCGGCGCAGATTGCCGCGCTGCGCCAGACCCTGGCGGGTAACGATCCCCAGGGCTACCTGACCACCTATGAACTGTTCGCCACCCAGGACATGTACCGCGCCGATGACCTGGGCAATATCCAGGTGCCGACGCTGATCGCCACCGGCGAACTGGACCCCGGCTCGACGCCGGAAATGGCCCGGCAGCTGGCCAAGCGAATTCCTGGCGCCACCGTTGCCGTGCTCGCCGAGCAGCGGCATATGATGCCGGTAGAATCGCCGCGCCTGGTCAACCAGTTGCTGCTGGCGTTTCTCGACACGGCAAGCGCCCGACAAAACCAGATAAAGGGGATCGTTGCATGACACTCGCACGTTTTTCGATGTGCATCGGCGGCGAATGGGTCGATGCCCTCTGCGGCAAGACTTTTGAAAGCCTGAACCCGGCCTCGGCCCAGCCCTGGGCTGAATTGCCCGATGCCGACGAAGCCGATGTCGAGCGCGCCGTGCAGGCAGCGCAGGCCGCTTTCGAGAGCCCGGCCTGGCGTGGCTTGACCGCCACCGCTCGCGGCAAACTGCTGCGACGCCTGGGTGACCTGATCGCCGAAAACAAAGAACAGTTGGCCCAGCTGGAAAGCCGCGACAACGGCAAGCTGATCCGCGAAACCCGTGGCCAGGTCGGCTACCTGCCGGAGTTTTTCCACTACACCGCCGGCCTGGCCGACAAACTCGAAGGCGGTACCCTGCCGCTGGACAAGCCGGACCTGTTTGCCTACACCGTGCACGAAGCCATGGGCGTGGTCGCGGCGATCATTCCCTGGAACAGCCCGCTGTACCTGACCGCGATCAAGCTCGCCCCGGCACTGGCGGCGGGCAACACCATCGTGATCAAACCGTCTGAGCACGCCTCGGCGACCGTTCTGGAGCTGGCTCGCCTGGCCCTCGAAGCCGGGATTCCGCCGGGCGTGGTCAACGTCGTCACCGGTTACGGCCCAAGCACCGGAGCCGCCCTCACCCGCCATCCGCTGGTGCGCAAGATCGCCTTCACCGGCGGCGCCGCCACGGCCCGGCATGTGGTGCGCAGCAGCGCGGAGAACTTCGCCAAACTGTCCCTGGAACTGGGCGGCAAATCACCGAACATTATCTTTGCCGATGCCGACCTCGACAGCGCCATCAATGGGGCGATTGCCGGGATCTACGCGGCATCCGGCCAGAGCTGCGTGTCCGGTTCCCGGCTGTTGGTGCAGGACGAAATCTATGACGAGTTCGTCTCGCGCCTGATCGAACGCGCCCAACGCATCCGTATTGGCAATCCGCAGGAAGACGCCAGTGAAATGGGCCCCATGGCCACCGCCCAGCAACTGGCCGTGGTTGAAGGCCTGGTGGCCGATGCCATCGCCGAAGGTGCGCGTCTGCGCCTGGGCGGCAAGCGTCCGCAAAACCTGGGCGACGGCTGGTTCTACGAACCGACCCTGTTCGAATGCGACCACAACTCGATGAAGATCATGCAGGAAGAAGTCTTTGGCCCGGTGGCCTCGGTCATCCGTTTCAAGGACGAAGCCGAGGCGCTGGCGATTGCCAACGACTCGCAGTTCGGCCTCGCCGCCGGCATCTGGACCCGCGACCTGGGACGGGCCCACCGTCTGGCCCGGGACGTGCGCTCCGGGATCATCTGGGTCAACACCTACCGTGCGGTCTCGGCGATGGCGCCCATCGGCGGCTTCAAGAACAGCGGTTATGGACGCGAAAGCGGCATCGATTCGGTGCTGGCTTATACCGAACTGAAGACGGTGTGGATCAATCTTTCCCAGGCGCCCATGCCTGATCCGTTCGTGATGCGCTAGGAGTCCTGAGAAATGATCGAACCCGGCATCTACAAAGAAGTCATGAGCTCCTTCCCGTCCGGCGTCACAGTGGTCACCACCCTGGACCCGGACGGCAATATCGTCGGCATCACCGCCAGCGCCTTCAGTGCGCTGTCAATCGACCCGGCGCTGGTGCTGTTCTGCCCCAACTACGCTTCCGACACCTACCCGATCCTGCGGGACAGCAAGCAGTTCGCGATCCACTTGCTGTCCGCCGACCAGACCGCCGAAGCCTACGCGTTTGCAGGCAAAGGCAAGGACAAGGCCAAAGGCATCGACTGGCACCTCAGCGCGCTGGGCAACCCACTGCTGAGCAAGGCCACGGCGATTATCGAATGTGAACTGTGGCGCGAATACGACGGCGGCGACCACGCGATCATCGTTGGCGCGGTGAAGCACCTGATCCTGCCCGAACAGCCGGTCACACCGATGATCTACCACAAAGGCAAGCTGGGCCCGCTGCCGGCACTGGCCTGAGGTTACTTTTGGGTTGCACCTCACCACTCCCTGGTGCGGCCCGTTTTTATACTAGCCCCCACGCCCCTGAGTGATGGGCTGACTTAAGAGCACACACCGATGAGCAACGATAAATACGAACAAGGCCTCAAGATCCGCACTCAGGTGCTGGGCGAGGCTTATGTGCAGCGCTCCATCGAGAACGCCGACGACTTCACCCGCCCCCTGCAGGAAATGGTCACCGAATACTGCTGGGGCCATGTCTGGGGTCGTGAGGGTTTGTCGCTCCAGGAACGCAGCATGATTAACCTGGCGATGATCTCGGCACTCAATCGCCCCCACGAACTCAAGCTGCATGTGCGTGGCGCCTTGCGTAACGGCTTGAGTCGTGAGCAAATACGCGAAATTCTGCTTCAGGTCGGTATCTATTGCGGCGTCCCGGCTGCCGTGGACAGTTTCCGGCTTGCCCGTGAAGCCTTCGCCGAAGCCGACGCCGAGGCCTCCAGTCAACCCTCGGCTGTTTGATCTGAACGTGCACGGATGTTGCCCGTTTGGCATGGACAGCCATATTACAGAGCGGACCCCATGAAACGCCTGCCACTCGACGACAGCTTCAAGGTCAATCGCAACCCCGTTACCCTGCGCGAGATCGTGCTGGATAAATTGCGAAGTGCCATCATGAACTTCCAGCTTCTGCCGGGCGATCGCCTGGTCGAACGCGATCTGTGCGATCGCCTGGGCGTGAGCCGCACGTCGGTGCGCGAAGCCTTGCGTCACCTCGAGTCTGAAGGCCTGGTGGAATTCGCCGATGCCAAGGGACCACGGGTGGCGATCATCACCCTGGCCGATGCCGGCGACATCTATGAATTGCGCTGTGTGCTCGAAGGCTTGATCGTCCAGCTCTTCACCCTGCGGGCCAAGGCCAAGGACATCAAGGCGCTGGAGAAAGCCCTGGAAGAGAACCGCAAGGCCCTCAAGGATGGCGAGCTGCAACAGGTCATCGACTCGGTACAGGGCTTCTACGACGTACTGCTCGAAGGTTCCGGCAACCATGTCGCCGCCACCCAGTTGCGCCAGTTGCAGGCCCGCATCAGCTACCTGCGGGCCACATCGGTGTCCCAGGAAAACCGTCGCGGCAGCAGCAACCAGGAAATGGAACGCATGGTCGAGGCCATCAAGAGCGGCGATCCGCTGGCCGCCCACCAGGCGTGCGTCGACCACGTGCGCGCCGCCGCCAAGGTCGCTCTGGACTACCTCAAGCGCAAGCAGGAAGAAACCGGCGACATCCCTGAAATCACGGCGCCCATCGCCCTGAAAGAACCTCGCATAGGTCGCTGATATGTTCAGCCCGAGCTTTTGTCCAAAGTGTGGCGGCAGTGACCTGAGTCACCGCCTGCCAGCGGGCGATACCCACCAGCGACTGATGTGCGGCGGCTGCGGCTACATCCATTACGTCAACCCGAAGATCATTGCCGGCTGCATCATCGAGCAGGACGGCAAATACCTGTTGTGCCAGCGCGCCATCCCACCGCGCCCCGGCACCTGGACCTTGCCGGCCGGTTTCATGGAAGGTGGCGAAACCACTGAGGACGCGGCGCTGCGGGAAGTCTGGGAAGAGACCGGCGTGCGCGCAGAAATTGTCTCGCCCTACTCGATTTTCAGCGTGCCGAAGATCAGCGAGGTGTACATCATCTTCCGCGCTACAGCGCTGGAGATCACCGGCCAGTACGGGCCGGAAACCCTCGCCTGCCAGTTCTTCGCCCCGGAAGACATTCCGTGGGACAGCATCTATTACCCGGCCATCCGGCAGATCCTCGAACGTTACATCGAGGAACGCCAGGCCGGGGTCTATGGCATCTACATCGGCAACGACGACAGCGGCAAGATCCATTTCATCCGCTGACAGGCCTCAGGTTGCCACGCCCTCGACGATGATCACCTCGGCCCGGGCCACACCCTCGCGATGCCCCTTCGCCGCCTGATACTGCTCCGAGTGATAACAGGCCAGCGCCTGCTCGTAGGAGTCGAACTCGATGACCACGCTACGTTGCGGCGTAGCCCTGCCTTCCATCGCCTCGCTACGCCCACCCCGAGCCAGCATCCGACCGCCATACAGAGCAAACGCCGCTGGCGCCCGCTGGGTGTATTGGCTGTATTGATCGGGGTCGGTGACATCCACATGAGCAATCCAGTACGCCTTCATAGTGACCTCTCGGGTTATTTTGTATTATGGTATACCACAAGATAATTCCAGCAAGCGCCCATCAAAACAAAGAGAGCCCGACATGGCCTTTAACAGCATTCAGGAAATCATCGAAGACTACCGCCTGGGCAAGATGGTGTTGCTGGTGGATGACGAAGACCGGGAAAACGAAGGTGACCTGCTGCTGGCCGCCGACTGCTGCAACGCCCAGGCCATCAACTTCATGGCCCGGGAAGCCCGCGGGCTGATCTGCCTGACCTTGACCGACGAACACTGCCAGCGCTTGGGTCTGGAACAAATGGTACCGAGCAACGGCAGCGTGTTCAGCACCGCGTTCACCATTTCTATCGAAGCCGCCACAGGCGTGACCACCGGCATATCCGCCGCCGACCGTGCGCGTACCGTCGCCGCCGCCGTTGCCGCCGACGCGGGGCCCGCCGATATCGTGCAGCCGGGGCATATCTTCCCGTTGCGCGCCAAGGAAGGTGGCGTGCTGACCCGCGCCGGACACACCGAAGCCGGTTGCGACCTGGCGCGCCTGGCCGGCTTCACGCCAGCATCGGTGATCGTCGAAGTGATGAACGACGACGGCACCATGGCCCGCCGCCCGGACCTGGAGGTGTTCGCCCGCAAGCACGGAATCAAGATCGGCACCATCGCCGACCTGATCCACTACCGCCTGAGCACCGAACACACCGTGCTGCGCATCGGCGAACGGGAGTTGCCCACGGTGCACGGCACATTCCGCTTGTTCACCTTCGAAGATCGCATCGAAGGCGGCGTACACATGGCGATGGTCATGGGCGACATTCGCCGGGAAGAACCGACCCTGGTGCGGGTGCACGTGATCGACCCGCTGCGGGATCTGGTGGGCGCCGAATACAACGGTCCTTCCAACTGGACCCTATGGGCGGCCCTACAACGGGTCGCCGAAGAAGGCTGTGGCGTGGTGGTGGTGCTGGCCAACCACGAGTCGTCCCAGGCGCTGCTCGAGCGTGTACCGCAACTGACCCAGCCGCCGCGACAGTTCAGCCGGTCGCAATCGCGCATCTATTCTGAAGTGGGCACCGGGGCGCAGATCCTCCAAGACCTGGGCGTCGGCAAATTGCGTCATTTGGGCCCGCCGCTCAAGTACGCGGGGTTGACGGGGTATGACTTGGAGGTGGTGGAGAGTATTCCCTTTACCGGCTAGGGCCGAGCCTACATACACGGACCTGTGGGAGCGGGCTTGCTCGCGAAAGCGGTGGATCAGCTTGCAGCAATGTTGAATGTTGGGCCGTCTTCGCGAGCAAGCCCGCTCCCACAGGGGTACACAAAAACTCATTCAGGCAGATAGCCGGTACGGCAAAATGCTTGCAGAAAGTTTGGAATACCATAATATGATATTCCATAGACCGAACACTTCAGCCAAGTGCCCCCTGACAGGGAAAGCACAAACAAGAGCCCTTGGCACGGTCGCCTTTAAGGCCAGATGGACCTACTGCTCCCGATAGGCGGGCAACAAAAGCCCGCTCAAAAACACAACAATGAGGGCGTGAAAATGGTGTTGAAGAAAAGTGCAGCCGCAATCTTTTTTGCGGGCCTGTTGAGCGTCGCCAGCCAGGCAACGTTGGCAGCTGAAAGCGTCAACTTCGTCAGTTGGGGCGGCAGCACCCAGGACGCGCAGAAGCAGGCCTGGGCCGACCCGTTCAGCAAGGCCAGCGGCATCACCGTGGTCCAAGATGGCCCGACTGACTATGGCAAGCTCAAGGCCATGGTCGAAAGCGGCAACGTGCAGTGGGACGTGGTCGATGTCGAGGCAGACTTCGCCTTGCGCGCCGCCGCTGAAGGCCTGCTCGAACCCCTGGATTTCTCAGTCATCCAGCGCGACAAGATCGACCCGCGCTTCGTCTCCGATCACGGTGTCGGTTCGTTCTACTTCTCGTTCGTCCTCGGTTACAACGAAGGCAAGCTGGGCTCCGGCAAGCCCCAGGACTGGACCGCCCTGTTCGACACCAAAACCTACCCAGGCAAACGCGCCCTGTACAAATGGCCGAGCCCAGGCGTCCTTGAACTGGCCCTGCTGGCCGATGGCGTAGCGGCAGACAAGCTCTACCCGCTGGACCTGGACCGCGCCTTCAAGAAACTCGACACCATCAAGAAAGACATCGTCTGGTGGGGCGGCGGCGCCCAGTCCCAGCAACTGCTTGCCTCCGGCGAAGCCAGCATCGGGCAGTTCTGGAACGGGCGCATCTATGCCCTGCAACAGGACGGCGCGCCGGTTGGCGTGAGCTGGAAGCAGAACCTGGTCATGGCCGACATCCTGGTCATCCCAAAGGGTTCGAAAAACAAGGCCGCAGCCATGAAGTTCCTGGCCAACGCCAGCAGCGCCAAGGGCCAGGCCGACTTTTCCAACCTGACCGCCTATGCCCCGGTCAACGTCGACAGCGTCGCGCGCCTGGACTCGGTGCTCGCCCCCAACCTGCCGACCGCCTACGCCAAGGATCAGATCACGCTTGATTTCGCGTACTGGGCCAAGAACGGTCAGGACATCGCGACACGGTGGAACGAATGGCTGGTGAAATGAAAATGTCGGCAACGACACCCCGCACCGGGAGCGCCCTTGGCGCTGCCGGTACGGCAACCGGCAAGACGCTGGCGACTGCGCAAAACCCGTCGCTGGCCCAGCGCTGGCGCGGGGTCGGCAACCTGGTTCCCGCCCTGCTGTTCCTCGGCCTGTTCTTCCTGGCGCCGCTGATTGGCCTGCTGTTGCGTGGGGTGTTGGAACCGGTGCCCGGCTTGGGTAATTACGAGCAACTGTTCGCCAACTCGGCCTATGCCCGGGTGTTGTTCAACACCTTTTCGGTGGCCGGGCTGGTGACGCTGTTCAGCCTGTTGCTGGGCTTTCCCCTGGCCTGGGCCATCACCCTGGTGCCCCGAGGCTGGGGGCGCTGGATGCTGAACATCGTCTTGCTGTCGATGTGGACCAGCCTGCTGGCCCGCACCTACTCCTGGCTGGTGTTGTTGCAAGCCTCCGGGGTGATCAACAAGGCGTTGATGGCCATGGGCATCATCGACCAGCCGTTGGAGATGGTGCACAACCTCACCGGCGTGGTGATCGGCATGAGCTACATCATGATCCCGTTCATCGTCCTGCCGTTGCAGGCAACCATGCAGGCTATCGACCCGATGATCCTGCAGGCCGGCTCCATCTGTGGCGCCAGCCCCTGGACCAACTTCTTCCGGGTGTTCCTGCCACTGTGCCGACCGGGGCTGTTCTCCGGTGGGTTGATGGTGTTCGTGATGTCCCTCGGTTACTACGTGACCCCGGCACTGCTGGGCGGTGCGCAGAACATGATGCTGCCTGAATTCATCATCCAGCAGGTGCAGTCGTTCCTCAATTGGGGCCTGGCCAGTGCCGGCGCCGCCTTGTTGGTGGCGATCACCCTGGTGTTGTTCTACTTCTACCTGAAGCTCCAGCCGGAATCCCCGGTGGGTGCCAGCAACGCGAGGTAAGCCGTCATGCTCCTGACCCCCAATGCCATGAGCCGGCGCATGCGGTTCGGCCTGTACTTCACCACCGGCCTGATCGCGCTGTTCCTGCTGTTGCCGATCGTGTTCATCGTGCTGCTGTCGTTCGGTTCATCCCAGTGGCTGGTGTTCCCGCCACCGGGCTGGACGTTGAAATGGTACGGCCAGTTCTTCTCCAACCCCGACTGGATGAACGCGGCGCTGACCAGCCTCAAGGTCGCGGTCCTGACCACCGTCTGCGCCGTGGCGCTGGGTTTGCCCACCGCGTTTGCCTTGGTCCGCGGACGTTTCCCGGGCCGGGAACTGCTCTATGGCCTGTTCACCCTGCCGATGATCGTGCCGCTGGTGATCATCGCGGTGGCGGTGTACGCGCTGTTCCTGAAACTGGGTTACACCGGGACGCTGTTCGCGTTCGTGGTCAGTCACGTGATCGTCGCACTGCCCTTCACCATTATCTCGATCATCAACTCGCTCAAGCTGTTCGACCAATCCATCGAGGACGCGGCGGTGATCTGCGGCGCCTCACGCCTGCAAGCGGTGTTCAAGGTGACGTTCCCGGCGATTCGCCCGGGCATGGTTGCCGGCGCCCTGTTCGCGTTCCTGGTGTCGTGGGACGAGGTGGTGCTGAGCGTGATGATGGCCAGCCCGACCCTGCAAACCCTGCCGGTAAAAATGTGGACCACCCTGCGCCAGGACCTGACGCCTGTGATCGCCGTCGCTTCGACGCTGCTGATCGGCCTCTCGGTGTTGGTGATGGTGATCGCCGCCGCCCTGCGCCGGCGCAATGAAATCAGCGCCTGAGCGCCTAGGAGAACACGATGAGTGCCGTCAAAGACCCCGCACAACAGCACAACAAGACCCTGGTCAGCCTGCGCAACCTGAACAAGCACTACGGCGACTTTGCCGCCGTGGACGATATCTCCCTGGACATCCAGGACGGTGAATTCCTGACCTTCCTCGGCTCCAGTGGCTCGGGCAAGAGCACCACGCTGTCGATGCTCGCCGGGTTTGAAACCCCCAGCAGCGGCGAGATCCTCGTGGACGGCAAGTCCCTGGTCAACGTCCCACCGCACAAACGCGACATCGGCATGGTGTTCCAGCGGTACTCGCTGTTCCCGCATCTGTCGGTGCGCGACAACATCGCGTTCCCTTTGGCGATCCGCAAACTGGCGACGGCTGAACGCGAGCGCCGGGTCGATGCGATGCTCAAGCTGGTGCAACTCGGAGAATTCGCCCATCGTCGTCCTTCGCAACTCTCCGGCGGCCAGCAGCAGCGCGTGGCGATTGCCCGGGCGCTGGTCTATGAGCCACGCATCCTGCTGATGGACGAACCTCTCGGCGCGCTGGACAAAAAACTCCGTGAAGACCTGCAAGATGAACTACGCCAGCTGCATCGGCGCCTGGGCATTACCATCGTCTACGTGACCCACGACCAGGAAGAAGCCATGCGCCTGTCCCAGCGCATTGCGATTTTCAGCCACGGCAAGATCGTCGGCCTGGGCAGCGGCTATGACCTCTATCAGAACCCGCCGAATGCCTTCGTGGCCTCGTTCTTGGGCAACTCCAATTTCCTCAAGCTCAAGGCCCAGGGCAACGCGGTGGCGACCTTTGAAGGCCAGTCACTGTCGATCCGCCTGACCGCCGGCCTGCAAACAGACCAGGATGTGCTGCTGATGGTGCGTCCGGAAAAAGCCCTCGCCTTGAGCGTCGAACAAGCCGCCCAGGAGCCCTTGGCAGCCGGCTGGAATGAAGTCTCGGCCAAGGTCGTCGAAGTGCTGTTTCTCGGCGAAAGCCAGACCTGCAGCGTGGTGACTTCCAGTGGAACCGCCATGACCGTCAAGGCGCTTTCCGCCGCCGGCATGCCCCTCAAGGCCGGCGACCCGGTGCGTGTGCGCTGGGCCACCGCCGATGCCTGCGTCTACACCCAATGGGTCGAGAGCGACCTGAACAAAGCCGCCGGTGCCCATTGATGAACGCCGCCTGCCCCTCCATGAAAGCCGCACCCGAGGATCGTCCAATGATCGACGCCGCCGTTTACAAACAAGTCATGGGCTCGTTCCCGTCCGGCGTGACGGTGATCACCACGCTCGATGACGATGGGCAAATCGTCGGCCTCACCGCCAGCGCGTTCAGCTCGTTGTCGATGGACCCGGCCCTGGTGCTGTTCTGCCCCAACTACAGCTCCGATTCCTACCCGGTGCTGATCAAGAACCGCCGCTTCGCCATCCACGTGCTCTCCGGCGGGCAACAGAACGAAGCCTACGCCTTCGCGCGCAAAGGCAAGGACAAGGCCCAGGGCATCGAGTGGACCCTGAGCGAGTTGGGCAACCCGCTGCTGAGCAATGCCACCGCCATCATCGAATGCGAACTGTGGCGTGAATACGAAGGCGGCGACCACGCCATCATGGTCGGTGCCGTGAAGAATCTGATCGTGCCGCAACACACACCGGGGCCGCTGGTTTATTGCCACGGCAAGATGGGCGCCCTGCCCGTCCTCGCCTGAACCGATCGTCAACGACAAGAGAAAGCGCCATGAAATTTTCCCTGTTTGTACACATGGAGCGTTGGGACGAAAGCGTCAGCCATCGCCAGTTGTTCGAGAACCTGAGCGAGCTGACCCTGCTGGCCGAGGCCGGCGGCTTCAGCACCGTGTGGATCGGCGAACACCACGCCATGGAATACACCATCTCGCCCAGCCCGATGCCGCTGCTGGCGTACCTGGCGGGCAAGACCACCACCATCCACCTCGGCGCCGGCACCATCATCGCGCCGTTCTGGCATCCGCTGCGGGTGGCCGGCGAATGCGCGCTGCTGGACGTGATCAGTAACGGCCGCATGGAAGTCGGTCTGGCCCGTGGCGCCTATCAGGTGGAGTTCGACCGCATGGCTGGCGGCATGCCAGCGTCCTCCGGCGGCCAGGCCCTGCGGGAAATGGTCCCGGTGGTGCGCGCCCTGTGGCAAGGCGACTACGCCCATGACGGCGAAATCTGGAAGTTCCCCACCTCCACCAGCGTGCCCAAGCCGATCCGCAAACCCTACCCGCCGATGTGGATCGCCGCCCGCGACCCGGACTCCCACAACTTCGCCGTCGCCAATGGCTGCAATGTGATGGTCACGCCGTTGATGAAGGGCGATGAAGAAGTCCTGGACCTGAAGAACAAGTTCCAGGCCGCCCTGGACAACAACCCTGACGTACCGCGCCCGCAATTGATGGTGCTGCGCCACACCCACGTGCATGCCGTGGACGATCCCGAGGGCTGGAAAGTCGGTGCCCAGGCAATCTCCAAGTTCTATCGCACCTTCGATGCCTGGTTCGGCAACAAGCAAGTGCCGGTCAACGGTTTCCTCGCGCCAAGCCCCGAAGAAAAATTCGCCGAGCGTCCGGAGTTCCAACTGGAAAACATCCGCAAGAACACCATGATTGGCACACCGCAGGAAATCATCGAGCGGATCAAGTACTACCAGGAATTGGGGGTGGATGAGTTCAGCTTCTGGTGCGACAACAGCTTGTCCCATGCCGAGAAGAAGAAGTCTCTGGAGTTGTTTATCCAGCAGGTGGTGCCGGCGTTTCGCTGATCCGCAGCCCTTGAGACCTGATAGTGGGAGCGAGCTTGCTCGCGATGGCGGCCGAAATCTGAAGGTGATCCCCAAAAAAATGCCCGGACTTCAAGGTCCGGGCATTTTGTTTTCAGGAGGGATCAGAACGTCACGCTGGCACTCAGGCGGGCGGTACGCGGTTCACCGACATTGACTTGCTGTTCGCTGCCGGTGGACGACGGGTAGTACTGCTTGTCGAACAGGTTGTCCACGTTCAACTGCAACGAGGTTTTGTGCCCCAGCACTGGAGATTCCCAGCGCAGGAACGCGTCGGCGACGGTGTAGCTGCTGAGCCAGAAGTCGTTGGCCTTGTTAGCGGCGCGCTCGCCGACATACCGCGCACCGGCGCCGGCGTGCCAGACACCGAATTCGGCTGGCACGTTCAGGTGGTGGCTCAGGTATAGGCTGGCGGTGTGCTTGGGTGCATCGGCGAGGCGATGGCCTTCGTCCTTGGGATCATCAAGTATTTCTGTATGGGTATAGGCGTAGGTGCCGATCAAGTCCCAACGCTCAGCCAAACGACCGGTGATGTCGAGTTCCAGGCCTTGGGAGCCGACTTTGCCGGCAGCCTCCGACAGGGTCACACCATTGACAGTGGAGGACGTCACAACGTTCTTTTTCACGATGTCGAACAGTGCCAGATTGATATTCAGCCCCGGCAATGGATCGTACTTGGCGCCGACTTCGTAACTGCGTCCTTCCTCCGGTTTAAAAGTGCTGAGATTGTCGTCGACGGTATCGTTGGGCTTGAAAGAGCGACTGTAGTTGCCATACAGAGACAGGGTCTCGGTGGCTTTATAGACCAGTCCCAGGAACGGAACAAAAGCATCACCATTGTCGTCACGAACCGGCACGCTCGTGATCAGCCCCTGCTTGCTGAATTGGTCGTAATGCTGGTAGCGCCCCCCAAAGACCAGGATCCAGCGATCATCCAGGTGCCAGTTGTCTTTCAGGTACACCGAGCTGGAAGTCAGTTTGTTGCTCAAGTTGCTTTGGCCTGGACTGATGACGCTGGGTTCTTCCAGACCACCGTACACCGGTGCTGTGATGTCGAAACCCGCTTGATAGGCCCCACGGTAGGTCTTGCCACGGAACTGATCGGATACCTGGTTATCCACGCCGATCAACAGGTCATGACGTTGACCGAATAGCTCCTGCTTGCCGATGAAATCCCAGCTGGCGTAGCGGGTTTCATCGTCGTAGTGCGCGCCGTTGGCAGCACGCTGGAAAACACCGCCGCTTGTCATCCGCGGCTGCGCGATTGAAAGGCTATACCGGTCATTGTTCCAGCCATAGGTGACCCGCGTTTTCCAATCCTCGCTCAGTTCATACTCAAACCGCGCCGTGGCCGTCTCGCGAATTCCCACGCTCTTGGCCCACGGCTCATCCAGACGCTTGTCATAGTCGATATCCTCCGGATGCCCATTCCTGAACACCGTTCCGCGATCGAATGGATTGGAATATTCGTTGTACTCGTAACTGAGGTTCAACGAAGCCCGCTCCCCCGTCCAAGCCAAGGACGGCGCCACCAGCGTGCTCTCGTTGACGCCGTAGTTGCGCCAGTAGTCCTCGTGCCCACGCTCGGCAATCAAACGATAAGCCAGGCCGGTATCGCCCAACGGCCCAGTGGTGTCCAGGGCCATGGTGCCGCCGCCCTCGCTGTAGGCCGAGCCGCTCAGCGTGGTGCTCTGGGTGTACTCGGGTTTCTTGCTGATGACGTTGACCAGGCCCCCAGGCTCCAGCGCGCCGTACAGCATCGAGGCCGGGCCCTTGAGCACTTCGACCCGTTCGGTGGTGGCGCTGAAGTTGTGCCCCAGGTTCGAACGCACGCCATCACGCAGGATCGAGCCGTCGTCGTTGGTGCCAAAACCACGCTTGACCAACGAGTCCCGCGAGCCGCCCAAGGTATTGCCCTGGCTGACGCCGCTGACGAACTTCATTGCGTCGGCCAGCGAACGCACCTGATAGTCGTCCAGGGTCTGCTGGGTCACCACGTTGATCGATTGCGCCTCTTCCTTGATCGGTACATCGCTTTTGCTCGCCGTGCTGGCTTGCGATGCCGTGTAGCCCTCGTCCTGAGTGATGCGACTGCCCTGGATGTCCGTAGCCGGCAGTTCAAGGGTGTCCTGTGCCCACACCGGACTTGCGATGAAGCAGCAAGACAAGGTTGGCAATACACACTTGATGAAGACGTTGCGATTAGCGAGGGGGGTGGAACGATTCAAGACGCTGCACTCATAGGGGGGGATGTTAATGAGAGCGAATATACTTTGAGAACGATTCCCAGTAAATCTTTTCTATTCATTACTGACCATCATCAAACCCCTGTGGGAGCGGGCTTGCTCGAATGCGATGGGTCAGTTGCATCAGTGTTGAATGTGCTACCGCCTTCGCGAGCAAGCCCGCTCCCACGGGTCCGTGCTGCGCTGGGCTACGCCAAATCACGTAAAGTGATATCAAATCGCCCTATCCCCCTAAAGCTTTGCCACTCGCGGTCGAATGTATTCCATTGAGAGATTTCTTTGCCCAGGAGCAGCGGCATGCAGACGTTAAAGGCCTTGTACGAGTCTATCGAAATGCAATTTTTCGATACGCTCACCAAAAAGCTGTCGAGCCTTTTCCTGCTGGTGTTGGTCAGTGGCCTGCTGTACTGGGTGACCCTCAGCGCACGCGCCGATATCCTGCTGCAATTGCGCAACGCGCAGTTGGACGGCGCAATGCTGGGGCAGATCGAGGGTCGGCTCGACAGCCTCACCCATGCCCTGCTCTTCGGTGCGTTTCTGTCGCTGTGCATGATCAGCTTCATGGTCTGGTACTTGCGCCACCTCATCGTGCGCCCCGTCACCGCCATGACCAAGGCCCTGGAAGAGATCGCCAACGGCGAAGGCGACTTGTCCAAGGACCTGCCGCTGGTGACCCACGACGAGATTCGGACGCTGGCCGGCACCTGCAATCGTTTCCTGGCCAAGCAGCGGGAGATCATCAGCAACGTCCAGGCCCTGACCGTGCACATCGCCGTCGAATCGGCGCGTTCGCTGAAGAACATCAGCGATTCCAGTGACAGCGCTACCCACCAGGCCCGCTTCGCCAAGGAAGTGATGGACCAGAGCAACACCGCCGTGGGCCGCATTGAAGAAGTCTCGCGCCAGACCCAGGGCATCTCCAGCACCACCGCCCAGAACCTGAGCATGGCCCGCGACTCCTACGCCGAGCTTCTGGAAGTGACTGGCAACATCAGTGAAATCTCCAGCAGCCTCAATGAATTCGCGACGCTGGTGGGCGCCTTGAACCAGCGCTCTTCAAGCATCAAATCCATTGTCGGGTTGATCCAGCAAATCTCTGCCCAGACCAACCTGCTGGCCCTCAACGCTGCCATCGAAGCCGCCCGGGCTGGTGAAAGTGGCCGGGGCTTCGCCGTAGTGGCCGATGAAGTGCGCACATTGGCGCAGAATGTCAGCCGGGCAACGGACGATATCTCGCGCAACATCGACGCCATGCTTGAAGAGGTCGGCTCCACCCACGAGCAGACCACCCAGATCAGCCACAGCGCCCGGGAAACTCAGAAAGTGGTGGAGCGCGCCTCCGGTCATTTCGAAAGCATGATCGGCGATTTCGAATCCACCAACGGCAAACTGGCGGACATTGCCACGCATATCCAGCAGTTCGCCGACAGCAATACGGGCATCAACGAACGGGTGACCCAGATCCATGCC